>JAWODQ010000074.1:0-7611 GCA_046483165.1 Bacillota bacterium | reverse complement strand
GCCTGAGTCCCATATCCTCCATGAGTTCCCGCAAACTACCGAGAGTGAGAAATTCCATCGAGCTCCCCTACACCAGTTTTGTTCCGTAAAAGGCTTCGGCGGCGGCCGTAGTCTCTCGCGCCACCTCGGCCACGTCGATACCGCGCAGCCGCGCGATTTCTTCAGCGATCAGCGGTATGTAGGCGGGCTCGTTTCTCTTGCCCCGATGGGGATGGGGCGTAAGATACGGCGCGTCGGTCTCCAGAAGCAGGCGGTCAAGCGGAACGTTTCGCGCGACCTCGCGGGTGGCGTTCGCATTGTTGAAGGTAACTACCCCACCCAAAGAGATGTAGTAACCCTGATCCATCGCTTCCTCCATCAGCATGACGTCTCCGGAAAAGCAGTGTAGCAGGACGCGGTGGTCGGGCGGGAAATTCTCGAGCATTACGAAGGTGTCAGCCTCGGCTTCCCGTGAATGGACCACGGCGGGCATGGAGAGTTCCACGGCGAGATCGATCATATTCTCGAAAACCTGCCGCTGCTGGGCCCTGGGCGAAAAATCGTAATGGTAATCTAGGCCCATCTCGCCGACGGCCAGCACCTCGGGTTCCTCCGCGAGGGACCTCACCCAGTCGAAGGAATCGTCGAGGTACTGCTCGGCCTTGTGGGGATGAACGCCCACGGTCGACCACATTCCCTCGTTCTCACGCGCCAAATCCAGGGCCCTTTGTGCCGTATTTCGATCACTCGATCCGTTGACCACGGCGCGAACGTCGCGCTCTCGTGCCCTCGCGAGGCACCGCGCGACGTCATCGCGAAAAGCCTTGTTGTCCAGATGGGCATGCCCGTCTACAAAGACCATCATTTCACCTTGCTGCCCGGGGTTACTTCCGCCACGGGAGCGATCAAATTCAGGCCCTCAGGGCCTTCGGCGGAAAGCACCATGCCCTGGGATTCCACGCCGAACAGTTTGGCCGGTTTCAAGTTCGCCACCACCACCACGGGATGGTCGACGAGATCTTCGGGACGATAGTGTTCGGCAATTCCCGCCACTACCTGCCGGCGTTCTTCTTCACCGATGTCCACCATCAATTTCAGCAGTTTATCCGCACCTTCGATTTCCTCAGCGGACGTTACCACTCCGGTTCGCAAGTCCATCGCACTGAAATGTTCGTAATCTATCAAAGGAATTCCCTCCTCGGGTTTTTGCTCGGGTTCTTGTTCGTCTCCAGACTCGGACAGAACTTCGTCGGGATCCAGGCGGGGAAACAGGGGTTCTCCCCGATGGATGACCGTGCCGGCGGGAGTACCTCCCCACCGGGCGTCATTCCACGTAAGTTCCTCCGTCTTCTCTTCGAGACCCAGCTGTCTCAGCATCTCGGCCGGCGCGTCGATCATGAAGGGTGTGAGCAATACCGCCAGAACTCGCAGGGATTCGGCGAGGTCATACATCACCGAATCGCGCTCTTCGCCGTCCAGATTCCAGGGGGCTTTGCGTTCGATGTACTTGTTGCCGGCGGAGACGAGCTTCCAAATTGCCGCCAGGGCATCGCTCAATAGATAATGATCCAGGGCGTTTTCGGCCTCGGCGGTCGCCTCTCGAGCGATTCCCGCGAGTTCGGCCTCTCCCCCCGGGCGTTCCGGAATCACCCCATCGTAGTAGCGGTCCACCATGGCGGTAACTCGACTCAACAGGTTACCCAAATCGTTGGCCAAATCCACGTTGATGCGATCGACCAACGCGACTTCAGTGTATTTGCCGTCGGCGCCGAAAGGTATCTCCCGCACGAGGTAGTATCGGATGGCGTCGCGCCCATACTTCTCCGACAGCACCAACGGATCGACGACGTTGCCCCGAGATTTCGATATCTTCTCGCCGCCCAGCGTCAACCAGCCGTGGCCGAATACCTGCTCCGGCAGCGGGAGATCCAGAGCCATTAGGATGATCGGCCAGATTATACAGTGAAACCTGAGTATCTCTTTGCCTATCAAATGAACCTGGGCCGGCCAATAATGGCGAAACATGTCCTCGTTTTCCGGATCTCCGTACCCGATCGCCGTGATGTAGTTGCATACGGCGTCGAACCACACGTAGATCACGTAATCTCGGTCGAACGGAACCGGTATGCCCCACTGCAGGGAATCGGTCTTCCTGCTGACGCACATGTCTTCCAATCCGGCCTTGAGAAAGCTAACCATCTCGTTTTTTCGGATGTCGGGCTGGATAAATTCCGGGTTCTCTTCGATGTATTCCAGAAGTCGGTCCGCATACTTACTCAAACGTAGAAAGTACGCGTCCTCGGCAACCCACGATACCTCTCGGCCGCAATCGGGGCATTTCCCATCTACCAGCTTGTTTTGGGGCCAAAAACTCTCGCAGGGGGTGCAATACCAGCCCTGGTAGGCGGAATTGTAAATGTCCCCCTTCTCATATAGCCGGGAGAAAATCGCCTGTACGACGCGCTCGTGCCGGGGATCGGTGGTGCGGATGAAATGGTCGTAGGATATGCCCAGTTTATTCCATAGACCCTTTATCGACGCCGCCATATCATCCACGAACTCCTGCGGAGATATGTCCCGGCCCTCTGCCGCCTGCTGTATCTTCTGCCCGTGCTCGTCGGTACCCGTCAGGTAGAAGGTATCCCGACAGCGAAGACGATTGAAGCGGGCAAGGACATCCGCGGCAACCGTGGTGTAGGTGTGGCCGATGTGAAGCCTGTTATCCGGATAATAGATCGGTGTCGTGATGTAAAACGTTTCCCGAGACAAAGTCGTGCCCCCTCTCCGACAATAGAAAAGCCCCGCCTCTCAGAGGCGAGACCCGCGGTACCACTCTGATTCACCCCGACCTCGCGGCCGGAGACTCTCCGGGAGAAGTGAAAATAACTCCCGCCACACGTTAACGGGTGCAACCGCCACGCCTACACTTCCGGGGGGAATTTCGGCGAGGGACTCCGGGGCCATCTTCACCCCGCATCGGATCGTCGGCTCTCACCAACCCGACTCGCTTTGCATCCTTTAGCGAGGTTACTCCTCCCCATCAACGTCACGGTGAAATATGTGCCATTATTCAGCTTACGGCTTGTCCCCGAATATATCCCGCCACGAGGCGCCAGTCAAGGCATCGAAGAACCAGAGGAGGCTCCGGGGAAATCTGTGGCACCACCCCCGACCCTCAATCTTCTGAGACAATCCCCGCAGCGATATCTCGAAGTTTTCTTCGGGTCGTATCCAGAGATTCGCGTAATGATTCTACTTGTTCTCGATCTGAGCGCATCTCCGTTTCGGCGTTGGCGATACTACGCTCGAGGGTCTCGGGTGCGGGTCCACCGGCATGGGCCCGAACCCGCACGCAGTGCAGGGGATCGAGTGCCTGGCGTACCTCCTCGTCGTTCAAACCCGTCGCTCTACCCGTCTTCTCGCGTGCGACGCGATCCACAAGCTCCAGGGTTATGTCCGTAGTTTTGAGACGCCGATCCGTCGCTATTCGCACTATGGAACCGACGAGGTGGTGGGCCTCACGGAAGGAGTAACCGGCGCTGCGTACCAATTCGTCGGCGAGCTCGGTTACGGTGGAAAAGTTCTCGGAGGCCATCTCCCGGGTTCGCTCCGAGTCGATTTCCATCCCGCAAATCACCGCGCCGAGCAGACTCAAAGACGCTACGAGGTGTCCCAAGGCGTCCTCCAGCAGATGAAAGCTCTGATTATTGACGTCGGTAACATTACTGTAGTTGGTGTTTTTCATCGCCGCCAGAGCCGAAATCAGGGCCGCAGTGACGTGCGACAAGCGTCCCCGGGGCGACTCGATTACCACCGGGTTCTTCTTTTGAGGCATTATGCTGCTCGTTCCACCCAACCGGTCGGGGAGACTTATGATTCCGAATTCGTGCGTATACCATACATACAGGTCCTGGGCCAGCCGGCTCAGGGTCGTCGCCAAGTTGGCCATATTCCCCAGAAGTTCGATCAGGTAATCTCGTCCGGCGACGGCATCCAGCGTATTCTCTATGAAGCCTTCGAAACCCAACATCGTCGCCGTCAGATAGCGATCGATGGGAAACCCCGTGCCAGCCAGGGCCCCGGCACCCATGCAGGACAGGTTAGTGCTGTGATAGGTGTTGACTAGTCGCCTGGTGTCCCGGGCCAGCGCTCGCTCCATTGCCAGTAAATAATGGCCAACGGTTATGGGCTGCGCCGGTTGCAGGTGCGTGTAGCCCGTGAATACGGTATCCTTTTCCGTCAGCGACCTCCGGCTCAATTCTCGGCGAAAATCCAATACATGATTCAGAAGGTCGAGTATGAGATCTCTGACCTGCATGCGGCTCATCGTGGCACCCAGGTCGTTTCTACTCCTCGCGGTATGTAGAGCTCCTCCCGCTCGGGCACCCAGCTGTTCGATCACGAACTTTTCGTAATTGAAGTACAATCCTTCGAGGTTTTCGTCCAATTGGAAAGATTCCGGACCATCATTATCGATGCGCAGGAGAATGCGCAGAAGTTGCCTGGCAGTCTTCCTAGAGATTATCTCTTGGCGATCGAGCATTATCACGTGTGCCAAATTGATCTCGGTAAGATAGTGGGTCTTCGCGAGATCGGTTCGCAACCTCGGCCCGTAAATGTATCGCAAGACCACGTCCTCGGCCTCGCCCTGCAACCGTCCCCTCATTTCTATGGGACCCTCGGACAACGTCCCCAACCCCTCCCAAAAGGATGTGCTCTCACCCGGATCGATCCCACTGCGGAGGAATCCTCGGAGTGGCCGACCGGCTCCGTCACGGGTTTTCCTCTCCGGCTCAAGTGGACTACACCAGGGATTCCGGCCCGAGAACTCCCAGGAGTACCAGAGTTTCCCTCCCGTCATTTCTGTACAAGTGTTCGCTTTCGCCGGGTATCAGGACCAAATCTCCCATCTCGATGGCGCGCGTTTCACCTTCGCATACCAGGGTTCCACTGCCGGCTAGTACGTAATTCACCTGCTCCCATTCGTGGCCGTGTTGCCGGGAGACACCCCCGGGCTCGATCTCCACGTGATTGACCCGCAGGGATTCGCCGTCCAACGGGCCACGGTAACGTAGGCCTTTGGCTCCGTCTCCCGTAACTGATCTGGGTGAAAGGTTTGATAGGCGTACTATTTTCACGAACTACCCTCTCCTCCCGAGATTATGGATTCGATGTGATCCCGGGCGCCGAGGAATTGACGCAAAGATCGCGCCCGGTTGAGCTCCAGGGTCCATTGGCCTTCGTAGCCCCACTCCAACAATCGATACATCATACCCTCCACAGGCATGTCACTACCCCGGGTTAACAGTCGCATCCCACCCGACGAAAGGCGCGACATGCGTCCCTGAACGTGGACATTATTCATCTTCTCCAGCGCGAAACGGAAATCCTCGAGATCACCGTGGTGGGATACCCAGGACAAATCCAGGGTTACCCCGAGATTGCTCCCTTCGCGAAGAATTGCATCGAGGGATTGGGGTTGCGATAACGCGGCATCGTTCGTCGGAATATTCTCTACTGAAAGACCCACCCGGGGACACCGGGTGGACTCCTCGGCGAGGATGCGGCCTACCTCTTTGAGTTGTGATCTGTCATTTCTCGGATCCCACGCGTGAACCACCAGGACTTCGGCTCCCAGCCGGTGCGCCACGGCGATATTTGCATTCAGTAACTTTCGTCCGAGCCCCCGATCCTCGGCATCTTGAGAAGCCAAGAAGCTTCCCAAATCCCTGTTTCCGTGGACGGAAAGAAAAGAAACTCCCCAGAGTTCCTTCTCCAGCCAGGTCGACATGCGAGCGAAGCTGAAGCCCGGCGAGTCACCCCAGGGGCTCGGCTGCCTCGTTCGCGGTTCGGGACTGGCCCGCCAATCGGGGTGCAATACCAGTTCGAACCGCGAACCCTCCAGGGCGGAAGCGGCACTTCGCAACGCGCCAATTTCGTGATAGGGACGCCCCAAAGCGTAGGGCAGAGTACCCGTAGATATCGCGACGCTATGCAGAATTGATCCGGATGAGCCACCGATCACAGGCAATCCCTCCATACTGAGCGCATCCTCTCGCAGAAAGCCACCTCTGATGAGGAAAACATAAGATGATGCGTGGAAGCAAGATTTCAATATATGCTACTCTGACGACACTATTCCGTCGAATCTCCATATGTTTTACAATATGTATACACGTTAACCGTCGTCATCACTACTATCACATCGTAACAATTGTCAGGTCGGCCGTCATCGCGCAGTTAGCATCCCCTGAAATTGGGTATGTAGTGCTCAGGGTAGCGGAGTGCAGGAGAGAGGAGACGGGAACGATATGAAGTCCACCGGCATAGTTCGGAAAGTCGATGAGCTCGGCCGAGTCGTTATCCCCATCGAGTTGCGGAGAACACTGGATATAAGCCGCAAGGACTCGCTAGAAATCTATGTAGACGGTGACAATATCATTCTCCGCAAGTACGAACCGGGATGCATTTTCTGCGGGAGCGTCGAAGACACCCAACAGTACCGTGGAAAAATCGTCTGTGAGAGTTGTCTCAGCGAGATCGCCAAACTCGTCTGAGGAATGCCGATCGCCGTCGGGTGTAATTCAGAAAGAGAGGAGGCACCTGAGTGGGTGCCTCCAGGGGTTTGGTGAGAAACCGATCGACCCATTTCTTGCTCAAATGTGCATGCGAATGGATCGATGGCTCATTCGCCCCGAGTCTGGAAATGCCTCATCGATCCATAAAGGTTAACCAGCCTACCGTACTCCTCCTCCGAATAGAAAGAACATCCTCCTCGAGTGAAACGTATCGCCGTTTCGATCACGAACTGTCCGGCGGAAGCGATATCGATTTCGCGGCTCGCCCCGGTAGCACACCCCGGAACGACCGTTTCGGCGGTAATCGCCACACCGACCACCGGACGGTCCGTTGCCGTTGCCGGCTGAACCAGGCTGTTGATGTGATCCAAACCATTTCCGTAGGGCGTAATGTCCTGCTGGGCGAGTGGGAGTACCACCGGCGCGCGACCGGTGGTGATGGCCATGATTTCCAGGAGATCTCCGGCCGGAGGCAGGATATATCCCTGCTTCACCGTCGGGGTAATCGCGAAACCGTTCCGGTTCACCACGCCGTTCCCCTTCGTAGTATCTATACTCAGCACGGCTCGCATATCTTTCGTTATCTCGCGACTATTCATCTCGGCCATACTCACCGGTGATCCCATGAACGGCACGGGATCGTGGGGAGTAACGGGTGCGTTAGGGCAGACGTGCGTCGAAACCACCACATCCCCCGGCAAAATGTCACCGGCTTTCTGCATGGATAGGAGTTTGGAGGCGACACTCAGGGCGCAAATCGCCCCATCCGCATCCGAGACCAGTCCTATTTGTGCGGGTCGGGCTCCGACTCCGCCGAGGCGCCCGACCACTCCGAGCGTCGGGGCATCGCCCCCCCGGGAAGCGCCCTCGGATCCGACGAGGATCAAGCGCACAAAATCGGTGCTCCCCTCTTCTCCTCGCACCGAGCGGCCTCTGGCCGCGATGCCCTTGGTGGGCTTGGCATCGCGGCTGGAAGCCGCTCCTACGACCCCGAAGGCCGGCCAAGCCCCCGTAGGAGCGGCTTGGCCTTTGTAGGACCCGGCGATGATGTTCG
>JAWODQ010000062.1:0-3720 GCA_046483165.1 Bacillota bacterium | reverse complement strand
GATGGGAAAAGGACGGCCAGAAGCGAAGCAAGGTTGTATTTGTTGTAGATACGTTTAGCTTTGTGGGTAGCAAGCAAGAGGACTGGTAAATGCAAAAGGCGGGCGGGGCCTGGAGGGGCAGCCTGGCAAGCCCCGTCCGTCAAATGAACAGGAGGCAGCACCATGATACAAGCTAAAGTAATCGAAAAGGTGCCGCATTGTCCAAGGTGTGATTTTAAAATGACAGCTTATACCCGGTTCGGCGAATATGGCAATACTGAAGCCGGGTATTATTTTGTATTTAAATGCCCCGATTGCAAGCGGCGGGTTATCCACGAGCCCACGGGTTTCGGGCGGGAAGACGAGAATGGTATCGTAGCCGGGTATCGTGGCGTACGTCCCCGAGTTCTCGTCGTCCGCACCGGCGAACGTCATCTCCAGTTCTTGCCTATCCCCGGCCTCGCCGAAGGTCACCGTGATGGTTCCGATGTATTCATCCAGGGCTCGATCCGTCGACTCGTCGAGATCGTCGGGCCAGTGGACGTCGCGAAGCGCGGCGTTGCGCAATTCATCGAGATATTTGTTGACTTCAGTGCCCTCCATGGCTACGCCTTCTCCTCCGTCGATGGTGAGAAGCCATTCCTCGTCGTCGCGTTGAAGTAGCTGAGTGGATCCATCTTCGTTTTCCGTGGCGACGGATACGATGTCGCTTCTGGAGGCGACGGAGAAGGGTTTTTCCGCAATCCATTCGCGGAGATCGGAGAATCCCGGGGCGGAATAGAAGCCGGTGACGCACTTGTAGACCGTGTCCCTGTCTTTGCGTTTCACGTAGACTTCCGACGCCTGGGAGTCGACGAATTTGCCGATTATTACCTCCACCGCGTCGCCGGCCGAGTTCACCAACCGGACCTCGCTGATACCTTCAATCAGATCCCATTCCTCCAGCTGCTCCCGGGTGGGATCGTCTTCTACGAACTCGTCGGCCCGAAGATTCCTCATCTCCCGCACGAAATTCTCCAGGGAGGAGTCGTCACCGGGGGCCCGGTGGGGTTCGACCAATTCCCATTCGTAGATTCCGTCCCCGCGGCGTGCCGTCCAGGTTCCGCGGGCCGCGGTTACCGACGCTTCGACGACGTCTTCCATGCGGACGATCGCCTTATCGCGCCACTTTTCGAGCGGCGAAGCGTAGAAGTCCAAACGGACGCCGGGAATGAGGTATATGTCTCCTCCCCCGGCGAGTCGCGCGTAGCGAGAGGTGTGCTCTCCCGCCTGCACGGGCGTGGGATCGCCGATGTCCACGACGATTTCCTCTCCATCTTCCATCTGTAGCTTTATGTGGCGTCGGGGCTGCGTAAGGCCGAACTCTTCTGGTTCCGCTTCATCCCCGGTGGCCACGACCCGGTCGGCCTGCAGTTTCGCGGCGGATTTGAACAACAACTCCGCGCGCTCCTGGTCCGTCGGATAGGATCCTGGAGAGGTCAGATGGTATCCGTCGCCTTCGGATCGCTCTATGCGGAACTGGTATTCGTCTGCCCAGTCGACCTCCACCGCGACGACCTCTTCCCAGTCTACGGAGGTTATGGGAATCTCTTCCTCTTCGGGTTCGGGGGCCTGTGCCTCCTCGGCGGGAGTCCAAACCAGATAGATCCCACCGAGGATGAGCAGGGCCACGATGGCTACGACCGGTCCGCGCCAGGTGGAAAGCATCACAAATGCCTCCTTCGCAACCAGACCACGGCACCGATCAAGAGGACCACGAACGGCATACCGATGGTGCTTCCGTAGAAGATCAGGCGTCCCTCATCGGGAGATAGGAATACCTGACGTGGTACGGGTTGTTTCGGTCCGACGCTTATCAATTCCGGCCGGTCGAGCAACCATTGCAGCGATCCGATGAAGAGGTCGGAGTTACCCTGGAAGTTGAACAGGTCGCTTTCGAGGAATGCGGAGCTTCCCAGGATGACGGCGACGGGTTCGTTTTCGGGATCGTCCGCCTCCTCGTCGATCTCTTCCCTGGGTTTTGTCACGGCGTAACCCATTCCCAATACTTTCTGGTCGTCCGGTGATGGCGGGTCCTGGGAGGACAGATCCGTCGCACTCCACGCCTGCTGGGAGGAGAACAGGATCCGTTCCGGCTGATATTCGCCGTCGTAGTCCTCGATGTCATACATGCTCCGGCTGAGTGGGAGCACCACGAGCAATTCTCCGTCGACCAGCTTCGAGGTAACGGGATGGTAGTCCATCCGGGGTACGGGGCTGAAGGCGTCCATGTAATAGGCGCGGGCGGGATCCGCCACGGCATCGGCCCTCATCCGCACCCCGAACTCTTCGGTGAGAGCATCGAGGTTCGGATATCGTCCCTCTTCGCCGGGAGCGGCGCCGGCCAAAACCAGGAGCTTACCGCCATCTTCGACGAACTCTCGGAGGTATTCGACCTCTTGGGTGTGAAAGTCCCTGTCCGGACCGGCCACTACGACCACGTCCGCCTCTTCGGGTACGGGACCGTCACGGCCGAGATTCCACTCGTCGGTCATATAGCCTTCTCCCTCGACGTAGCCCTTGAGCACGGCATATTCGTCGTACAGCCCCGCTTCGCCGTGTCCCGTTATGAAGTAAATGTTGGCCTCGATATTCTGCGTGAGCTGCAGGATCGTCCGCGTGAACGCCTGCTCGCCGCGGAAGTGGATGTCCTGGGACTGCCCGCTTTCGATCTGGGAGAAGTCGTAGAGATTCCGGGCGTTTATCGTCCTCTGTTGTCCTCCACTTTCGATCACGGCGGTGTAGGGCTGCGTTACGTCGTATTGGCGGGCCAGGGCCGGCTCCTTGTCCGGATCCACGAATCTAACCTCGATGTGGGATGAGTGGTATTGATATTCGTCCAGGAGGTTGGCCACCTCATCCGTGATGGCCGAACCCTCGGGGAAGAAGCAAATGATGTCGACTTCCTGGTCCAACTGTTCCACGACGGTGAGTGTTTGGTCCGAGAGGGTGAACATTCCCTCGGCGGTTACGTCCCATCGCATATTCGCCTGGAGCGCCAGGGCGTTGACCACCACCAGTATTCCTATTACGGCCACGGTGTAAACTGTGCTCGCCGAGCCCCTTTGGAAAAGGCGGGAGCGGAAAAAGTCCAGCTGCTTGAGACCCCCGCTGACCAGGTAGATGATGATCGCGACCGTGGCCACCGTTCCGGCCACTCGGAAGGCAGATCCCCGCGTGCCGTACACCAGGTATGCAATTCCCGTAGCCACTAGTGCCACCAGGGCGAAAAGACCCAGTGCGGAGCGCCATTTGATATTCATTCCGTTAGCATTCTTCACGACGTCATCACTCCCCTCAGCGCCAGCGGCGGCTCTCCAGCATTCTCGTGCTCAGGAATAAAAAGCCGGCGGTCAGCGACAGATAGAATACGATGTTGGCGGTGTCGATTATTCCCCTGTTGAAATCCACGAAGTAATTGGTTACCGAAAGCCTCTGCAGGATCGGTCCCACCGGTTCGCCCAGCGTACCGGCCGCCCTTCCACAGATATCTTGATATGAACATATTCCACATTTACCCTTCAATCGGTCAAAATTACGCAGATCCCTGAGAACTTCAGAATTGAACCAAATATCCTTGAAGGCTGTCTCCCGGATGTTGCCTAGAGGGATAGGGAGATAGGGACAGGGGGTGACTTCACCATTAGGATAGATTCTGCAGTAATATAATCCTGCCAGGCATCCTCGTATCCAATGTGTAGT
>JAWODQ010000023.1:0-5634 GCA_046483165.1 Bacillota bacterium | reverse complement strand
CGAGGAGTGAGGGGAGGCGCCGCAGATAGTCGATGCCGAGCCCGTGGCGCTCCATGCCTACCAGGCTGGCCGTCAGGCCGCCGGCCTTCTCCAACCTCAGCAGGGGGTTGCCGTGCACGTATCCCCGCATCCGGTTCATCTCCTCTTCGCCCGGAGGATTCTCGGCCAGTCGAGTCGTGTGTCGCCGTATCGACTCCAGTACCTCCTCGGCGTCGGAAGGATCGATTCCGGCCCTTACGGACCACAGGCCGGTGTTGGCGTCGGAGGAAATACCTGCGCCGACGTAGTAGGCCATGCCTTTGTCCTCACGAATGTCTTCTCCCAGCCGCCCGCCAACTCCGGGTCCTCCGAGTATCATCATACCCAGTCGAAAAGGCCGGTAATCTGGATGGTTGCGAGCCGGTGCCAATCCGCCGTGTCGCAACTCCATCTGAACGGTACCGGGCAGCTCCATTCGGAAATGGCTGCCGTTCGCCGACGGGGGCACCGGGGGAATAGTAATGGCGGACATTCCGGGGGACTTGCCGCCAAGCCACGGATCCAGTATCTCCAGTATTTCGTCCAGGGCCCGATCCGGTTCCAAATCTCCCGTGGCGGCGAGGATGGCCCCCGAGGGCACCCAAAAATCCCGGCGAAAGCGGGAGACGGCCGCCGCATCGATTCGGGACAGGGCTTCCCGGTTTCCCGAGGTGGATTCGCGGTAGGGGTGACCTTCGGGATAGATGGTTCGCCTCATCTTCTGTGAAGCGACGAAGGCCGCTTCCTCTCGTGCCTCCAGTAGACGGGATCGGAGAAGTGTCACGGCGTTTTGCACTCGCTTCGTCGGGTAGGTGGGCTCGCACAATACTTCCCGGAGCAAAGCCAGGGATTTTGTCCTGTCCTCGCCACGGCATTCCAGGGAGACGGCGGTGTATTCGAAATCGCAGTCGGCGTCCATTACTATACCGCCGGAATCGAGGAGGTTCGCAATCTCGAGGTAATCCCGGTCCCTCGTTCCGGCGCACAAGAGGGCGGCGGCGATGGTGGCGAGCCCCGGGTTTTTCGGGGCGCGTATGCTGCCCGCCGGAAGGAGGAGATCCAGGCGAAAGCCACCCCAGTCCCGCCGCCGATGGAACAGGGCACGGGTTCCACTTTCGAGCTCTCGACGCTCGGTGGTGTCGGATCCGGGTAGGGTATCGGCGGTTTTTCCGCGGGATGGCGGTGAGTCGGCGGATGCTCTTATCGGCGCCCGGGTGGGGGAGGGGTGTCTTCTCTGCTCACCCGGTATGAACCATCCGCGGGTGCGGTTTCGACCGACCAGGTAATCTCTCGTCACCCGCGCGACGTCTTCTTCACTGACCCGTGCCACCCTGGGGGGGAAGGACAGGTGCATGTCGGGGATGCCCGCGATGGTTCCCCCGCCCATGGCCAATGCCCTCGATGCGGCATCGTCATTGTACGTATATTGAGCGCGCAGCTGTGCTTTGGCCCTGGCCAACTCTTCCGCCCGGGGGCCGGCGGAGGCCAAATCGAGGAGAATATCTTCGATGGCGCCCTCGATCTCGCCTTCTGCGACTCCCTCGCAGGGTAGAGCGAATATCTCGAACAGGTGGGGATCGCGCGCGTAAGCGAAGGAGGCCGAGGCTTCGGTGGCGATCCCCGTATCCATCAGGTTGACGTAAAGGCGGCTGCTTCGGCCCATGCCGTGTTGGACGAAGCCGAAGGGCCAGGTTCCTCCCGAGAGAATCGCCTCCACAACGTGCAGGGGTACTGCGTCCCCATGTGAGGCACTCGGAGTGTGATAGGCGGCCAAATAGCGGCGGGGGCCGCCGGGGCGTACGAGTTCCACGCGCCTTTCGCCGCTTTGCGTGGGTTCGGGGGACGGAGGCCGGTCTCGTTTTTCCGGATTGGGTGGGAGTCGTCCGAACTTCTCCGCTATGACGGAAAGGGCCTCATCGGCGCTTACCGCTCCGGCCACGGTTATGTGCGAACCGGTGGGACCGTAGTTGCGACGGTAATGTTGCAGCAGGTCGTCGCGCGAGACCCCGAGGATGTCTTCGCGGCTACCGAGGACACCTCTTCGGTAGGGGTGGACGGTGAAGGCCGCGGATAATACGGCCTCGGATAGGAGAAAGTCGGGTTCGTTTTCGGCCCCATCTCGCTCCGAGAGGATCACCGTCCGTTCTCGCTCCACGTCCTCCCAATCGAAGGGGCAATTGCGCATCCTGTCCGCCTCGATGTCGGCGGCCAGTTCCAGGTATCCGCGGGGCAATACCTGATAGAAGGCGGTGCAGTCCTGGTCGGTGAACCCGTTTTGGCGACCGCCGAGGGAGCTGATACGTCTGTCCAAGATGCCCGACGGATAGCGCGGTGTACCCCGAAACATCATGTGCTCCACCCAGTGGGATGCTCCGGGCGGGCCAGCGCTCGCGGAGCTTCCACCCACCGGATACCATGTGAAGAAAGCGATCGCCGGAGATCGATGGTCCTCGGCAATGCTCACGCGCAGTCCGTTATCGAGAAGCTCGCACCGGTTGGTTTCCATTCGTCACCCTTTTCGCCGGTAGTTATCGAGCGGGTTATCCCGATTTACTCCCGCAAGTCTTGTGTGCGTATCATTTCAGATCGGGTAGGTTCGCCCCTCGGTGACCGCCTCGACGGGGACATCCACCCATTGCGCGGCATCGAGGGCCGCCCGCTCCCTATCCGCCTCGGGCCAAAAGTGGGTGAGCAGCAGGCGGGAAACGCCTGCCTCCCTCGCCATGCGGCCGGCATCCGATGCCGTCATGTGCCCCCGAAATCCCTCGCATCCCTCCGGCAGCGAAGTCTCGGCCAGCAGCAGATCGACTCCGCGCGCCAGTTCCTCGACGGCCTTCGAGGGCGCCGTGTCCGCCGTGTAGGCGAACGTAGCACAATCGCACTCGATTCTCATGGCCAGGCAGGGCATGGGATGATCGGTCCCGGCGAACGATAACTCGAAGGGGCCGAGGGTCATGGTATCTTCGGGAAGGATCGGTCGCGAAAACAGTGCCTCTTTGTACGCGATCCGCCGAAAATCCTCGGCCGGCTCCGGCGGTGAATAGACCGTGATACCCCCGCCGGGGGCTTCGGTTTCGGGCGCGGTGGCGCTGCGAGCGGCACGGGCCTCGGCCCGCACATCGTAGTCCGCGGCGTACCGGAGCACCGCGAGGTCGGAGCAATGGTCTCCGTGGAGGTGGGAAATGATGACGTTATCGAGTTCGCCTATCGGGATGAATTCCGCCAGACGGGAAAGCGTACCACTCCCGCACTCCAGGAGCAGAGAATGGCCTTCCTCCCGGATTAGATATCCCGGACAGGCACCCCCCGCCCGGGGAAACGGAGAGTAACATCCCAGGACGGTAAGCTCCACCCTACCGCCCCAATTCTGCGAGGAAGGGAGGTTCGCCCTGCACCGCTTCGACGACGCTGCGAGCCCGCCGCACGTCTTCCGGAGATCCCTCGGCGAGCAACCAGACGGCCCCTTCAGCCCCGCCTATTCCGCCGGAGGCCATGTGATACACTTCGACGCCGGCGAGGAGCCGTAGGGCCTCGATTTCGGTGATTATCTGCCCCGTCACCGGCATCATGCGGGGTGGGTCGGGATCGTATTCGTCGGGGGTATTGAGACGGTCTGCGATTTCGTGGATGTCTTCGGCTACGCATTTCTCCAGGCCCACCGGGATGATGAAGTTGAGCCGCCGTCCCACTATGTGTCCGATCGTGGCTCCGATGGTTCCTCCACCACCGTGACCGCCGATCAATACCCCGGCGACCGCGGTGTCGTAGTTGAGCGCGTTGGCGCCCTTGATGAATACGTCGCCGGGTTCCATATGCTCCAGTACGCTAAATCTATCCAGCGTGTCGTCGGGATTGCCCCGGACCATTATCAGATCGTTTCGCCGATCCCTGGGAATATCGGGGGTATTCTTTTCCGGAAGGACCATCCCGGAAAGGTAGCGGTGTTTCGGTACGCTTTCGCCCAGAATTTCTTCCAGTACGAAGGTGTTAGTACTGCCGGTGGAAACCACGACGATGCCTTCGGACAATGCGTGACTAACCGGGTCGAGTTGCACCACTGCTTTCGCGATGAGTCGTTTCGATTCTGCGGGTGTCAGGACAAAAGTGGTGGCGGACAAAGGATCACCTCTCCCAATCATCCAGCGTCGGTGTGTATCTCGAGAATATCGCCATCCGTCAGGATGTAGTCCTTTCCCACCTTTTGAGCGTCGAAGGTCTCATTTCCCCAGGCCCTCGCGTACCTGAATCCCGCGCCCACATCCTTGTGAATGGCGTAGGCCAGATCGAGTACCGTCGAGCCCCGCGGAAGTACGAATGGGGTGGAAAGCTCCGGATCGCGACCCGGCGGTCTCGTATATACCCTGATCTTATCGAGTACAATCCACAGGACTTCTCGGAGTCTTTCCAGAGTGTCCCGATCGTAAGTCGAGACTTTGAGGAAGGGAAGGCGAGGATAGCCCGATTCTTTCCACATCTCCCGCAGTAGTTCCAGGCGTAGCTCGGAACCGTCGTCATCGGCCTTCGAACCTACCACCAATGTCGGGTGCAGATATCCCTGGGCGGGGTCGTCCGATCCGACTAGTTCGTCGGTACCTTCGGGTACCCGGGCATACTCGGGTACTATGTTGCGATCCACCAGGTAGTCAAACGCGGCCTCGGTCTGGGTGAGTATATCGTCGTCGGATAGATCCAGCAGGAGTACCACGGCGTCAGCGGTACGGAAAAGTTCCGCGAGCCAGGGTGGCGACATCTCCACGTGCAGGGGAGGAAGATCGACCAGCTGGATTTGCACCCCCGCGGCGGTCTCCATCATGGCCGGATCGGGGAGAGTCGTGGAAAAAGGATAATCGGCGACCTCGGGTTCCGCATTGGTCAGGGAACCGACCAGGGCGGATTTTCCGCTGTTTGGGGGTCCGGCGATCAGTATTTGCCCCGCACCCTGGCGATCCACCACCCACGCGGGTTTCTTCTTGCCGCCGGAGCTCTTCTTGCTCTCCATTTGGTCGCGCAGCTTGGCGATGCGGCGTTTGATGTCGCCCTGCATCTTTTCGGTACCCTTGTGTTTGGGTATCGTGCTGAGCATATCGTGAAGTGCCGCGAGTTTCTCTTTGGGCTCGCTGGCTCTTCTCCACCGTTCTTCTGCTTCCATATAATCGGCACTGAGGTTGGCCGGCACGGGTCAACCCTCCTACGATCGAGGATTTTAACTGGGTTAATGATACCACGGAAGTCCCACCCGCGAGAAATTCGGCTTCCGCGGTGAATCTTCGCCAATTTTTGATCATCGGGGAACTGTGGAGCGAAGCTCGCCGGGAATAGGGAGGGTGCCTCCGGGGATTCCCGGAGGCGACCGATCATTCGGATAGGGATTGCAGGGTTCGGTCCACGTCCACGAGCCCACGGGTTTCGGGCGGGAAGACGAGAATGGTATCGTAGCCGGGTATCGTGGCGTACGTCCCCGAGTTCTCGTCGTCCGCACCGGCGAACGTCATCTCGAGTTCTTGCGTATCCCCGGCCTCACCGAAGGTCACCGTGATGGTTCCGATGTATTGATCCAGGGCTCGATCCGTCGATTCGTCGAGATCGTCGGGCCAGAGCACATCGCGAAGCGCGGAG
>JAWODQ010000012.1:0-4391 GCA_046483165.1 Bacillota bacterium | reverse complement strand
CGGCAACTCGAGCGCACCCGACGTTACCTCAGCCTGCGACAGCAGCGCGGCAGACGTGCACGCCGTTCTGGCCGCGCTGCTGTCGCAGGCTGAGGTGACGTCGGGTGCGCTCGAGTTGCCGGGCGTGACGCGGGATCCCAAGGACGACGCCGCGGTAGCGTGCGCGGTGGTGGGTCAGGCTGGCTTCATCGTCAGTGGGGATCAAGACCTACTGATGTTGGGCATGTATGAGGGCATCGCGGTCGTCACCCCACGCCGTTTCCTCGAAGTCTTGGCAGACCAAGCGGGTATGCCGGAAGAGGGCGGGTAACCCTCCAGAGGGGTAGCCCGCCATTCCATATCGTCGAGTGCGTAGAAGGGGACATCTCGCCTTTTCAAATCGGGGAGCAGTCCCTTCTTTGCAACCACCTTTTCGGTCGGAGCCCAGGTTCGGCCGGAGGCTTCGGCCACGGCCAAATTCTCGTATCCGCGGGCGCGCAATAGATCGATGAAAGCCATCAAGAACTCGGGGTCGACCGAAGCGGGGGCATCCAGGGGGCCATTGATGTTGGGCTTTAGGAGAATCCTGTCCGCGGGGTCGAAAAAGGCTTCGAACCCCCCGAGGGTGTCCATGGCCCTTTCCAGGCTCGTCGCCAGGTCCTCCCCGGAGTGTGTGATCGCTACCAGAGTGCCATATTCGTTTCCGTTTGCATCCTTCATCTCGATCCCTCCCGAAGTCTTTGGGCGAAAAACCACCACCGCGTGTGATGATTTCCCGGATGGGAGTGGGTTTCCTCCTCCCGCGGTGTCCTTTGCATCGCTTCCGCTTTGTGCTAGGATCGAGCTGAAAGACAATGGGATACGCTTGGGGGAGCACAAAGCTGAGAGGGAAGAGCGATCTTCCGACCCCTGATACCTGATCCAGATA
Source organism: Bacillota bacterium (assembly GCA_046483165.1). Classification (GTDB taxonomy): domain Bacteria; phylum Bacillota; class Sulfobacillia; order SLMV01; family SLMV01; genus CSSED11-154. Next base: position 3,484 of record JAWODQ010000012.1, on the reverse strand, counting down.
ATGCTGGCGCAGGGAAGGCACCTAATCTCTCGGGTCCGCCGGCTCTGCCGCGGATCTTTTTTGTGGTCCCGGGGTATTCCCGCTAGAGAGGGGAAAGACCTTGGACAAAAGACGCTTGCACATCATGGTGGAGATCGCCATGGCCGTCGCGATAGCCATGGTACTGAGTCAGTTTCGACTGTTTAGGATGCCCCAGGGCGGTTCGGTGACACTGATGGCCGTACCGCTTTTGGTCATCGCATATCGCTGGGGAGGTAAGGCGGGCTTCGTTGCCGGCCTGACGTTGGGAATACTGCGGCTGGCATTGGATGCCTACGTCATCCACTGGGCGCAGTTCATATTGGATTACCCGCTGGCCTTCGCGCTGTTGGGTTCCGCCGGATTCATGGCCCACAAACGTTACCTGGGCGCAACCGTAGGGTTTGCCCTCAGGTTCGTCTGTCACTTCCTGGTCGGTGCCACTTTCTTCGCCTCGTTCGCTCCCGAGGGCACACCGGTGGCCCTCTACAGCCTGATCTACAACGGCAGTTTCCTGATTCCGGAGTGGATCGTTACGTTGCTGGTGGCTCCCTGGCTCTACCGCAGACTGGAGAGCGCGCTGCCGGCACGGGCGCTCGGGAAATAGGGTTCGCGGGGGTAATGGTGGAAGTTTACTCCTCCCCTTGCCCCCGCTCCTCCCTTACGAGGCAGGTGAAGACTTCCACCACCCGGGGGTCGAATTGGGTGCCAACGTTGCGAAGCAGTTCCTCCTCGGCCTCTTCGTGGCTCATGGCGGGTCGATAGGATCGATCGTTGGTCATCGCATCGTAGGCGTCTACGACGGCGAGTATGCGGCATTCGATCGGAATCTCCTCGCCCGTATTCCCCAGGGGATAGCCGGTTCCGTCCCAGCGTTCGTGGTGTTTCAAAATCAGATCGGCTATGTGGGCCAGGTCTCGAGACGAAGAGGCTATCCGGTAGCCGACTTCGGGATGTTGTCTCATGATTTCCCATTCTTCGGGGGTCAGGGGGTCTCGCTTGTTGAGTATGCGATCGGGCGTGCTCACCTTACCCAGATCGTGGACGCGGGAGAGCAGCGACAAGTTGGAGAGCGCCTGCGAGCTCAGACCCATGTCCATTCCCACGCGCCGGGTGAGATCGTCGAGCCGGCGGGCGTGGCCCTCCGTGATGTAGTCCTTTTCCGCCAGGGTGGCCAGGAGGGCATCGATTATGTGACTGCGCGCGCTGGCACTTTGCTGCAGCTTGTTGTGATACATCCGGTCTTCCGCCTCGACGGTGATTTCCGCCAGGGGGCGAGACGAATCCCTTCGGGTGGCCGTTCCCACGGAAATGCTCAGGGGCACGGGCGGTTCCGTTCGGTTGTAGTCGACGATGGCCCTCTCGATCCTATTCGCTACCATTTCCGTGGAATCGTTGTCGGCACCCGGCAGGAGGACGATGAACTCGTCACCACCGACGCGAGCCGCGAAATCCTCGGTCCTAACCGAAGATCTAATCAGTTCGGCCGTGGTGGTAAGCATCTGGTCACCACGTTCGTGCCCCATGGTGTCGTTGATCAATTTCAGTCCGTCGAGATCCAGGGAAATGGTGCCGACGAGGTCTCGATCCGAGCCATCCATTTTGCTCAATTCCTCTTCGTAACGCGCCCGATTATGAAGCCCGGTCAGTGTATCGTAGTGGCTGAGATACTCCAGGCGTTGCTCGTACTCCCTGCGCTGCGTCACATCCATTATGCTTACCATTATTCGCGGTTCGTCGCCGAACATGATGCGATTGGTGGAAAGCAGGAGATGACGAGATGCTAGTTCATCTCCGCTGAATGTTTCCAGGGTAACCTCGATCTGATGGTGGCTGCGGCCGGTATGCAGGGTGTCCAAGAGGAGAGACCGTAGTCCGCATCGTTGACAGATCTCTTCTCGCGCGGATTCGCCCGGTGTGGAGGGGCTTTGGGGACAGCCCAACACCTCCCCAACGCGTCGCCCGAGGATATCTTCTTCGGATAGCCCGGTCGTCCTTTGAGTGAAGGCATTGGCTTTTACGATTTGTCGTTTTTTGTCCAGCAGAACGATCATGAGGGGAGCGTTGTTGTATATTGCCTCGAGCTCTTCTTCCCTCTCCTGCAAGTCCAACGCGGCACGTTTACGATCCGTAATGTCGCGGATGGAGGTCACGACTTCTCCGGTAGGGGTGATGGGAACCATTTGCGCCTCGTAAAACCGATTGCCGGCCGGCGTGACGAGGGGGTATTCGGTTCTTTGAGATTCTCCGGACTCCAGGGCGGATGTGATCAAAGCCCGCGTCCTTTGCGCGATGTGGGCGGGTAGCACCTCTGCGACGTTACTGGTCACGAGGCGATCACGCGATATCGGTAGGACGGACTCGTTTTCGGTTAGGATATCGAGGTAGTTGCCCTGGGAATCGAAGAGGACCAGGAGATCGGGTACGGCCATGGTTATGGCGTGGCGAAAAGTCTCCGTTCGTTCCAATGCGCTCAGGATGCGTCGATGTTCGGTTACGTCACGGTTTATGACGATGGCCCCGGTCACTTCTCCGCGCGAGTCGACGAGGGGAGTGGTGGTGTTGAGTATGACTTTCCGCCCGCCATCCGCGGTTTCGATTTCGAGCACGTCATCGAGGATTGGCTTTCCATCGCGCAAGGTCTTCAGTACGGCCCAATCGTCCCGCTCCACCGGTTCTCCGGAGGGGTAGCGCCTCGCTCGGAAGAGGCCGTAATCTGTGGGTCCCACCAGGGGTATCTCTCCCCATATCCGTCGTGCCTCGGGATTGGCCCTCAGGATGTTGCCCTCCCGGTCTACCAGGAATACGCCCAGTGGGACCAGATCGAAGGCCTTCCCGACCAATTCCTGCCGTACGCTTCCCTCGTCGGGAGCTGGTATGGTGAGGTAGTTCTTACCCACTACCACTTTGCCGCGGGTGCCGGGCTCAACGCTCGCCAGGAGCACGGCCGTGACTTCGCCCCCGTCGACGCGTCGGTACCTGACGGAATGGAGGAAGGGCATATCTGCCCCCTCTCCGCCGCCCCTGGCGAAGTATTCCTCGATTTGGGCGAGATCGAGAGGATGCAGGTGGTGGCGCCAGGTGGACGGGTCGAGGGAACGAACGTTCTCATAACCGAGAGTGCGCAGAAGTTGCGGCCCGGTATGATCTTCATCTCCTTCCGGGCTGTAGCGAAATTCCCCGGCAAAGAGCTCGGAAGCTCTCCGTAGCAGATCTCTTTTTGCGGTGTTAAATGCTGGACTCACGGTTAACCTCCGTTACCACACGCCAACGCCGGAGGACCTCTCGATCCATCGCATGACCGATAGTCGACTCGATAGGAGTGTCATGTTTGCATGGGGCTGAGATTCTAGACCACTGTATCTGAAGTGTCGTTTGGAGACTATCTTTCGCATATTCGATCCAACCTGCATAACTCTACGCTCCAATCATATCATAACGAGCGCCGATAACATCATGCATGGGT
>JAWODQ010000131.1:0-7922 GCA_046483165.1 Bacillota bacterium | reverse complement strand
CAGGTCGGTTCGAGTGGCTCGTTGATCGGCCTTTTCCAGATGAATGAGCCACACCTCCGCCCACTCCCGCAGTACTCGATCCTCTCGCGAAGTCTGACGAGTTCCCCTTCGAGCGCGGCGATATTTCGATCCAGTTCCTCTCGATCTTCCCGCGTCAGCTCCGCGGCCAGCATCAAGGCGAAGTGCTCACTTAGTTGCTCGCGATCCGAGAGAACGAGATCATCCACATCGACCGCGGCCAACGTGGAACCCGATAGGATAAAAAGCAATATTGCGATCATCGCCGAAATGAGGCGGCGGTGGATGGGACGAAATTGCAGCACCCGTAACCTCCCGTCAGATCCCGCCAACTTAGAAGCCTTTCAGAATCGGTCTCCAAAAGATTCTAGCACGCCCTCGGCGAACCTATCAATCGAATGGAGAAGTGAATGACTGCATTAGTACGAAAAGCGGCTCTCATCGCCTTTATCAACACGAAAAGGGGCGGCAACGCCGCGCTGGCGGCGCAGCCACCCCTTACTTTACTTTCGTCCGGTCATATATCGGGTCAACCGTCGGCGGCGGCGAGAGAACGAGTGCGTTTTTGCGTCGCCACCCTCTGTTTCGCCTGATAAACCAGGCCCTGAATCAGTTCCTCCCGACTGGGATTATCCTGACCATCGTAGTAGGTGGCCATTATGGGTATCTTGAGGTCTCTCCGCAGGGCGGAAAGCTGGGCCTCCACCACACTACCGGGCATGCAGGTGAACGGCGCTACGAGAAGTGCTCCGTCCACGTTACCCCGGGCGGCCAAAGCGGCGGTACGTCCCACGGTCATCGGCGGTTCTCCACCATAATGTTCGGAAATGTACTTCTTGGAGCATTCGCGCAATTCCCTCGGGCTGGGTTCATGCAGGCCTTCCAGCGCTTCCCCCGCCGCCGATTCGAGACGAACCTCGTCGCGATGCGCGATCCAGTTGGCTCCGGAGTAGCCAATCTGTTCTCCCAGGGCACTCAGACGGCCACTTTGACGGAACAGCGTACGGTTCTCTTCCTCATTGACGTATCCGGTGTAGGTGAATATCTCGCTGGCGGGCGATAGATTGACCTCGCCACCGGCGGCTTCGATCTTGCGGATAACACTTTGATTCGAGCGATCATCCAGGCGCACGTAGAACTCTCCGGCCACTACGATCAGGGGCCTGTCCTCCTCGGATTTGGGTATCGCGTCGAAATCGCGAGCGGCCGACGCGATGAGTTCCTCGAACGGTCGGAGGTGTCGACCTGCAAGTACCGTCATGACGTTGAATTTCTGGGTTTGCAAAAGATCGAGCAGTTCTTCGGCGTATCTTTCGAAAAGGCGATCGCTTTGCCCGGCCTGAAGCTCGTAGGGGCGCGTCCTGTGTAACAATTTGTACAGGACATCCATGGTGACCGTGCCATCCAGAAGTCCCACGGCGAATCCCAAACCGAACTCGCGGATGACGTCCGCCACCTTCGCCGCGAATATCTTCCCCTCTCCGACGCCGGCATTATTGAGCACGATGCTCTGCGCCGAAGAATACAACCCGTAGCGACAGGGACCGCATGCCCAACCCTGGAAGAAGATTACGTCGTCCAAATCCTCGTCGGTGTTGAAGGCGTACTCCAGGAAATCCTGAACGTTTTGAATCATCGGGAGACACTCGTCTCCATTGACGTATTTTCTGGCCAGAGTTAAATCTTTGTCCTGGCTTCGCGGCAGGACCTCCGCTTCTACGCCGTAGTTACGGAATATCGAGGCGAAAACGCGGCCGAAATGAGATGGCTCCGGTATCATGATTTTCCTCTCGCGTAACTGCCCGGCCGGGATCGTCCGCCCCGACACCGGGGACGGGGGTATGTGGCTCTTTCGTGCCAGGCAGGTGTTTCGGAAAGCCTCCAGGCGGGTTATCATTCCCGCCGGCGCGGTGTGTTCATCCATCGTGAGCCGAAGCGTATTGGACACACCCCGCAGGAAGTGACGCAGCATGGCGTTGGGTCCACACTTGAACGGGTCCTGCAAAACCGTATAAAGCGGGGGGAGATCGTGTTCGGCCGATCTACTGTTGATATATTGTGCCGCGTGAGCGGCGGCCAGTATGCGTTGAAGCTGCGCGGGGTAGATGTTGTCCGCATCGCGCAACAGTCGGGAGAAGTCTCTTTTGAAGTCTTCTCGCGAACCCAGCAGGGAGGATTCGATGCGACCCTCGTACCAGCCCTGGACGTAGGCCAGCAGGAAGTCCTGGGGAACGGCGTCGATACCGCGCTGACGACCGTATTCCAAAGAACCCTTCGATACCTCGTAGTCATATATGGTATAGGAGCGACCCAGAAAGATTCCGGCAATGGTATCCTCCCTGGACCTCTCGGCGATGCCCTCGATTATGTCGACGCTCGCGCATTCCATCTCGGTTTCCATAGCCGCCATCGCATCATACCCGGCGCGAACCGCTCCCTGTAATCGCGAACCCGAAAAACGGGAACCGAGCAGGCGTTCCGCCACGGGGCGAAGCTGATTCGCAATCACGCGCTCACCCTGCCTGTAGTTCAGCTGGGCATAAAGCATCTGCTCCTCTTCGAGATCCAGGGAACTTTGCACCGTGCCCCGGATGGTCTGTAGAAGGGGACAGACGAAACTGCGGGGCCATTCTTCCGCCCAGGGTAGAGCATCCATATCCACGACGTCCGGTACGAAGATGTAATCGGGATCCTTTTCGATGAGCTCGGCGTAATGCCCGATCAGGACCTCCATCGGATAGCACATCTCCGCATCGAGATGACGCTTGCCCTCCTCGAGCGTTTCGTCACTGGTCTCGTCGGAGAGGACTACGCTCACACCGAGCTCCCGGAAGAAGGCGGACCAGAAGGGATACAGGTCGAAAAACAGCCCGCCTCGAGCTATTCCCACGGTAGTACCCTCTTGCAGGGGCTCTCCCACGATCCGCCCGAAGATATCATTTCTCACCTGCGTATGATCCGGAAGATGTGCGTACTGTGCGGCCCGTTTCTTTTCCAATCCGGAGAAGCGACCGCAGCGATCTCCGTAAAGGAAGGTACTGCCGTCGGCGAAATGAATTACGTCCAGCGTGCAGTGGTGATCGAACTCGCAGTCGGCACGGCACTTATGCTTTGAAACCTCGAAATCATTGAGTTGATCCATACTGCGGAAGGAATAGTCGCCCCCTATTCCCATCTGGTGCATCTGTTTCGCCATGAGCGCCCCACCCAGGGCACCGGTGAGCTCCGGAGAGGCGGGAACGGAAATATCCTTGCCCACCTCGGCGGCGAAGGCCGCGGCGAGGGCGTGGTTCTTGGCGGTGGCTCCGGTGAATACCACGGTGCCTTCCATGGGCCTATGTTCCGCCGTCTTGCTCAGGTAGTTACGGGACGAAGAATAGGCCAGACTGGCTATCTGAGAGGGGAACGGCAACCCCTGGGAGGCGGCCGAGGCCAGGGCCGACTGGGAAAGGAGAGTGCAGGTATCCCCGAGGTCTATGGCATACTCGGCCTCGAAGGCTCGCTCGGAAAACTCGCCCTCGATTTTGACTCCCAACAGACCGGCCAGGTTCTCGAGGAAGGTGCCGGTACCGGCGGCGCAAACGGGATTCATATTGTAGTCGTAGAGGGAACCATCCCGAAGCTGCAAAAACTTCGAGTCCTCCCCACCGATCTCGATGACCGACAGTGTCCCCTCGGGGCCGTAGAGATGCTTGATCCCCTCGGCCTGACACGTGATCTCGTCGATGGCGTACTCGGCATTCAGAATCTTTTGCGACAGGAAGCGGCCGGAACCGGTAGTACAGGCGACTATGCGCGAATCTTCCAACAAGTCTCCGTATTCAGCGCGAACCCGCTTCATCAGCTCCAGCACCTGCAGGGCGGGGCGACCCGAGGTCGGGAGGTATACTCCGCCGATCGTCTTTCCTTCTCGATCCAAAAGGACGCATTTGGTCGATACCGAACCGCAGTCGACGCCCAGGAATACCATCGAGGTATCCAGGTCGTCTTCCATCTTCAGATCGGATTGATATGCCACCCGATCGGGATCGAGCGGGGGGAGGGGATTTTCCGGTATATACTCTCGCGTCAATATGTCTTCGAAATCCAACAGGGCCGTGTCCACCAGCTCCCCACGGAAGGCGGCGCCGAGGGCGAGGAGGTGTTCGTGACCCTCCGGCACCGTAACGTCCAAATCCTCGGAGTATTCTCCGAGGTATTTCAAAACCGCTTTGTTGTTGGCCACTCCACCGACGACCAACACCCTGCTTCGATCCAACACCCGGTTCAACGTGACCGTAACTACCACCATCTCCGCGAGGGTACGGGCGAGACCGGCGGAGACCGCGGCCTGAGTTGCACCTTCGTTGATGGCGTGGGTCATGTCGGATTTGGCAAATACGGCACAGCGGCCCGAAATGCGGATGGGCGAATCGGCCTCGAGGGCCAGCTCCGCCAAAGCCTCATCATCGTAGCCCAGTCTGGTTGCCTGCTGATACCAAAAGGATCCACTGCCGGCGGCGCACTGCCCGTTTCGATTGAAGAACTCGACTTCGCCGTCGGGGCCCAGTTCCAGATAGTAGATGTTCTCGTGACCCAGCGATATTACGGCATCTCCGACGACTCCATCTGCCTCGATACCTTCGGATATGGCCTCGAGCTCCAAAATGGGTTCGAGCCCCAAATCTCCCGTCAGGAGGTGCGCGTTGGATCCCGTTATCCCGAGGCGTATATTGCCATCTTGGCCCCGAACGTCCAGCAGATCGGCCAGGCAATCTCGAGCCACCTCCACCGGTCGGCCGGCGATGGGTCTCGTTATCTTATGGATTTCGTCTCCGTCTATCAACACCGCTTTCACGGCAAAGGTTCCCATGTCCAGCCCCACGGCCGGTGCCCGGGTCTTTGGAGTCCGGTCATTCTGGGAGGCCATTTCTATCACCCTACCGTTCCCAACTCTAATCGTAAGGGGGGCGAATCGGAATACACCCCCACACATTCCATCTTACCTATAACGCTATTCGGTGATCGGTTCAAGGGTAACACTCTCCCGAGGGGCGGAAAAGCATCCTCGGATCGGGGACGAAAGACCCGTACACGAATTATCCGGTGGAATCCATCACCCTCGGCGAGGGCGCCTTGACGACGAAGAACTCCAACACCTCTTCGAAAGGATTGGTTATGTGCATCCGTGTACAAAACTCTACGTTCACGATATTCCCCGCGCCGTAATCTTCGGCCTCGCCCCCCAGGGCCAGTCTCATCCGTCCTCGGACCAGCACTAGATAGACGTTTGAATTTGCCGCGTGCTCGGGCACCTCGTCGCCCGGAGGGATCACCATGTGGTTAATCATTACCGGATCGTCATCGATGAGTTTCTCGATGGCCTTGTCGTCGGTCCTCTTGAACGCATAGGTCTTACCTTTCACGTCACTTCCCCCTTTTTCCAACCCCAGTGCCGGACCCGCGATCGTCGCCGGAACCACCCGAAATATTCTAAAACTTGCGATTCATATTTGGATTCACTTATTCATTGATATCCCTCTTTTGCCCTCGTTACACGTCACCCCGCCACATCCGGAAAAAACGATTCCATAACCGACCTCCGAGGAGATCTTTTGGAACCTCGCGATTCCGTCGACGTCGGAGTATACTGCGGAAGGCGCCGGGCCTCTCGCCTATCCCGCCAGAACATGACCCGTGGAGGTGCTCAGAATGGAAAATCAACCACCGAGGAGAAATCGGGATCCGCTCCTTTTCATCGTACTGATCGTACTGATCGCCCTGACCAGTTACACCGGCTGGCAGCTTTGGGTGGTACGCGATGCGCTGTCTGGCAACAGTTTTCAATATTCCCAACAGATCGGCTCTCTTCGGGCTCGAATCGATACCCTGGCCAACGATCTCTCCGAGATTCGCCGAGAAGCTCAATGGTACGAGCGGCCGAACGTGCAGTTGGAAACGGGTGAAGACGGCGAGGACCGGCTACAGGTCTCCTGGACTTTTCGAGAGCTGTCCGAACGCGCGGAAGTGAACGTCCATTACAGATTTGATGATTCCGATCCCTGGCGCGAGGCGAGCGTCGAGCGGGGACCCGGCCTTCACTGTCGGGCGGCCATACCGTTACCCGACGACCTAGAGCCCACACTGGAGATAAACTACGAACGGTCATCGGCTTCAGACGGTAGTCCCCTTCCGATGCGGGTCGAAGCCGGAGGCACCTTCTCTTCTCCTCCCCGGGTGGAGTATCTGATAACTGCTACGGACGGAGAATGGCAAAAATCCGGCGATCGCGAACATTCGGATTTGCGCAAGGCCGCGGGCCACTTCGTCGCCACCATCCGCGAGATGGAAAGGGCGCAGTCCTACTCCGTCCAGCTGGACGAAAGGTTGCAGATGCCGGCCCCAAGGAATTTCACCCCCTCGGAAGTCTACTTCTTAGTACTCGCGGACGGCTCGGAAGTGGCGCGAGAAGAACTGGAACACACCGGCAATGTCTGGACGACTTCCGTGACGCTCCCGGAAGACACAGAGGTCGACGAAGTGGGTATCTCCCTGACGGACGGAAGCGGGGACGAAGTCGTACGGACGATCTCTTTCGATTGATCCGTGAAGGGAGCCGGGTGGGCGGTGACGCCCGTTTCACCCCTTCCTGGGAGACACCAACCCACCCTCGAGGATCTGGATCAGATTGTCGAGGGCGCACTCGAAGATGTCCGGGTCACCCCTACCTTCGGACTCCATTTTGATGAAATCGCCCATGATCGCCTTCACCATCCCGACCAGCATGGTGGCGCAAACCTGTGGATCCAGAGAACGGAAATGTCCCGAATGTATCCCCTCGGCGATTATTTCGGCCAGAAAACCCTTCATCCCCTCCGTGTCTCTCACAGCGGGACTCGCGTTGGGCACCTCGCGCAGTATTACCCTGACGAGATCGGTATCTTCCGCGACCTCGTCGAAGTGACGCGAGATCATCAAGCGGAGTTTCTCCAGGGGTGGCTTTTGGTCGGATCGCAAGCCCTCGTATATCTTCGCCCTCTTTGAATGCTCGCTTAGGAAAATGTAATCGAGGATCTCCCTTTTGTTGCGGAAGTAATTATAGATGGTTCCCACCGCCACGCCCGCGCGATGGGCCACGCGGTCCGTAGTGGTGGCGTGATAGCCATCGCGGGCCATCTCCGGAAACAGTTTTGAATACTGGGGATGAAACCTGTCATCTATCGGACGGTTAAGAACCCACTCGATGTACGGAACCGCTTTTATACTGCGCTTCCCGGCCGTTGTGTTTTCAATATTAATCTCCCATATTTCCGCAGTACTATCCTGATCCGGAATTTTAATGTTTACTGACGTATTTATGCCGTTACAGCTGTTTTTCACCAGGAATGAATCACCGGTTTTCAGAATTTCGGATGCAGCAAACCGGTCTTTCGGAAAATTCCCTATTACCGGCCAGGAACGCCCTTTACTGCCGGGGGCTTCTTCCTTATCTACGAGATAAAGCACTCTGCCGCAGGGATCCATAATATCATAGGAACGTCTGCTTATGTCATAACCCTTCTGAATAAAATGACTGTACCCCCCTCCTTTTTCATCCATCACTACCTGGTATTTCCTGTTACGCAGTTCGGATTTTTTCTCACGCCGCTTTTCAGCTCTGCGCCGCAGTGACCGGATTAAAAACGAAACTCCGGAACAAAATCCCACGGACAGGACTGTCAGGAACAGCTTGTTGTGCAGAGAAAGAGACTGAAACCACGGGATAATTCCGCCTGCGCCCGAGGCATTCTGCATTGCCTGCGATCTGCTCCACACATACTCCCATGCTTCTCCGCGCGGAAGATAGAAAGGCAGCAGTAAAGGCGCCCATGTTGTAAACCTCTTAACCGCCTCCGGTATATATCTCTGGGCAGCTGCTGCGGGCC
>JAWODQ010000057.1:0-6793 GCA_046483165.1 Bacillota bacterium | reverse complement strand
ATCCTGTAGGTGTTCGGCAGGAGGTACCCCTCGACCGGGTATTCGCCGGAGTAGTCTTCGGGTAACCATTCCGCCACCAAGTTCGAGTCGGTGACCGCATCTTCGAACTCTTCGGCAGTACCGAAACCCCCCTCGACCAGCCTGTCCACCACCTGGGAAACGTTGAGGCCTTCGGGTACGGTGAACTCCCGTTCCGAAACTCGGCCCTCCACGAGGTGTCCCAGTATTTCCTCGGGATCCATCGCGGCCGTCAGGTGATACCAACCCGCCTGGATTTTCCCGTCATATCCGCGATACCTGGCATAAAGGGAGAAGACGCGTCCGTCGCGCACGAGGCCTTTCTCCGACAAGCCTGCCCCGACGTCCGAGGTAGAATCCCCCGGCTCCACCCGAAACTCCACCATCTCGGTGGCCTCGGGATCCGGAGGCTTCAACGCGTCCAATACCTGGCCGTAGGCCGCATAGCCGACCACGGCGAGGATTGCGAGGGATACCAGGACCACCACCAGCAGCATTCTCATTTGATCATTTCCTCCGTCACTGCGAATTGAGCGTCTTCTGCCCTCGGCGAATTAGTTGCGCGACTCTTCCCAGGCAGAAGCGACGGCGTTCCATTCTTCCCGATCGTCTATCTCCCGCAGTTCGTAACCGGCCTGGGAGTGCGTAATGCGGAAGATGTAGGCCTCGTCCTCTTCATTCGGGGGCGTGCATATTACGTACTCGACGCCGCCGACCTCGAGTATATCCAACACTTCGAACGGGTGTCTCGTCCCATCCGTCTCGTCGATCAGCTCCAATATCCCCGGTTCGGGGAGCCCCTCTTCGGGAATAGATTCATCTCGCAAGGTCGTCATCCTCCCTCGGGTTTTCGCCGGGTTCGTTTCGGACTCTGGCGAGATATGTGTCGAGGATCAAAGCCGCGGCCATCTTATCGATTACCTCGCGCCGGGAGCTCCTTTTGACATTGTCCAGCAGGAGTGCCCGCTCGGCGGCCACGGTGCTGAGCCTTTCGTCCTGTATGACTACGCAGACCGCGAGCTCCGAACGGAGCAATTCGATCCACTCCATCGCGTATTGCCCCGAGGGCCCCATGCGCCCGTCCATACTCCTGGGGAGACCGACGACGATTCGGGCCACCTCATGCTCGTCGATTAGGCGCTCGATACGGGTGACCACCGCCTCTCGATCGGGCATTTCCCGGCTTCCCGAGCCCCACGTGAGCACCTGGAGCGGTGAAGCCACCGTCATGGAGGGATCGCTTAGCGCAACTCCGATGCGGCGTTTACCTATATCGAGAGCCATAACTCGAGCCATAAGTCCCACTCCTCCCCTCGGGCGGTCGCCCGGTACCGCTCGGTCGCCGTCGCACTCGGCGGCGGAACCACAATATCAATAACATACCCGCGGCGAACCCCCCGATGTGGGCCCACCAGGCGACCGACTGGGATCCCACGACGGCGGAAAAACCGCTGAACACCTGCAGCAAGAACCAAAACCCCAAGAAGAGAACGGCGGGTATCTCCACCATGGTCAAGAAGAAGCCCAGGGGTACCAGGGTCAATACCTTCGCGTAGGGAAAGCTGATGAGGTAGGCCCCGAGCACCCCGGCCACGGCACCGCTGGCACCTATCGTGGGCATCTCACTGCCCAGGTTGGCCATCACGTGGGCGAGGTTGCCGAGGGCACCCGCCAGCAGGTAGAAGACCAAAAAGCGCAGCGAACCCATGCTGCATTCCACGTCATCCCCGAAGATCCAAAGATACAGCATGTTACTTCCGATGTGCAGCCAGCCACCGTGCAAAAACTGGGCCGTTAGCAGAGGTACCAGGGTGACCCAACGCGACGGAAACAGGAGCATGAAGGGGTTGTCGATGTTCGCGGGAACCACTCCGTAGACCTGCACCAGCCGATACAATTCCTCCATCGGCAATCCCAGTTGATATATGAAAACCCCCACGTTGGCCGCGAGGATGAGATACATCATCCATGGGCGCCCGCGCGTAGCGATGTTATCCCTGATGGGTATCATACCCGGACCCCTTCACTGCCTTCGAACCCGAGATCTGACGATCTCATTAGGTCGAGCTTTCCCGGCCGGACTCGCTCACGAAATGAGCGACCAGGCTTTGAAGGAGTCCGTCGCGCTCCACCCTTTGCACCATGGCCCGGGCCCCGTCGTGTTCGGTGATGTAAGTCGGGTCCCCGGAGAGGAGAAAACCGGTGATTTGTTCCACGGGATCGTAGCCGCGCTCTTCGAGGGCATCATACACGCGGCCGAGGACATCCGCCGGCGTAAAGCCCGAAGACCTCTCCGCGGAGAACACCCGGGTACCCCGGCACTCATCCCTGGTCTCTTCACTCACCCGCACCACCCCCTTCGGATAACTGTTCGGTGATCAATTCTCTTCCGCGGCGCAGTACTTCTTCGAGGAGGTCGGGACGCCCGCCTCCCGCCTGAGCCATGTCGGGTTTACCGCCCCCTCCGCCGCCGAGAAGTTGACCCAGCTCCCGGACAACATCTCCCATGTGAGCACCCTTCCCCACGGCGCTCGCCGTGGCGGCCCCGATCAGCTGCACTTTCCCGTCCGCGACCGTGGCCAAAACGAAGGCGCAATCCCCCATTTCCTCGCGCAGGGAGTCGGCCATCTCCCGGAGACGATCGGGGCCGGGGGCATCGACTTTCTCGGCCAATACTGCGATGCCTTCTACCTTCTCGGCACGCTCGCCGAGCTCCTTCGCCTGCCGATCGACCAGGCGGGCCTCCAGTCGCTCCCGCTGGCGTCTAAGTTCTGCGATATTCTCCAACAGATCCTCGACGCGTCGCCGAATATCCGAGGGAGAGACCTCCAGAAGCTCGGCCAGGGCTCGCCTCGACGACTCGAGTTCTCTGGCCCACCGCAGTGCGGCGCGCCCCGCCACGACTTCGAGTCTCCTGACTCCGGCTCCCACGCTCTCTTCCGAGAGGATCTTGACCATGCCGATCTCTCCGGTGTCGCTCACGTGCGTGCCGCCGCAAAGCTCGCGCGATACCCCCTCGACGGAGACCACCCGCACGGTCTCCTGGTAGCGATCCCCGAACAGAGCCACGACGTCGGAGTCCATGACCCGTTCTCGTTCCATCCAAACGGCGGTCACCGGCAGCGCCCGCAGCACCTTGTCGTTGACCCGATCCTCCACCCGCCGGACATCCTCCACACTCAACGCCTCCGGGTGGGCGAAATCGAAGCGGAGCCTGCGGGGTGCCACGAGCGAACCGGCCTGGGCGATGTGCTCGCCGAGCACCTCCTTCAGGGCGGCGTGCAGCAGGTGGGTGGCGGTGTGGTGACGCGCGATATCGCGCCGCGTCGCTTCGTCGACGACGGCCACCACATCATCGTCCTGCCTCAACTGTCCGGACTCCACCCGTCCGAAATGCGCCACGATATCTCCGGGCAGCTGCCGGGCGTCTTCGATTACGACCTCTCCTTCGGGGCCCCGCAGGATTCCAACATCTCCCACCTGTCCCCCACCCTCCGCGTGGAAGGGTGTGCGATCCAAAAAGACCACTACTTCGTCGTCACCTTGGGCCGACGGACTCCGTTCGTCGCCCGAGACCAGGGCCAATACCCGGGCGGAGACTTCCACGTGGTCGTATCCGACGAACTTCGTCGGTTCCAGTTCTCCGACCAACGACAGCAGTTCCCGGCCTCCCTCTTCGCTCTCCTGGCGGGCGGCGCGGGCGCGCCGGCGTTGTTCCTCCATCAATTCCTCGAAACCCGCGCGATCTATCCCGAGGCCTCTCTCCCGCGCGACGTCCTCGGAGAGATCCGGGGGAAACCCGAAGGTATCGTACAGTTTGAATACCCCGTCGGCCGCCAGCACTTCTTCGCCGCGGTCTTTCGCCTCATCGAGCATTTCCTCCAACAGGTTCATACCGGCGGAGAGCGTGGAGGCAAATCGCTCCTCTTCTCTCCTTATGACGCCGGCGATGCTCTCGACGCCGCGCATTATCTCCGGGTATGCATCACCCATGACCCGGGCGACGTCTCCAACGAGACGGTAAAGGAAGGCGCCTTCGATCCCCAGCGCAGAGCCGAACCTGTACGCCCTCCTGAGTATCCGTCGCAGCACGTATCCCCGACCCTCGTTGCCCGGGAATACGCCGTCGGCTATGAGAAAGGCGCAGGAACGGATGTGATCGGCGATGACGCGGAAGGCGAAATCCTCCCGGGATTCCCCGCCTCCATAATGCACGCCACTCATCTCCTCGACCCGCTTAATCAGGGGAACGAAGAGATCGGTATCGTAGTTGGAGTCGACGCCCTGGAGCACCGAGGCCACCCGCTCCAGTCCCAATCCGGTGTCGATGCCCTTGCGTTCCAGCTCGTGCATCTCACCCGATTCGTCGCGGTCGAACTGCATGAAGACCAGATTCCATATCTCCAGCCAGCGATCGCAATCGCACACGCCGATGGCACACCCGTCGCCGCAGGCGTGCTCGGGACCCCGGTCGTAGATCACCTCGCTACAGGGGCCACAGGGGCCGGTGTCTCCCATCGACCAGAAGTTATCCTTTTCTCCCAGGCGAACGAGCCGATCCCCGATATCCGGGGCGACATCGCGCCATATCTCGGCGGCCTCGTCGTCGTCGCGATACACCGAAACCCACAGTCGATCGACCGGTAGATGCAAAACCTGGGTGAGGAATTCCCAGGCGTAGGTGATCGCTTTGCGCTTAAAATAGTCACCGAAAGAAAAATTGCCCATCATCTCGAAGAAGGTCTGGTGCCGGGGAGTGGCGCCCACCATCTCCAGGTCGTTGTGTTTACCGCCGGCGCGTACGCACTTTTGCGCGCTCGTCGCCCTCGGGTGGGGAGGCTGTCTCCTCCCCAAAAAGGCGTCCTTGAACGGGACCATGCCGGCGTTGGTGAAAAGGAGCGTCGGATCGTCCGCCGGCACCAAAGAAGCGCTTTCCACGCGCAGGTGATCTCTCTCCTCGAAAAACTGTAGGAAGGCCTCGCGCAACCCCGCCGCAGTCTCGATGTCTCGTCTCGTCGAATGCATGACTCATACCTCCCGGTCGAATTGTCTCCCTTTTAACACAGCAAACCCGCCCCCGGCAGGGGCGGGTATTCCGCGGTACCACCCTGATTCCCGGGCGGACTGTGCCCGGCTCATGCGGGCTGTAACGGGCCCATCCCGTCGCGGGTTCCGCGCGGCGTTCCCCGCGAGCTCCGGACTGGCTTTCCCCCTCCGCCGGCGGAATCTCTCAGCCGCGGATTCCTTCTCTGTGACCCGACCGCTAGGGGTACTTCTCGTCCATCATCGCCACTATCAAACCTTATCTACCACCGATTACCTGCGATTATAACACGAGGGGCTCCTCGACGCCGCCCCCCTTCGGCCACCCGGTTACGGCAAATGCGCCACTCGGACGAAAAGATAGACCGGCAGTCCCAGGATAATCGGGTAGATGAAGAATAGGAATCCGAGCTCCACGGCCGTCAGGGAAAGCGTGGCCGGGACGATTCCCTCCCCGGCCATAGCTCCGAGGTAGTCGTACCAGGTACTCCACCCGAGCATCCAGGCCACGGCGTTTGCCAATATGGCGACCAGCAAAACCGCGAATCCGTAAATCAAAAGCCGCAACGCGATCAATTACATCCACCCCTCTCCTCTTGCCCACGCCTCCGCCGCGCGGACACGATCCTCCAGATAATGCCGAGCAAAACCGAGATCCCCAGGGCCACATACGACGCCGCGATTACCGCGAGGCTCGATAACGCGGCGAGGGGACTGCGGCCGAAGAAAAGCCTTTTCGATACCAGAAGAGCGCGCAAAGTGTTTGGCGTCTCAAGCCCCCTGAAGGCCTCACGCCTTCCGATTATCAATACGCATTTCTCCGCTCTCCCGCATACCTCCACCCGGTAATCACCGCCCGAAAGGAAACGTCGAAACTCGGTACCTCTGAGGTAAGTGTCCCTTCCGAAGGGTTCAAGAAGGATGACCAGGTGTAAGTCGAACCGTAGATCTAGCAAACTTAGGAAACTCGCGCACCGTCCACCGAGACCACCCCATCCTGGATCGCGATTTGAGGCAGGTGCGCGAAAAACGTGCCTGACTTTGGTGCTAGAACCGCCGCCGCGATCAATATCGTCGTCACCGCAAAGGGCGGTTCGCAATCATCGCCCAGCTCCCGGGCTCCATCGTCCCATCCGGCAATTTCCATATCATACATGTCAGACCCCGTAAGGGACGAAGCGTAGCAGCGAATTCAGCGGGGATCGACGGTGGTCGATTCGATCACGCCCCCGCCCAACAGGAGATCGTCCCGGTAGAAGACGGCGGACTGCCCCGGGGTGACGGCGGCCACGGGGCCGATGACTCGGATGCCTGCCCGACGCGCGACGCGAATGATCTCCTCTTCAAGCTTCTTGCCCTCCGGTCCGATCTCCTTGAAGCCGGCGGTGATGATGATGACGGCTTTGGTGCCGATCTTGGCGCACTCTTCCATCACGCCGAGGACGAACCTGGCCGGGACGATCACGATCACCAGTTCCGGCGTCTCCCCGATGCTGGTCAGGTCGGGATAGCACTTGAGCCCTTCGATCTCGTCGGCGCTGCGGTTGACGGGAAAGATCTTTCCCTCAAAACCGGAGGAGATCATGTTGACCAGGATTTCGTATCCGACCTTGCCCTTCTGTCGGGACGCCCCCACGATGGCGACGGACTTCGGAGTGAAGAAGCTTTGAAGACTCATCTCTGCGGAATGTCCTTTCTCGAGCTACATGATCCTGTAAAAAGAGGGTGATTG
>JAWODQ010000035.1:0-5261 GCA_046483165.1 Bacillota bacterium | reverse complement strand
GACCGCGACGGCGGGGTCATGAAAATCGAGGGACTCGAGAGCGAACCCGGAGAGATGCGAGTCGAGGCTTTCGATGAGACAAATAGAATGAAAACTCGGAGCAATCCCATCCTCTGCGGTGACGCCGATAGGGAGTACTCTCTCTTTTGGACGGACCTGCACGGGCAGACGGACAGTACGGTGGGAACCGGTTCGGTGCAGGAATACTTCTCCTTCGCCCGAGCTGTCGGCTTCGTCGACGCCAGTACGCATCAGGGAAACGACTTCCAAATCACCTCGGAGGATTGGGAGGAGATCGTGCGGGGGACTCGAGACTTTCACGCCCCGGGCGAATTCGTGACGTTTTTGGGCTACGAATGGTCGGGCACGACACCCGGTGGTGGAGATCACAACGTCATATACTTCAGTGACGACGAACCGATACGGCGATCCAGCCACTGGCAGATCCCCGATGCCGCCGACGAAGATATGGATTGCTATCCGATAAATAATCTCTACGAGGCACTGCGGAATCGAGAAGCGTTGATAATACCCCATATTGGAGGCAGGAGGGCCAATCCCGATTTCCACGATCCGGATCTAGAACCGGTGATCGAGATCTGCTCGGTACACGGCCGCTTCGAGTGGTTCCTCCAGGAGGCCCTCGAACGAGGCTATCGGGTGGGTGTGATCGGCGCGGGGGACGATCACACCGGCAGACCGGGAGCCAGCTACGGCACCAGTGCGTCATTCGGAGTTCGGGGTGGCCTGGCCGGGATCCTGGCGAAATCCCTGACTCGGGAGGGCATCTGGGAAGCACTTCGCGCCCGAAGGACCTACGCCACCACCGGTGAGCGCATAATTCTATCGGTCACCTCCGAAGGTCATCACATGGGTGAAGAATTCTGCACCGCAAGAGATCCGGAGATTAAGGTCGACGTACGTGGAACGGGCCCACTACAATCGGTACAGGTGGTTCGCGGCTCCGAAGTCGTCTACGACCATCCCCTGATCGAGCCCGGCGACCACTGTGAAGATCGGATTCGGGTCGCGTGGAGTGGCGCGAGGTTGAAAAGTCGGGGTAGACATACGGACTGGACCGGTCGTCTGACGATTGAGGGAGGCACGTTCGAAGCCGTGCGGGAATTCGCCTTCGATAACCCGAGACACGGCGTCACCAGGCATACCGAGACCGAGATCGAGTGGTCGTCGATAACGTGCGGCGATTTGGATGGATTGATCGTCGACATTGCGGACGGTGGGAATCCGAGAGTTGTCTTCGAAAGTGAACCGATATCTTTTCCCTTCGCGCTGGTGGATTTGAAGAACGGCCCGATCGTCCGCGATGCCGGAGGTGTAGAGCAGAAGGTGGAAGTCTCGTTGGCCAGATGCCAACCCGGACCCGAGTGCGCAAACTTCACCTTCCGAGATACCTCCGCAATGGAGGGACTCAATCCGTACTACGTACGGGTCACGCAGGAAGATGGCGAGATGGCGTGGAGCAGTCCCCTATATGTGGATAGAGACAAATAGGGGTCGAAAACCACCTACGAGGTTTTCGTTACCCTGCTTCGGCAGTGCGGATGAGGAGAAAACTGCTGCCCGGCATCCGCGCTGCCCGAGCAATACTGGATCGAGTTCACTCCCCCGAAGGATCTCGGTCAGATATTGGGGAAGCTTTGTAGCTGCGTCGAAACCCCGACAGGAAAACGGGGACGATGATCGCATTCTCCCGCTCCCTAAACGAGCGGATCACCCGCTGCATTTCTATAACTGGGTATGTCGGCAAACCGGGGATCGGGACATAACCACCGTCGCGACGGATCCCCAAACGGGCTGGATCGAACCGAGCTTGGTGCTTGGTAAATGGGAGAGATCGAAATTAACGGCAAAAACGATGCGGGCTCGAAGCAAAATGCGACGATACTTCTCCTGATACTCCTGCTTCCTTTTCTCGCCATCAGCCTAAATCACGACGGGTTTTTGGCATTGCTTTCCTTTGTCCGAAGAGATTTCGACCTGACACTCACGCAGGTCAGCTACTATTCGACCTTCTATTTCGTCGGGGGCGCGGTGTTGGCGGTATTGGCCGGGGGAATGGTCGACCGTCTGGGCCCGAAGAAGAGCATGGTGATCGGTCTCGGATTCATGGGCCTCGCCGTGTTCACTTATGGATTGGTCCCATCTTACGCATTGCTGTTATTGCCGGCGGTGGTCTCCGGTGCCGGATTCTCAGTAATAAACTCGGGAATCAACAAGAGTGTCATCACTCTGATTCCACCCTCTCGGCGGGCGGTTAGCCTGGGGATCATACACTCGGGAATCGGGATCGGTGGGTTTGCCGCAGCCAGTTTGCTTCCCCTCTTGGCATCGCTTGTGGGATGGCGCTCGACCATGCAGGGAGCCGCGATCCTGGCCCTGGCCGTGGCGACGGTTATCTTCCTCACCTTCGACGATGAGCACGATAGCCGGGGCGATGGCCCAGCCCTCCGATTGCGAGAGCTGATGGGCATAGCATCGGAGCTTCTCCACGATTTTCGAATCATGCGGGTGAACGCTATCTCGGCCGTCCTTGCCGGCACTGGATTTGCGGTGGTCGCGCATTACGTCGTATTCCTGACAACGGATCTAGAAATCAACCCGCAAACGGCAGGATTGTGTCTTGGAATCATGCACATAGGAGGGTTGTTTGGGCGACCTACCTGGGGCCGAATCTCGGATACGGTATTCCGAGGTGACAGGACGAAAGCCTTGATTTCCGTAGGCATGTTTATGGGTGCAATGTACGTGGGGATCGGGTTGACGATCTACTCTACCTTCATATCTACGGCCATCCTCTACGGAATATCGTTACTTTTGGGCTTGTCCGTTTTGAGCTGGTTCTCCATGGCATATATTGCGGCCGGGGAAATGGCCGGGGGCGAGCGGACCGGGATCTCGACCGGACTCATTCTGCTCGTTACCAGGATTGGAATGTTGCTTGGTCCTCTCCTTTTCGGGATGCTAGCCGATTATGCTGGTGACTATAGAATGAGCTGGCTTATATTTGGAGCCCTGATCATCAGTGTGACCGTTTTCTTCCGTATATGGAGGAGGGACAATATCTCACCTCCGGTGGAGTAAAACATGAGGAAGTGGATGTTGGACAAGGCGAGTGCCGAAGGATTCTTCGGCGTGTGTTAGGCTGACCTATCTTGTAAGTACCATAATCTGACTGGCACATCTCTTTAAAAAAAGGCAAAGATGGCTATAGGGGATTGAAATCACTTAGCCAATCTTGGCTAGGTCCTGTTGCCTCACTACTTGCCAAACATTACTCCGGGAACTCACCCTTGAGCTCACCCAGATGCCTTATCTCTATCATCTCACCGTCCGCCTGAGCATCCAGTACTATACCGACCCGACGGGGATCGAGGAGATGGAATTCTATGAACTCCACGTTTGGAGCGATCACCCTGGTGTAGTCTCCCTTCTCGGCCACCAGATCGCCGGAGTCGTCAATTTGAAAACGCACCTGATGCGGATACATTTCTCCCAACCCGGCCTCTCGCTCGTAGGGACGTTCCCACACTGAGAGGGCGGAGCCGTCATCCTCCACTCGAGCACAGATGCTGTCCTCCACGATCATATCGATGTAGCGGAGGGCTAAATCTACTTCGTATTCTAGTTCGCGACGAGTTTCACCCTCCTGTACATGAGGTCGGAGGTTGTTGATCAGAGACCTTCCCAACAGAAAGACCAGAACGACGATCAAAGTCCAAAGGGCCAGGGTTCTCGCGGATGCAATACCAGTAACGTCTCTATCGAATCGGTCCAAAAACAGCCACTTCCTGAGTGTGATCATGAGGATTTCCTCCTCATCGGCCTATAGTTTTCTATCTTGATCCCAACCCCAAAGTCACAATCCACGAGAAACTCCCCATAAGACTCCTGGCATCCCTGAGACCATCTTCTCGATTCTCGAGATTCCGACTCCTTAACACCCGCTCGCAACGATACTCGGGCACGCTCCAGATTCAAGATTGCGACCACCTCCGAATCCAGGCGAGAAAGCGCCCCCACAAACGATCGAAAAAGGGCGCGATGTACATCGGCAGATAACGAATAACCATGGCCAAGAGAGTGAGACTCATGGTGGCCCACATCGACATGGGATTAATCTGCCAGGTGTTGTTGTGCCACGGGCACAGCAATCTTCCCGCGTACCATGCATGCGGATTAAAGATTGTGTATATTCCATCGATCACATCCGGTATCACGCCTCCGATGATCGCCGCCACTCGAAGTCGGAAAGCCCTGGAATCGTTTCGAGTTTCCTTTCTCATAACGCGGAGCACGAACAAGATGCCCGCGATCTGAAATCCCAGGAAGGGAGCAGCTATCCCCAATTGCTGCGAGTCGAACCAGTTGACGGTGAAGTCGGGTTCGGCCAAATCCATCAAAGCATGGGAGGCCACACCGAGGGCGAAGGCAGTGGGCACAGTGCTGAAGTCACCATCGGAATTACTTAGCATGATGCCGATGGAATCGGCCACGATGATGTGCTTGAGAGTATCACTCACGCCTTTGCCTTCTCCCCTCTCGTATAGATTTCGACCGATCTAGATGGCCTCAAGAACCAATAGACCCGATGGTCTTCACGGCGCAATGTCCGAGAAATGCTTTTCCGAATCGGTTACACGTCATGTTCCTACGATACTGCTCTTCGCGCTCTCTGGGTCAAGGTGTCGAATCAACTTGTCCGCTTCCGAGTCGATCCGTTACCTACCCCTTCACGCTCAGAGGATCGACTCCTCGGAGTGCACCGGCCGATCTTGCGTTTTCGCGCGGGATTGCGTGAACAGAGATATCGAGTTTGAAGGGGTTAACGTCTCGTGCCATACGAGAGATTTAACCACGCTTCATACCAGATAATCGGACGAGAGAATCCAAAAGAGCAGCCCAATTTTAGCATCTCTCCCATTTAGTAACGAGATAGGTATAAAAGAAACGGGGAACACTTGTCAGCATCGGGCTAAGCTAGCCGCATAGGGGGTGGGGGTGCGGACGTTTTCTTGGACCGTTTACCCGGCCATTCCAAGACTCCTTCGGTATTCTGCGGGGCTCATGGCTCCCAGTGACATCTTGATCCTGGTTTCGTTGTACCAGTGGAGGTACTCGTCCAGGGTATCCATGAACTGCTCCAGGCTCACACCCATCCAGGACCTCTCGTAGAATAGTTCATTCTTGATGTTTCCGAATACACCCTCGCAGGCAGCGTTGTCGGCCGTACATGCCTTCTT
>JAWODQ010000077.1:0-12785 GCA_046483165.1 Bacillota bacterium | reverse complement strand
CACCGGAGCCACGTCCTCCGGATCCCGTTCCAGCATCTCGGCCAGGGCCTCCCGCTCCCGGGTGGGCACGGTGTCGGGCTCGGCGGAGATCACCACCACCTTCGTGGGGCCGTCCTCCGAGGACAGGGTGAGAGCCAGTCGCGTCCCATCCGGGGAGAGGGCCGGGTCCCCGGTATCGGCATCTCAGCATTTGCGCGGCGGCGCGCGTAATAGTAATGTATCATACGTAGTAATATTTATGTGAAAGGGTGGTTCTCATGAGTTCACTGGAAGGTACTCGCACGGCCGAGAATCTCATGAAGGCCTTCGCCGGTGAATCGCAGGCTCGGAGCCGTTACGTGTACTACGCGTCGGTCGCCGGGAAAGAAGGCTACGTGCAGATCCAAAACGTCTTCTCGGAAACTGCGGAAAACGAAAAAGAACACGCCAAACGGTTCTTCAAATTCCTCGACGGATCACTTCGGGGTGAGACTGTGGAGATTACCGCGGAATATCCCGTGGGGTTGTCTTCGACAGCCGACAACTTGTTGTATGCGGCCGAAGGCGAGAATGAAGAATGGTCGGATCTATATCCCGATTTTGCCGATACCGCCGATGCCGAGGGATTCGCTGAGATCGCCAGGGTGTTCCGAGAAGTGGCCCGGGTCGAGGCGCGTCACGAGAGGCGTTTTCGGAAGCTGCTCGAGAATATAGAAAACGATCGAGTCTTCGCCCGGGAGAGCGCAGTGGAGTGGAAATGCAACAATTGTGGATACGTTGCCGAGGGTAAGGAAGCCCCGGAGATTTGCCCGGCGTGTGCCCATCCTCAGGGGCATTTCGAACTCTTCGCTGAACCGTACTGACGGCTCTCAACGCAGAAGACCCCACCCGGCCCCTCCGGAATTGGTGGCCGGGTGCGGCCGAAGTTGCCCGCCCCGGTAGCATTTGCTAATATACCACTACCGAGCGCCAGTAGCTCAGGCGGATAGAGCAAGGGATTCCTAATCCCTGTGCCGGGGGTTCGAGTCCTCCCTGGCGCACACAGCCCGGCCCAAAACCGGGCTGTTTCTTTGGTCCCCGGCGGTCGAAGTCGTAGAGAGGCGGTGTGTCGTGGCCCGAGAATCTGAAAGCGTCACCGATCGTGACGAGTTCTTCATGCGAATCGCTTTGGAAGAGGCCGCGGCCGCTGCCGAGCTGGGGGAGGTGCCCATCGGGGCCGTCGTGGTGGATCCCGCTTCTCAGGTGGTGGGCCGGGGACACAATCTCCGGGAATCCAGTGACGATCCCACGGCCCACGCGGAGATATTTGCACTTCGCGAGGCGGGAGACCGTTTGGGTGACTGGCGACTCGAGGGTTGTCAACTGTATGTAACCCTGGAGCCCTGCCCGATGTGTGCAGGCGCCGCCGTTAACGCACGGATAGCGCGCCTGATCTTCGGCGTCTCCGACCCCAAAGCGGGAGCCGCGGGTACTTTGTACAACATCCCCGACGATCCACGGCTGAATCATCGAATGGAGGTCGTGGAAGGTGTGTTGGCGGGAGAATGCGGCGAAATTCTTCGCGATTTCTTCCGGAGTTTGCGCTCTGGAAGCGCACCAGACCTGATGCTATAATAGGGGATGCTTCGCTCGGGCGGAGCTTTCACTAGAGGAGAAGTGGAGAGGTGGTCGAGTCTGGCTGATGGCGCGGCACTCGAAATGCCGAGTTCCCGCAAGGGAACCGTGGGTTCGAATCCCACCCTCTCCGCCATCTTTCCTTTGCCCGGATCGAAGTTAAAAAGGTATAGTTAGATTTGTCATGGAGAGGTGTCCGAGTCCGGCTTAAGGAGCACGCCTGGAGAGCGTGTAGGCGAGGAATCGTCTCGTGGGTTCGAATCCCACCCTCTCCGCAGGACTTTGGCCGTGCTAGACGGGGAGGTAGCGGTGTCCTGTACCCGCAATCCGCTATAGCGGGGTCGAATTCCTTCCCGAGGTCGTCTCCCGGTGGAGTCTGCCCCGAATAAGTAGCGTTGAAGACTGGGTCCCGCGCAATGGAGACGCGTGAACCCCGTCAGGCCCGGAAGGGAGCAGCGGTAATCGCGACCCTCCATGTGCCGCGGGGGTGCCGAGTCCGAGCCAACTGTTCGGGTAACGTTCACAGGGTCCGATCGACGGAAGGTGCACGGCCAATTATCTTTGAGGAGTATCGGAGTTCACTAATCGATTTCACGGTGCGAACCGAAGCATTTCCCCCTACCACAGCGAAACGGTGGTGACCGCGTTGACAGCATCCTCCCTTTACCGCCAATGGCGCCCCGACCGGTTCGACGAAGTAGTGGGCCAGGAACACGTCGTGACTACCCTGAAGAATGCCATCGTTCGAGATCAGGTAGGCCATGCCTACATCTTTGCCGGCCCTCGCGGCACCGGGAAAACTACCATTGCCCGGCTGCTCGCGAAGTCGGTCAACTGCGTGGGCGAGTCGCGCGATCCGGCCGAACCATGCAACGAATGTGAGGCGTGCCTGGACGTCTCCTCTCAAAGCTCCATGAATGTTGTCGAAATGGACGCCGCCTCTCATCGAGGAATCGACGACATTCGCGAGCTGCAGGAACGGGTCTCGTACGCGAATCCCAGGGGCAGATTCAGGATTTACATTCTCGACGAGGCACACATGCTCACCCCAGAGGCCTTCAACGCCCTGTTGAAGACTCTGGAAGAACCCCCGGCGCACGTGATATTCATCCTCTGCACCACGGAACCCCACAAGATCCCCGTAACGATACAAAGCCGGTGTCAGCGTTTCGACTTCCGCTTTCTCACCGTCCTGGAGATAATGGAGCGGCTGAAACACATCGTGGCGGCCGACGACTCGTTGGAGGTGGATGAGGCTGCCCTTTGGAGTATCGCCGTCTCCGCCGACGGTGCCGTTCGCGACGCCCTGGGCCTTCTCGAGCAATGCCGCGATTACGCCGGGGGGCGGATAAGCGAAAAGGACGTGCGCACGGTTACGGGCGCCGTATCGCGGCGCACATTGTTCGATTACGCGGAACTGATGAGACAAAATGATGTGGGAGGATTGCTGCAGCTGGTGGAAGACGTCGTGCTGTCCGGGGCGGATATCGGCCAATTTATCCGTGAATTGCTGGGATTTTTCCGCGATATGTTGCTTTTGCGAGCCAGCGCCGGCAAACGCAAACCCATAATCCCCGAAGACGATCTCAACGAGATGGCAGATGTGGCGGACGGTTACGATATCGAACGCCTTCTGGACATCGTGGATGTCTTGGCGGACACGGAGAGTCGCGCTCGGTACGTATCTCGCCCGGCATTCCTCCTGGAGATGTCGACCATACGGTTGGCCGGATCCTCCGGGGTATTGACGCCATCGGATGAGTCGTCCGAGACGACCGGCGTAGAGGCTGGCGGGGTGGAACACTATGAACCGGCGCGAGTAGATGCGCCCCAAACCGAGCGGGAGACGACGGATGATCGCCCGGCTCAACGGATCAGCGATCCGGCCGAATCTGAACATGAGACGAAAGAAGAAGAAAGCGCCGACTCCGGTACTAAGTCGGCCTCTTCCTCCGACCCCGCAACCCCTGGAGATGTGCCCTTCGGCGAGTCGGAATGGGAGAAGGCCAAAGAATTGGTGCGGGGAGCCAACATGCCGGCGTACGCACTACTGCAGCCGGCTCGCCCCGGTCCCCGCCGAGGTGAGGCGGTTATGTTGGTCTTCCAGGACGGCTTCACCTATCACAAGGAGAGAACGGAAAAGGAAAACTGTTCTCTGGTGGAGCGTGCCATCTCCCGAGTTTTGGGCGAGGAAGTCAGGATTCGGTGCGTTTTCGAATCGGAAGTTGACAGCCCTTCGGGCGCTCCGGGAATCGCGGAGTTTCCGTCGACGGCCGTAGGAGACGATGCCAACGAAGGCGAGGTTTCGGTACCGGAACAATCCGGTGCCCGACGAGACGAGGTGAATGCAGGGGAATCTGCACCATCGCCGGCCGCAAATGATTCGGACGAAGATGACAATTTGGCTGACCTGATAGATGCTTTCGATGGCAAAGTGGTCGGGAAAATCGATGATATGGGTGGCCCGACGCCCGAGGAACGTTAACTTGCGCGATTCCAGAGTTTGTGGAGGGAGAATGATTCGTGGGATACGGCAATATGGGTAACATGAATAAGATGATGAAGCAGATTCAGAAAATGCAGCAGCAGATGGAAGAGATGCAGAAGGAAGTCGAGCGGAAAACCGTCGAAGCGACGGCGGGTGGCGGCGTGGTCCGCGCCACGGTGAGTGGTGGATTGGAACTCGTCGAATTGGAAATTGATCCGGACGTCGTCGATGCGGAGGACGTCGATATGCTGCGGGATCTGGTAATCGCAGCGGTGAATGAAGGTATGCGTTCCGCCCAGGAAATGGTCCGGGAAGAAATGGGAAAGATCACCGGTGGCATGAATCTTCCCAATATCCCCGGACTGATGGATTAGGCTGGTCGGGTTGGGATCGTATTTCGCGCCTTCCGTCGCGCGCCTCATAGAGGAATTGGCGAAATTGCCGGGCATCGGCCCCAAGACGGCCCAGAGATTGTCCATGCATCTCGTCAGCCGGCCCGAAGAGGAAGTTTTTGCCCTGGCGCGCGCCATGGTCGAGGCTCGGCGGAAGGTGCTGCACTGCTCCATCTGCCAAAACCTAAGCGACGAGGATCCGTGCGAAATCTGTGCCGATGAAAGCAGAGACAGATCTCGAATCTGTGTCGTTTCCGATCCCAGTGATGTGGTTGCCCTGGAACGCATCCGCGAATATCGCGGACTCTATCATGTACTCCACGGTCTCATATCTCCGATGGACGGCGTGGGGCCCGAGGAACTACACGTACGAGAGTTGTTAGCGCGCATCCGCGACGGAGAAGTTGGCGAAGTTATCCTGGCGACCGATCCCACCATAGAGGGGGAGGCCACCGCCATGTATCTGGCCCGCCTGCTCCAACCCCTCGGCGTAGAGGTGACGAGGATTGCTCGAGGCCTGCCCGAGGGTGGTGATCTGGACTACGCGGACGAGGCGACCCTGGCGCGCGCCTTCGAGGGACGACGGTCAATCTCACCGGAGGGAGAAGACAGGAAGGAATCTCCCCCTCAGGACCGCAGTTCTTCCCGAAATTAGTCCGAGACGCTCCGCATCTTGCTGCCTCCCGATAGTTGGGTGTATCCCCGTTCCTTCCTCGTCAGCGCTCACATACCCCGTGAGACGTCGCACTCCAATTTCATTTCATCACGTCTGTCCTACACGCCTAAGGAAGGAATGCGGAAGCGTGAGATAGCCCGTCATGACGGGCTATATGAATTTCTTGACGCTACCTGGGGTGCGTGTTAGACTACATTTGACTTTGCGTGGGAAGCTGAATTAGCCTCGGTCGGTCGATTCCGCAAATGGCGGACGACCTAATTGGCTTTGGTAACCGTACAGATAGAACCTGCAGAGTGTTTCAGTGAGGAGGGCATCATGGCGGAGATTCTGGAGATCAGATGGCATGGCCGTGGCGGACAGGGTGCCAAAACGGCTGCAAATCTCTTGGCCGAGGCCGCATCCGCGGCCGGTCGTTACATTCAGGCCTTTCCCGAATACGGTCCGGAGAGAATGGGAGCGCCGGTAACTTCATTCGACCGCATATCAAGTGAACCTATCCGAATACATTCCGGTGTGACGGATCCGGATGTCGTGGTGGTGCTGGATGCTACGCTCATAAAATCCAGCAATGTCACGAGTGGCCTCGTCGCAGATGGCCCCATCATCATCAATAGCGATAAGGACCCGGCCACCATTCGCAAGCAGATGAATATCGAGGGGTTCAGAGTCTACACTGTAGACGCGAACAAGATTTCTACGGAGACATTGGGACGTCGGATTCCCAACACACCGATGCTCGGCGCCGTAATGCGTGCGACGGGAATTCTGGAATTCGATGCATTCATGGAAAACATGGAAAGTGAACTGAAGAAGAAGTTCGGCGGTCGCCCCGAGATAGTCGAAGGTAACCTGAAGGCTATTCGCAGGGCGTACGAGGAGGTGCAATCGGAATGACTACTTCCGAGGGCAAGTGGGAGACCCCTTCCGGAGATGCCACCTGGCGCGACGTACCTCGCGGCGGAGTGATCCCGCGGGGGGGAAACGCCGCGGAATACGAGACGGGAGACTGGCGCAGTCGTCGGCCGATTTACGATTCAGAGATCTGCATACAGTGCCGCCTGTGCTGGATTTACTGCCCCGACTCCGCCATCCTGACCAACGAAGACGGTGAAGTAATCGGCGTCGATTACGATCACTGCAAGGGCTGCGGTATTTGCGCCGAGGAGTGCCCCAAGGACGGGGCCATGGTCATGGTTGAAGAGGAAGCGTGACGGCCGTGGGAGGAGATGAAAGTATGAGCCTTACGGCTAAGTCCGAAGGAATTCGCATGGCGTTGACGGGTAACGAATCGATAGCTTACGCCATGAAACAAATCAATCCCGACGTAGTCGCCGCCTACCCCATTACTCCGCAAACGGAGATCGTACAGATTTTTTCCAAGTACATTGCGGACGGCGACGTCGACACTGTATTCGAACGAGTGGAGAGTGAGCATAGCGCGATGAGCGCCGTGGTGGGTGCTGCGGCCGCGGGAGCTCGCTCTATGACGGCAACCTCGGCCAACGGTTTGGCGCTGATGTGGGAAATCCTTTACATAGCGGCCTCCAACCGTTTGCCCATAGTCATGCCCGTGGTGAATCGAGCCCTGAGCGGGCCCATCAACATTCACTGCGACCATTCCGATACCATGGGTGCCCGGGATTCGGGCTGGATTCAACTCTACTCGGAGAATGCCCAGGAAGCCTACGACAATGCGATTCAGGCAGTCCGCATTGCGGAACATGCCGACGTGGAACTGCCAGCCATGGTGGCCCAGGATGGTTTTATAATCAGCCACGCGCTGGATAATCTGTATACCCTGGAGGATAAAACCGTCAGGGACTTCATCGGCACCCGAATCCCCCGCTACAGTCTGTTGGATGTCGATAACCCCGCGACTTTCGGTCCGCTGGATCTGCAGGATTGGTACTTCGAGCACAAGCGGCAACAGGCCGAGGGCATGGAGAAAGCGCTCGACGTCATTCCGCAGATTGCGGCGGAGTACGAGGAGCTTACGGGTCGAGGTTACGGTTTCTTCGAGGAGTATCGAACTGATGACGCAGAAGTGGTGATGCTGGTCTTCGGCAGCACCGCCGGCACGGGCAAGGACGTAGTCGACGCGATGCGCGAGGAAGGTCACAGCGTCGGATTACTCAAGATGAGAGTATTTCGTCCCCTACCGACTGCGGCTTTGGTGAGAGCCCTCTCCGGGAAGAAAGTCGTGGCAGTCATGGATCGCGCGGAGAGTTTCGCGGCGGCAGGTGGACCCGCATACAAGGAAATCCGTAGCGCACTATTCGACTGCGAAAAATCGCCCATGGTCAGAAACTACATCTACGGCCTGGGTGGAAGAGATACAAAACCCGAGGATCTTCGAAAGGTTTTCGATCAGAGTCTGGCGGCTGCGAAGGCCGGACACGTCGACAAGCCGATAACGTATCTCGGAGTTAGAGAGTAGGGGGTAAACATGGCCGTTAACATTCGCGAACTTTCGAAGAAGAAGATCCCGTTCACCGGCGGGCACAGACTCTGTGCCGGCTGCGGTGCTTCGATAGTGGTGCGTCAAATGCTCGCCGCCGCGGACGACCCCGTGGTGGCCGGGGTGGCCACCGGATGTCTCGAGGTGGCTACCACTATATATCCGTACAGTTCGTGGGAAACGCCGCTCATTCACAACGCTTTCGAGAACGTCGCGGCGACCATAAGTGGTGCCGAGGCGGCATATCGTTCCCTTAAGGCTCAGGGTAAGGTGGACAAAGAGATCAAGTTCATGGCCTTCGGGGGAGATGGCGGTACGTACGATATAGGCCTACAGTCTCTCTCCGGTGCCATGGAGCGCGGACACAACATGGTGTATGTCTGTTACGACAACGGAGCGTACATGAACACGGGAATCCAAAGATCCAGCGCCACGCCCATCGGAGCGGATACCAGTACCAGCCCCGCCGGAAAGAAGATACCGGGCAAGCCCGGCCATCGCAAGAACCTGACGGCGATAATGGCTGCGCACAATATTCCCTACGTCGCGCAAACCACTCCGGCACATTGGCGCGATCTGGTAACCAAGACCAAAAAGGCCCTGGCCGTAGAGGGTCCGGCCTTCATAAACGTATTGTCAACCTGCCCGCGCGGCTGGCGTATCCCGGATGACGACACCATATCCACCCTGAGGTTGGCGACAGATACGTGTTTCTGGCCGCTGTTCGAAGTCGAAAATGGCGAGTACAAGATCAACTACCGTCCCCGCGAGAAGAAGCCGATCGAGGAGTGGCTCAAACCTCAGGGCAGGTTCCGGCATCTGTTCCGCGAGAAGAACAAACACATCATCGATGATATGCAGGTGGAAATTGATCGTAACTGGGAACATCTCCTCCGTCTCGCCGAGATGTCCCAATCCGAAGAAGAGTGAACTAGACCGAACTACTGAGTGAATAGGTGAACTCGCGAATCGGGGGGCCGCTTTCAAGCGGCCCCCCGATTCATTTGCGTCCTATATTGGGCCGGGGATCGAATCCCCACCGTTGGTCAGGGACCGATAAGTCCCAGCCAGTCGCCCAGGAGGAACTGGATGCGCGCGATGAGGAGCGAAGTACGCCCCATGACCGCGTTACCAAAGGCGGCACCGAAGGCTACCATCAGTACCCAGCGTCCTAGGAGGCTGAATTTGAACAGAAGCGAGTTGCGGTTGGTCATGGCCCCGAGCGTGAAGAAGAAGAACGTCAGGGTGGCCAGGGTCCCGAAGACGATCAACGCGTTGTTGACTGAGTTGATCGGGATCATGGTGGCCTGAAGCTGTTCGATGATGTTTGCGGGGATGGCACCTCGGAGGGCCAGCGTGGCGCCTATGGCCACGATAACTCCCATGGGATAGTAACTCATCCAGCGGGTGCCCGGAGAGAATCGTCCGAAGAGCATGAGCCCGAGGATCATCGGGACTACCATCCAGAAGTTACCATCCATGAGGGGCTCCCAGCCCGCACCGACCACGTTGCTGTAGCCCTGCGTCAACGTGTATCCAGCGCCGAGACCAACGTAAAGGTGTTCTGTGGCCTGATAGAGCTTGTTGTCCTTATACAAAAAGCTATAGGCGAACAGGGTCAGAAGACCCGCTACCCAAATGCCAGGATTAGAAGACACGTGCATTCCTCCTTACCTTATGCGCCAGTCTCGTCGCGCTGTCTCACGAAATAGACGATGTTGCCAACTATTACCAGTAAGATAATATAGAGGTGAGCGAAGGACTGACTGTCCATCGCCGCGACCGCCAGGCCCGGTTGCTCGATTAGTATCTCGTAACTCGCTGCATCGCGAAGTCCCATCAAGAGTCCTATGGCCTGCCCGGACTCCCAGAAAGGAATACTCTGGGGACCCATTACGGTAACGACCCCGATGAGATAGTCGACGTCGTAGCCGGATAGCTGGCGTACCCACTCGAACGGACCCGGAGCGCCCGTGGCGATGGCGCCTACCAGGTCGAAGTCACCGATGTCTTCGATGCCTTCCATTATAGGCAAGTCGGCTACGTTGTTGCCTCGGATGTCGGTTTCGGCTGCGCCCGTGGGATTACTTACGAATGCGCCGATTCCGGTCTCGAATCCGGCAATGAAGCCGACGTCGATCATGTCTTCACCGTATACCTTGCCCTGCTGCTCCCAAAGAGTTACCATCTCGCGGGAGAACTGTGATCCCTCGGGGACGAAGGAAACGCACACGACGCGGATGTTCTTCCTCGCCAGGTGCTTCCAAACCGCCTGGGTTTGAGGGTGGCAGTCGGGACCTCCGCCCACGGTGTAGTCGAACGACCAAACGATCGTGTCTCCCTCTTCGAGGGACTCGACGGTTTCGTACGCGTCGACTACTCGTTGCGAGATCGAGACGGGCAATCCTATCGGGCTTATCAGGGGCCAGGCAACCAGTACTAGGATTATTACATATAGGACTCGCCTGTCGATATTTGCTAGGCGATCAATCACGTAGGTTCACGCTCCCTTCGTTATATCTGTCCGCCGAGGTGACTGCGGTCCAGACCGGTCAAAATCCGCAGGCCAAGAGCGACGGTTCCGACGCCGGTTCCTATCAGGATCCCCCGGTTACCCGCGAGGTTGGGTACATCCTCGAGCCACGCTGCGATGGCGGGGAACTGCTCCCACATGACCTCACCGACCGGCGCCTTTCCGAGCATGATGAGGATTCCCGCCACCAGCAACAGCGTGGAGTCCAGGTTTCTGGCGCGGAAGGCCCGGAAGGAAGCGGATACGATGAAGAATATCAGGGTCGAGAATATCGCGGCACCCAGCGGTTGTACCATGTTGTCGAAGAGGAAGCGGAAAATGCTGCTCTCCTCGCCCATGAATACCCCGGAAATCGCGATACTGAATAGACCGGCCAGCAGAATGACAGAGAAAATCTTTTCCTCTGCATCTTTGGACTCGGACAATGTCATGAGATGAATTCGGACCAGGTTGATCGCTGCCAGCATCAGGGCGAAACCGGCGACGATAATACCCCACTGCCGCAGGTTGGACCCTATGGTTCCGAGGATGGGAATGTTCAGGAAGTATTCCAGGATTAGGATGATTCCCATAACGGACCCGATGAGCATGGGGGTCTCTGTGGTTTTCATCTAGGCTGACTCCTTTCTCTCTCAAGAATCTCTCAGCCGAAGCCCCGGATCGGAAACTACAGATCCAAAAGAACTCTCAGGGCGTCGGATCCGACAGTTGCAAGTACGGCCCCGATGAGCAACAGGGTGGCCGAGAGGACTTTTGCGACGTCCTGTCCCGCCAGAGATCCCAGCTGCACCGGATTTTCGGAGAGATAGGCGCCGGCGACCAGGAGTTCTTCACCGATCAGTGTGTAGTCACTGGCGGCTACGAAGAACGGGATCTGGTACAACCGTGCCGAGCCCGAGAGTACTACTGCACCCACCTGGTTGGATCCTTCGGCCAGCAACAGCGATTCGGCCTGGAAGAATCCGGTCATAATGGCGACCGCGCACTTTTCGCGACGAATGATGCTGAGTGTTCCGGAAGCCCAGGCGAACTGAACGTCGGAGAGGAACTGCACCATTTCGTCCGTGACCGCCTCGGGCTTACCCGCGCGCAGATATGATTGCTGTACTATTTCCTGGGCTATTGGGAAGATGTTGGGGCGGCGAACGGTGACTCTCAGGGGAATGTCGTACTCGGCGGTCAAACTTGCGACCTCATCGAGAATTGCGAGTCCGGCCAGCGTTTCCACCGAAGATGCGTCGGTGACGTCACCGCCGCCGGGAGTCATGAAGACCGGACGTCCCATTTCGGTTGCTCTTCCGACTACCTCGCGCAGGACGTCGAGACCCGGTATCGGTCGGACATCCGGGATGTCGCCGGATTGGGCGCGACGGATGTAGTAATACATCGAGGCCGCGATCACGATAAGGAAGAGCAACACTACGATTCTTCCTTCGGTAAACATGTTTTCCCTCCCTCATACTCAGAGGTATCTGCGATATCGTTGTGAGTCGGTATTCCATTTGTGTCTGGATGGATCGGGAGGCTTATGCGTCCGAGATGCCGGAAATTGGGCGCCAACCGAGGATCCACCCGTGCGGATGGAATAAGGGAACGGTTCTTGCGTCAGTCACCCCCTCCCCGGTGGCTAGCCGACGAATGTCGACTGCGACGAGTTGGATAAGGACGCTGCCCGGGATGGTGCAAAGAACGCTGGTATGTACCTGGTAGCATCGATATCCTCTGAATGATCTTTATTCTCCGTTGGTTTGGCAACTCCTCCCGGTTTCATATTGCGATCATTTGCCAAAGGACAATTCGGCACGAGGACTCGCAAAGGGCCCATCTTATTGATCACAATTCCCAGAAAAAAGTGGATAAGCATCGGGGATAAATAGGCACAGAATTCTCCTTGAATTGCCCCAACTCCGGTGCTATAATCCTACGTGCACTCGATAAAGGGTGTCGTGGTCTGTGCGAGTTTTCGAAGAAAGGCGATGGGGGATCGTCTAACGGTAGGACACCAGACTCTGGATCTGGGTGTGGAGGTTCGAATCCTCCTCCCCCAGCAACATCGTAGATCACGCGCATGCCCCGTTCGTCTAGCGGTTAGGACGCCGGCCTCTCACGCCGGTAGCAGGGGTTCGAGTCCCCTACGGGGTACAGAGTTGGGCCCGTTTTCGAACGGGCCCTTGATTTCCTCCGAGGGCATGTTACAATGGGTTTCGCGCTTCGGAGGAATTGACTCTTACGGGGCCATGCATTTGACACTTCGAAGAGACGATGATACACTTGGATCTTGCGACGGACAGGTTTTTGTAGGGTGTCGCGATCACTTCGGAAATCTATTCGGAGCAGTTCTTTCGATCTTTGACAAGAGAGTAGTGCAGCGAGTAAGACTGAGCGGTTTTGTATGAGGTATAGCGTGTTCTTTAGTGGGGCACGCATAACCGAGGATCAAAGTGGAGAGTTTGATCCTGGCTCAGGACGAACGCTGGCGGCGTGCCTGATACATGCAAGTCGAGCGGGGTGCTATTGAACTTCGGTTTAGTAGTTACCTAGCGGCGGACGGGTGAGTAACACGTGGGTAACCTGCCCATCAGAGAGGGATAACACCGGGAAACCGGTGCTAATACCGCATATACTCATAGGCTGTGAAGGTT
>JAWODQ010000032.1:0-32814 GCA_046483165.1 Bacillota bacterium | reverse complement strand
GAGCAAATAGAGAAGGCGGATCCGCGAATCAACGTCATGATCGATCGCGATCTCCTACCCGAGCCGAGATATACTGCGGACCGGGTCGGAAAGCCCATGGAGTGGACTGACGAGATGGAACAGCAGTGGCGGGAATATCTCTCCGAGGCCGAAGTGGTATTCGGTTTCGAACGCCGCCACATACAGGATCTGGCGGATTTGGCTCCCAACCTCAAATTCCTGCAGGCGACGAGTACCGGCGTCGGCCCCGTTACCAAGAAGATGGGATGGGTCGATAAGGGAATTACCGTATCGAGCGCCAGCGGAATTCATTCCGTGCCCATCTCCGAATTCGTCGGAATGGCGCTGCTCGGGTTCACCAAGAACATCTTCCATCTCTTCGATTTGAAGGAACGGAAGCAATACGAACGCTACAATACGAACCAACTTCAGGGTAAGACCATCGGCATAGTCGGCCTCGGCAAGAACGGTACCCAGGTCGCCAAAGTGGCGCGGGGACTCGGAATGCGCGTCCTCGGAGTCAAACGGGTATACGAGGGTGCCAATCCAGCCACCCTGGGAGTGGACGAGCTCTTCCCCAAGGAACAGATTAAGGACATGTTCGCCCAGTGCGACTTCGTCTCCCTCACGGTTCCCACCACTCCCGAGACCTACAAGATGATCGACTACGATATGCTCAAGTCGATGAAACCCGGATGCGTACTCATCAATAACAGCATGGGCACCACCATCGTTCAAGACGACCTGATCCGGGCCCTGAAAGAGGGACATCTGGGCGGCGCCGCTTTGGACGTCTTCGAAGTCGAACCCTTGCCTGAAGATAGCCCCCTCTGGGAGATGGACAACGTCTTGTTCAGTCCTCACTCCGCGAGCTGCGCGGAATTCGAGGATCAGAACATCACCAACTTGTTTACGGATAACCTCCGGAGATATCTGGACGGTATGCCCCTGCGCAACGTGATCGATCCCGAACTGCAGTACTAATCATCCCCGGCGGGGACCGCGCGGTCCCCGCCATTCCCACATCCAACCGAAAGGGGATGCCCTCAGTGAAAGTATTGACTGCCGATCGATTTTTCGACGGAGTCTCCGATTCCCTAAGTAACGATGTCGCCCTCGTGGTCGAAGGTGACCAAGTACTCGATGTCGTGGCGGCATCGGAGGCCCTGGAGAAATACCCTGGCGCCGATGCAACTCATTTCCCGGGTTGTACCATCGTGCCGGGATTGGTTAATTGTCACAGCCATCTGGTAATGCCGGGCGACGGAACTAAAATCGAAGAGGCCATGGAGGTCGGGGATGACGAGCTTCTAACCCGGGCAGCGAGCAATGCCCGCCGCGCCCTGGAGAACGGAGTAACCACCCTCGCGGATCTAGGAGGGCGAAACGACGTCACCTTCTCGCTTCGGGACGCGATCGAGCGGGGCGAAATGTTAGGTCCACGGCTGGTATTGGCGGGTCGTCCCATAACGTCCGTGAAGGGACACTGCTGGCCGTTCAATGGTGAGGTATCGGATCTCGAGGCGTTGGAACGCGAGATAGACGCGCTCTTATCCCGCGGCGCCGATCTCATCAAGATCATGGGGAACGGCGGTGGTACCAGGGGTACCGATCCGTTCACCCCACAGTTTGACGATGAAATGATGAGTTTCGCTGCCCGCAAAGCCCACGAGGCCGGCAAGCCGGCCTTCGTACACTGCAGCTGTACCTCCGTGGTAAGGCAGGCGGTTGACGCCGGCTTCGACGTCATAGTTCATGGGAATCTGAACAAGACCCGCGAGGAATTGGATTTCGACGAGGATCTCGTAAAGCGCGCGGCCGACCTGGGCGCCGTGTGGAATCCCACCCTGGAAGTCACGCGTTCGGGTATCCGGACCCTCGAAAGCGAGGGGGCGGACGAGGAAACGATAAGAAGCCGCCGCGATGCCTATCGCAGGAGATTGGAAGAAGTTGCCCGGGTGCGCAGTCTCGGGGCGGGCATGATAGCGGGATCCGACGAGGGATGGAGTGGAAATGCCTTCGGCAACTTCCATCGTGAACTGGAAGCTTTGGCCGAGATCGGTATGGACAATCTCGAAGTACTGAAGGCCGCGACGTCTGCCACGGCCGCAGCTTTGCGAGTCGACGATTCCGTCGGTAGCCTAGCTCCCGGCAAGAAGGCTGATGTCTTGGTGGTGGGTGGCAATCCTGCGGAGGATCTCGACGTCATGGGGGACCTTCGAGCCATCTACCGGGGAGGCAACCGGGTAGACTGATAGCTTTGGGCGGGCGATCTCGAGTGTGACCGCCCGCCCTCCACGAGTAATCCTTCCACCTTTCTCCCGTGGATCAATCCCGCATCAAGGGGCGAACACAGTATGTGAAGAACGTGGCGCAGGATGTGTGATTTGACGGTGAGATGTGGTATCGAGTGCTCGTCCTTTTCCCGTTCCGAGACGTTGCTCTAACGCGCCCTCCTCGTCACAGCACCCCTCCATTAAAGATGTTCCCGATCCGTTCGAGCCCCAATATCCTCTGACGAGAGCTGATGACGATCCGCCTCTGGTATATAATGAGCGCTGGATGATGCGGAGGTGGTAGGTGTGACCGTATCGAGAATAGAATTGCTCGGATCCCCGATCTTGCGTGATATCTCGGCGACCGTGGATTTTCCCTTATCACTCGAGGTAGAGGCGACGATAGATGGACTGAAGCGAAGCCTCGCAGAGTGCAGGAGTCGTCTCGGGTTCGGCAGGGGAATTGCCGCCCCACAAATAGGTAGTTTAAACCGTATCGTATACACCCATACGGACGAGCCTCGAGTACTCATAAACCCGCGAATAATCGAGAGATCGCGAGAGGAATTCGAGCTGTGGGACGATTGCCTGAGCCTGCCGGATCTCCTGGTCTGGGTTTCCCGCGCGTGCCATATCGAAGTGGAATACTACGATTTGGAAGGCAGGAGACAGGTTTGGAGTGCCACCGACGATATGGCCGAGCTATTGCAACACGAATTGGACCACCTCGATGGGGTTTTGATGATAGACAGGGGAGCGCGTCGAAACTCCATTTACCTAAGAGAGGAATATCGAAGTCAGTTTGGTAACGATCCCGCGCTCAGATGGCGCGGTCCTCGTTGTTTCGATGGTGACTGAGAAATCCTTATGCCGAGATGATGAGCCTTCATTTTCGATATCGATGCGAAGCTTTCGAGGAAAGGTGGCAGGACTCGCGTGTCACGCAAATGGTGGATAGTTCTTCTGGTAGTGTTGGTGGTGGTGGCGGCTGCGATCTACGGTGTGACTTTGATGCGGAGGCTTCCCCAGGTGCCCCGTTTCGTCACGGCCCGGGCGGAACCGGCGGATGTGGTGTTGTCAGTCGGAGGTAACGGGGCGCTCGAGGCCGTGACGCGACGAACCGTGGCGGCGACGGCCTCCGGGGAAGTGGGCGAAATAGTTGTCTCGGCGGGAGAAAGTGTCCTCCGGGGACAACGGCTCGCCACACTAAGCAATCGAGAATTGGATTATCAAATCCGCAACGCCGAGATGGATCTCGATACGGCCCTCCTCAATCTCAGGGACATTCTCGATTTGACTCCGGAGGAAGCGATTCCATCTGAGATTTCCTCCGCAGTGAGGGTGGTTGAAGCTCCGCGCGATGGCCGGGTGGACCGCCTCCACGTCGAGGAAGGGGATCGGGTAACGGATAACGCAGTCCTGGTTGACCTGGTGGACGATTCCCTCGCCCGGTTCGAATTCCACGTTTCCTCATCCCTGGCTTCTACGCTGTCGGAGGGTGATCCCGCGAGCATACACCTGGATAGTTTTGATGGTCTCGTGGAAGGAATTATTGCCGACGTCTCCTCACAATCGACGCCCGAAGGATCTTCGTCGGGGGTCGTCGTGGGAGTGGACCTACAAAACCCACGAGGTCTCGTCCAACCGGGAGCCCGGGGAGATGTTACGGTGACCTTGGCGGACGGGAGAATAGTGCGACCCGGCGAGGTGGTGGATCCGCCTCGAACCCGGCTCTACTCGGACAGATCCGGAACGGTGGAACTCATTCAATTGAGTGAGGGCGAGACGGTCAGTCGGGGAGACACCCTCATGATAATCGGGACACCCGATCATTCGCTCCAGGTGAATCAGCAGCTTATCCGCATCGCCAAAGCCGAGACGGCCCTCGAGCGATATAGATCCGAGCGAGAGGATCTCGAAATCACCAGCCCCATAGACGGAGAGGCCGTTGAGGTGCTCGTGGATTCGGATGATATCGTGACTTCGGGGAC
This sequence comes from Bacillota bacterium, assembly GCA_046483165.1. Lineage (GTDB taxonomy): Bacteria > Bacillota > Sulfobacillia > SLMV01 > SLMV01 > CSSED11-154. The sequence goes on along the minus strand of JAWODQ010000032.1, from coordinate 28,547 downwards.
GCCATTGGTGGAAGTTGCCGATTTTAGGGAATTCGAAGTCGTAGTTGATGTCGACGAACTCGAGATTGCGTCTCTGAGTCCCGGTATGCCGGTGGAAATCGAGCTGGATGCTCTGCCGGAGAGAATCTTTGACGGTGAGATCTTCGATATCGCCAGGTCCGGCGAGGTGCAAAGCGGGGTTACTACATTCCCGGTTATCGTGCGGTTGGCGGCGCAACCCGGGATGCTCGAGGGTATGTCTGCCGACATAACTGTGGAGATAGATCGGCGAGAGGGAACGCTTTCCGTTCCGGCCGAGGCCGTCACGACGTCCGACGGGATAAGCACTGTTCGCGTGGTAACATCGGAGGGTCCGGAGGTCCGAAGGGTCGAGATAGGATTGAGTGATGGTGTTCGAACCGAGATACTCGATGGCCTGAGCGAGGGAGATGAAGTGGTCATCTCTTCCATCGAAGGTGACCAGGGAATCTTCATGGGTCCGGGGCAGAGGGTGAACCAGTGATGCAGCCCGTACTGCGTCTCAGGGGAATACACAAGACCTACGATATGGGAGACGTAAAAGTGCATGCGCTTCGCGGCGTGGACCTGGTGATCCAACGCGGAGAGCTCGTGGCCATAATGGGCCCTTCGGGATCCGGCAAATCCACGCTAATGCATATCATCGGTTGTCTCGACAGGCCTACGGAAGGTGAGTATTACCTCGAGGGCGAGAACGTGGCCGAAAAGACCGACGACCAGCTGGCGGAACTGAGAAATCGTCACCTGGGTTTCGTCTTCCAGGAGTTCAATCTTCTTCCATCGATGACGGCCCTCGAGAACGTGTCTCTCCCCCTGACATATCGTGGTGTGCCCGCCGGGCAAAGGGCGAAGATTGCGCGGGGAGCGCTGGAACGCGTCGGCCTGGGGGAGCGAACGAGACATCGTCCCAATCAGCTATCCGGAGGTCAGAAGCAAAGGGTTGCGATCGCCCGGAGCCTTGCGACGGAGCCGGCGATACTCCTGGCCGACGAACCGACGGGTAACCTCGATACTTCGGCGCAAAGAGACATCATGGGTATCCTCGAAGAACTCAACGATACCGGCATCACCGTAGTTGTCGTTACGCACGATCCCACCGTCGCTTCTCACTGCCGCCGTATTGTTCGATTGCTTGACGGAGATGTCATCGAGGATGGGGCCGTAGAAGTTGTGGAGGGGATGTCACGTGAATCTGGGTGAGGCGTTTCGTTCCGCGATCACCGGCTTGCGCGGATCCCTACTCCGTTCGGCATTGACCGCGCTAGGAATCATCATAGGGGTGGCGGCGGTCATCACGCTCATCGCCGTGGGGCAGGGAGCGGGTAGCGAGATTACCGCGGAGATCGATCTCCTCGGGGTCAACTCCATCCTCATCGGACCGAATGCGGGCACGCAGCTTCAGATGGAAGACGCCCGCGAGATCCAGGAACGCGTTCCCACGGTATTGCGGGCGGCGGCGCAGTTGGACGCGGGAAGGGTTTCGACGAAGTGGGGAGCCAATACGACGGAAGCTCGCATTCAGGGTGTGGACTCCGGATACGAGGAAATCACACGCCTGCAGCTCGCCCGGGGACGTTTCTTCGATGTTACCGAGGTGGAACGGCGATCCCGGGTGGCGGTCATCGGACCGGATATTCTTGAGGATCTTTTCGCGGGACGGGACGCAATAGGTGAGACTCTGAGGATATCGGGTCAGAGTGTGACGATCATCGGAATACTCGAATCTCAGGATGCCGGTTTTGCCGGAGGAAGTAACGATGCCGCAATCATGCCGATCACCACGGTACAGCGGATGTTCACGACGGATCGAGTTGGCAGCATCTACGCCCAGGCCACGGATCCCGAGTCTTCCGCCATGGCAGTCAGCCACATTAAGGCAATAATGGATTTGAAATTCGGCCGGGAGGACTCCGTAGTGGTCACCAGCCAGGAACAGCTTCTCGACATAGTGCGGACCATAACCGGGACCCTCACCGTGATGCTCGGGGCCATAGCCGGCATCTCACTTCTGGTCGGCGGGATCGGAATCATGAACATCATGTTGGTTTCCGTCAAGGAAAGGACGAGAGAGATCGGCATCAGAAAGGCCGTAGGTGCCAGGAAGCGAGATATACTGGCCCAGTTCCTGGTGGAGTCAATCCTCCTCAGTATAGGGGGTGGCGTGATAGGTATAGGTCTGGGCTGGGCATTGTCTCGCCTCATAGCATTATTTGGGTTGAGTGCCTCCGTCACTTTGGGTTCCGTGCTCTTGGCCTTCGGGTTCTCGGCCGCCGTAGGATTGTTTTTCGGGGTCTATCCCGCCAGTCAGGCGGCAAGCTTGGATCCCATTCAGGCACTCCGATACGAATAGTCCGTTACGGCCGAAAGACATCTCGAAGGACAGGGACTTGCCCGGACTCATAAATGGTGTAAGATTGTCGGTGGTCCATCCGGTGCGTCGCAGATTGTTTCGATCGCGAGATTCTGTGAGTGTGAACAAATGTTGGCGGAGGATTAAGGCATTATTTTGAGCGGGCATGTTCGTTTATGATGACGGAATCTCAATTCCTCCGATCCATGAGAAGATGGCCGGGAGATGATCCTGTAAGATTGACCCTCTATGTTGGGCGGAAAGCAATTGTGCAGCAGTGACGGGTGGATATGGTTACCATGTGGTAGGTTCATCCAAATTGCCGGAAGTTTGTCCGTGAGGACATTCGTCTGATGAAAGCGCTAGGTAGTCTGCTGACGGAGGCACCGTAGAGTCTTGATATCCTCGAGACGAAGATTGATAATCTGCTGAGCAAAAATGGGGTTGACCCAGGCCATAGTTTGGATTAGTAGGGAAAACCGGGGTACACGAATACATAGGGATTGGTGATTGTCAGAGAGCAAGTTTTGCGGCGGGAAGCACGTTACTCGTTCGATGAGGAAGAGCGGCATCAATGGTGTCCAGTCGGGATGAGTAGTTGGCCGTTTCTCAGGGGATCACAGCGGACAGTGTATCCGGATTCGGTAGAGCACGGGTTTTGGATGTCTTGAACAAGGCGGTCGTAACCGTCGTCCCCGTGAGGCGACGATTCGGCATTCGGATCATGGCTTGCGCTACACTTCTTTCACCCTGGACAAGCGTGTTGAGTGGGATGCAGGAAACAACGCGATGATGGGATGTCCACGTCTAGTTTGGAAATGAGGCCATTGGACCGGCACATCTGGAAGACTAGAAAGGAGTTATGCCTAGAGGTTATCGATCGTATCGAGGGATTTTGTAATCGACGAAGAAGACTCAATGTACTCGAGCATCCGGGTCCTCGAAATTGCGAGATAGGTCGGTGGAAGAGACGCTAAGTAGATGGGGTGCGGCCGAATAGGCAAGTGCCTTCTTAAGAGTGGTAACTCCATTCAAATGAATAGGAGTGACGGAATGTCCAACATAGACTTGATGGCAGAGCACTTGAGTCTAGTCAACTGGATCTTAGCTTTGTTACCAATTATAGTGGTCGCACTGTTAATGGTTATCCGAAAATGGAGTGGTGCAAAGGCTGGTGCATTAGCGTGGTTGATTTCGGTCTCAGTGGTGCTTATTCGATTCGGCGGAAATCCCGTCACTGTGGCAAGTGGTTCAGCTAAAGGATTATGGGAAACCGTATTTATCCTAGCGATCATCTGGGGTGCCATGTCAATTTACGGGTTAATCCATGGCATGGGAGGATTCCCGGTCATTGCCAGAACATTTAATAGGGTTACCGGCGGGGATCGGCTCCTGCAAATCCTTATTATTGGGATGGTGTTCCCGGCTTGGTTACAGGGCGTATTGGGTTTTGGTACTCCCGTGGCAGTTACGGCTCCACTTCTCGTAGGTTTGGGTTTCAACCCGGTTTTGGCGGTTGTCGTACCCGCACTCGGGCATAGTTGGACTGTCACTTTTGGTTCGTTGGGTAGCTCTTTTTGGGTGCTGCAGCGTTTCACGGACCTTGCGGAAGGCCCGCTTGCTTTTTGGAGCGCGCTGCTATTTGTGCCGACGACCATTATGATATTTTTCTTCGGTACCTACTTCTACTCTCGGATGGTGTATGGATCCGGCTGGAAAGAAATTCGTCGCGGTTGGTTTGCATGGCTTTCTTTGGCCATCGTGCAGGCGGCAGCGCTTCTATTCTTCTCCGTTACCGTCTCCCCCTCTATCAGTGGCTTTCTCGCTGGCTTCGTGGGCCTAGCTTGGGGAGCCATCCTGCCGAGGGTACCATTCTACCGAGTAGATACGAACAAGAGCCAAGTAACGCCCGGATCAGATCAGGGAAGCGGCAAGGAAATGAGTTTCCACTTGGCCTTCCTTCCCTATTACATAGTTGTACTCGTCGTTTTGGTGATATACTTGTCTCCTTTGGCAGCACAATGGACTGGATTACCCGATCTGAAGTCTATACTGGAGGCAGAAAGGTTTCGCGTGGGATTCCCGTGGCCCGAGATTCGTACCGGTATGGGTCTCGTGAACCCGTCTGTGGCGCAATACTCACCTCTAAAGATACTGACTATGCCAGGGACACTGATTTTCTTGTCCCTTGGGTTGTCAACAGCTTTCTACGCTTCCATAGGGATCTTCAAAAAGGAAGTCGTAAATATAGTCTTGGATCGATTGAGTAAGAGCGCAGTTCCGGCAACACTAACACTCATGACACTTAGCATGATGGCTGGGGTTATGATGGAGCATGGTATGACTACCCTAGTGGCCGTTGGAACCGCAATTGCGGCAGGTAGCACATATCCGTTCTTCGCCAACTACGTCGGGCAGCTAGGCGCTTTCATTACGGGCTCTAACACGGCCTCCAATATCCTATTCGGCGCCTTTCAACGAGATACAGCTTTGGCACTGGGCATTAATCCATACATAATTGCAGGGTTGCAGACTGTAGGAGGTGCAATTGGCAACGCCCACTGTCCTCTGAACATCGTCCTTGCAACGAGCACCGTGGGTTTGTCAGGTCGAGAAGGCGAAGTAATTTCTCGAACACTTACGGCTGGTCTAGTCATGGGCTTCATTCTGGGGCTGTTGGGGCTGGCCTTAACCATGGTATTTGCTTAAGTCATATGTGAAAGGCGGTGCATTATTGTGGGAAAGAATACTCCAAAGCGCATACTAGGACTGACGGCCATTGGTCTATTCTTGGTTGGTTTCGTTGTCATGTACTATGGGATCCAAAGCTCTTCTCAGTTCGAGAGTGCTGTCGGCATTGCCATAACAGCTGGCGGAGCCCTGTTTGTGGTCTACAGATTCTAGTTTCACGATGGATCCGCGTTGTTGGACAGCGGATCATCGCATTGCAGTCTGTCAACATCTGGATAATGGGACGTGTGGAAGTTCTGAAGGAGCCCCACCCTGAGATTGACTCGCTTTGGTGGACAGCAAATGATTGTGCTGTAGTAACCGAGGGTTGTGAAGGATTAAGTTCCGCTTGGTTTCGGTCTCTAGTCCGGTAGCCATTTCTCTGTATGTTCACGCTCATCGAGGGATACAATGAATGACCAAGATGGCCGCAGCTATCTATGATGGGATCCTCTAGGAAACTTCCACGGCTACAGCCAGCGGAGCCACAGCCGCCTACATGATTTGGGAAGATATGATTCCGGTAAACTCGGAGACAAACGATATTACCATCACGTTGGAGCAGGGAAGAGTCCTGGGAAGACCCAGTCAGATAAGTTGCAGGGTGGAGCTGGAAAACCGTGCTCCGATTGGGGTCAAAGTGGGTGGGTCCGCCGTGACGTTTCTCGAGGGGAGAATACCCTCCTAGACTCTCACCCTTAAAATACGTTGACATATGGACGATTATCGTTGCCCAGCTCCGGTGGTCGAGCTATAATTTCATTAAACAATGCAAATTGAGATTCGGTCGCAAAAAGAAGGCTTGGGGGATTAATGAGCGCACGTTACAGCTCGATCACGATAACTATCATAGCATTCCTCGTACTAAGCTCATTTCTTTGCGGTCCGGCTCATGCGGCCTCACCGGAAGTGCTCGCAACCCCTTTTGAGGATGTTTCTCGCGATCACCCGTATCGCGATGACTTCGCGTTGCTTGAAGTTCTCGGAATATTCCAGGGTTACGGTGACGGGACGGTCGGCCCGGACAACGCACTAACCAGGTCCGAGTTCGCCAAGGTTGCCGTGGCCATGTTGGATAGGACGTATCTCGTCGATTCCCTCTCCGATCTGCAACCCGAATTCACGGACGGTGGTTCCGTCGCTCCCGTATGGTGGGGATGGATTAACGCTGCCGAGTATCTGGGCCTGATTCGTGGATTCGGAGACGGATCTTTTCGTGCCGATAGTCCGCTAACTTTCGCAGAAGCGACCGCGGTGCTGTTGCGTGCCGCCGGGTACGAAAGGCAATTGGAAGATCTAAGCTATCCACGCGGTTACATCGAGGAGGCGAGAAGTCTCGGCATCAGCGGAGGCGTCAACCTGGCTTCCGATGTGCCGATCACGCGCGGCGAGATGGCTCGCCTCGTGGTGAACACCATGACAATCAACCCTCCGGTTTCGGACGCCCTTCCCGCCGACGGCCGCAACAACGAATCTCGCGAGAGCCTGTTGCAGCGTCGCCAAGAAAGAGTGGAAGGTACCGTGGTGTCGCTGAGCGATCGCCAAATTCAGGTGGGTGGGACCGATTACCGGCTCGCCCCGGAGATATATCTGAGCGGGGTTGACGAGATTGGAGAGCTCGAGGGAAGGCGCATAATTGGTTACCGGGATTCCGAGGACGATTTGGCTTTCATCCGCGCGGTGCGGGGGTCCTATGAGGTAGACGGCATTCTCCTGGGCGCCAACCTCGCCGGAGGAAATCTCCAGGTGGGAGATTTTCGCTTTGCTACCATTCCCGCCGATGACGATGATGGCGGAACTTCGTGGACGGTCAATGGCGAAGAAAGAATCCCACCACAATCGCTCCTCGATGCGATGGTGGTCGCCGGAGATGTAGCCGCATCCGTCGAGGCCTTTAACGGCCGGGCGGAGAGCATATCGCTTCGATACTGGGATGCCGGGGTATTCTCCATCGTGGACCAACCTCGAACGATAGGAGATGGATGGAGCGTCACGGTGGCAAGGACGGAGAACGGCCAATCCGTGGAACGCACCCTCAATCTACCCCGGGACTTCGGAGGAATCGTGGAGGGCCAAAACGCCCCCGAGTCGGCCGACGATCTGCATCCCGGAGATACGATTAGTATCGCGACTCGCGGCGCGCGCGGGTTAGGTGACGACGATCCCATTCCCGCGGGGAGAATACATCGGCTGGACTGGGCGCGCAACCTGGTTTCCGGCGACGTCGAATCAGTCGAAGTCGGCGAAGAAGAGGGTTCACTCCTCCTTACCTTCAATCTCGAGGATGGGGAAACCGTCCGACTTCGCGAAGACAGATATCTCGGTGGTCCTCAAGACATGTCGATAAATGACCTGCGCCACGCATCCTGGGTCAGCTTTGCCGTGGATGACTCCGGATATGCCCGTCGCGGATTGGACGCCTATGTCAGCGGTACCGGAGCGCGCTACGTGCAATTGATCGCCCTGGGCGAGCTCGGCGGAGAGTATTACATCGTCGTGGACCAGGGCGGTATACCCGTTACCTATCAGCTCGCATTTCCCGCGATGTGGGTTCAGTTTGCCGACGAAGACCTGGATTTTCTTGAAGGACGTTTCGCCGAACTGGAAGTCAATGCATCCGGTAAGGTCGAAGGCGTGAGGGCTTGGGTGGACGTGGAACCATGCCCCCGCGCTTACATGGTCGTGTCCGTTGATGCGGAGAGAGATGTGGTTAGTCTCCGTCATTACAATGGCGTGGCCGACGAAGGTGGTTCCACGGACGATGATGGGGCCTTGACCCTAATCGAGGCCCACGAGCCGGCGGTGTATTCCGACGAGGATACCCATATCGGAATAGAAGCCCTCTCTCCCGGCAGACGAGTCAGTGTGTATTTCTCCGAACGAGATGAACCCGCACTGATTCGGCCCAACTGATCCGAAAACCGATACTTGCCGTATGGAATCCGATCCGATTGCGATGCCAGGTGGCGGCGCACACGGATAGCGAGCCAGGGTGTCGCTGCCGACCTGGGCACTGACGTGTTCGGTTTGATAGCATTCCCATCAGGGTACATTTCAAAGGAAGCACCATGATCCCGACCTGAGATCATCTCATTTCATCGATCCGGAGGGAGCCTCCGGGCCGTGAATGGAGTGACACGTTGCGAATTGAATCGGTGCTATCTCCCGATATGAAGTGCCCCTGCGGTAGCGGACTGAACTATGATCTCTGCTGTCTGGAACCTGTGACCTACGTTACGCGCAGGATCAAGCAGACTTTATCGGATGCCGTCCCGGCCTGGGATCGCATCGAACTTCCCACGGATTCTCTGGGTTTGATGGCCGGTCTGCGCCCGAAGGTGGGTGAGGATCCTCCGACGGTGGAGCTTCTGACTGAGGCGGTACAAATCGTGGTGGATTCCCTACTGGATTATTCTGACGATATCGCCGAACTCGACGAAGGTCTTCGGGATCTGGTGTGGGAGTCCGACCTGAGAATCCCCGCAGATTCCCTCTCGGACTGTCTGTTCGATGGTCTCATGGACGACAGCTGTTCGGGTGATACTTCCGGTGTAAAATCACGAGATTTGATCGCACATTGTCTCAAACCGCATCTCACACCGGGATTCGTCGACCGGGTTTTCTGGCATCTCATATTTCGTGCCCGTCGTTCCGGTACCGGCCCTCGCACTCTATCGGTAGTGGTCTGGGGATTGTGGAACCTTCATCAGGATCTCCCGCTCGAAGATAATGCCGTTTGGGATGCCCTCTACAGGGTGAGTATGGCCGACATGTGGGAACAGGCGGAGGAAGACGGTTTTCGCTACGAGGTGGACTCCGACCTCGAATCGGTCGCAGATTCCTCCAGGAGGTTGGATATAATCCGCCTGCGCAATTCTTCCGAGCGGGCGGTTCTGGCGCTGGTTTCCGGAAGATTCAATTTTGACCTACCCCTGTTTAGCATCATAAACGGCGCCATACGCCTCCGCAGTTTGATGGCAAATCCGGACTATCCGGGCTACGAGGCCCTATTCGACGCCCGAGCATGGCGGCCGTGGGGGGAACACCCCATTACGCGTTATATGCGCACCCCCATGAAGAGAGACTGGCAGCATTTCTTGCCCGAATTTGAACGGGCTCTCGAGAAATGGCTGGATTCGCAGGATGAAGTGGATGACGATTTCGCCGCCTCCATTATGGCCACCTCCGCCCTGCTAGAATGCCACGGGCTCCCGGAACTCGATGACCTACTGGCCGTCATTTATACATCCTGCGTGCGCGATACCCTGAGCCAAAAGCGGCCGGGAGCGGGAGTTACGGCCATTATCGAAAAGCACTACGTGAAACTGTTGCGCTACACGCAGGATCTGTGGGAGTTGGGACAATTTGAGGCTGCGCGACACGTTCGGAGGTCGCTGTTGCACGGATCGAGTGACTAAGCTCCGTTTTGCCAGTTCGTCAGTCGCCCGAAAGGCAAAGAGGTGGGCATCGGAGCTACCGATACCCACTCGGTTAGATCTGCCCTCTATCGCAAAGGGATAATTTGATCTTCGATGTTCTTGCTATGTTTGGTTACCACTTCCGGTTCCTCGGTACCGACTATGACTGTATCGTCGTGCCGAAACCCCCCGACTCCGTAGATGTATATTCCCGGCTCGGCGGACCACACTTCGCCGGCCTTCAATTGTCGGTGGTTGAATGCCACATCGTCGGGATATTCGTGGCCCGCTATGCCGATGCCATGACCGGTTCGGTGTCGAATATTACTCCCGAATCCGGCCGCCTCAATTACTCGCTGGGCGGCGGAATCTATGGACGACGTGGGGTTACCGGCCACCATACGGGCCGCCGCCGCTTCGGTGGCGGCCGTCGCCGCGCGAAAGGCTCTCTCCTGAAGTTCGTCGGGTTCTCCGATGATCCATGTTCGCTCATTCTCCACTACATAACCGTTCAATCGAACGATGATTATATTGACTATTCCGTGTCCCGCTTCGAATACGTCGTCGGAGCCCGCGCCGGTGCCGTGGGGCGAGGCCGAGGCGGGACCACTCAGGCTCGAGACGCGACACTCCAATCGAGTTCCGGGAAACATATCCGCGCCACGAATCCTCATTTGCAGCAGTGTCTCGGTATCTACCTCGGAAACCAGTTTGCCCGCCGAAACGAGTTCCGCGAAGCGGTCCTGACCAAAATCACTGAGTCTTGCCCCCGCACGAATGAATTGGAGTTCTTCGGAGGATTTGACCAGGCGCATTTCGCGCAGTAGTCCGGATTCGACCACCAGTTCGACTCCGGGCAAATCCTCTCGCAGATTCTCTATCGCCGCGTAGGAAGAATCGCAGGCGAGAATACCGCGATCTATTCCGCGCTCGCGAAGCTTTTGCGCCAGTAGTCCGGTCCACTGAAGACGTGTGAAATACCTGTCCGAAGAAGAGGGATGTTCCCTCCAAAAATGGATATCCGCAACGGCCAGGGATTCGCGTTCCAGTGCCATGCGCACGTGGTTTGTCGAAAGCTCGTTCATGATTAAGAATGGATCGCCAGTGCTCGGAATCACTGCCGCGACCGGACGCTCCCACGGCGCGACGTCGAGGAAAAACCCGGATACGTAGTAGAAGTTGTCGGGGGTCAGTGTCACGAAGGCGTCATAGCCTTCCCGTTCCAGGAAGGCCCGAATCCTGTCATGACGTTGTGCAAAAGTTCCTCGAGATAAAAAGTCCACTGCGATACCTCCCATCGTCCTGATGGAGACTTCTAGCGCCATATTTACCCTTCCTCTTTTCTCATCTCCGGATTATCGGTAGAGGTTCGATGGAGGAAATAGTCGTTAGTTTCAGAAGACTAGTCAGGGGCGGGAGATCGATGACCGCCTTCCAGGTCTTGTCGCCGACTGGTTTCATCTTCGAGTGTTTCGCCGCGCCGTGGGATGGCGCGTTATCGCTCGGATGTCCTAATTGCGTTCACCATTTAGAGGGAAGGTGTCTGAAGGCGTATGGGATCCCTTGATCGACGGAACTTGCTCATCGTTATTGTCACGCTCGTTGGTGCAGCCCTCATCACCCGGCTACCCTTTCCGGAGGCTCTTTCACAGGATGGCGTCAATATGCTCGCCATCGCCCTGGTTGGGGCCGTGTTTTGGATAACGGAATGCATTCCCATCGCGTTGACCGGATTGGTAATAATACTCCTTCAGGCCCTGGTCGGTATCCAGCCGATCGGGCAGGGATTGAGCTACATCGCCACTCCAGTCAACAGTATCGTTTTCGCCGGGTTCATAATGGCCACCGCCTTGAGCAAGTACGATCTCGATCGACGGATAGGCCTGAATATCGTGGCGAGCATGGGAGAACGAACGGATCGTCTCATTTTGGGCTTGATGCTCGCCACCGCGTTTTTGTCCATGTGGATATCCAATTCGGCGGCGACGGCCATAATGATGCCGATAGCCCTGGGGATTCTCAAGATGGCCAATTTACCGGGCGGCGCATCGAATCTGGGACGAGCGACCATGATAGGTATCGCATACGCCGCCAACATCGGCGGCATGGGTACCCCGGCGGGAACTCCCGCGTGCTCTATCACGATAGCCTTCATCGACGATCTGCTCGGGATAGAAGTCAGCTTTTTGGGCTGGATGATAAGGGCGATGCCGGTAGTAATCGTGATGATACCCATAGCCTGGAAACTTCTCCTCACGCTTTTCCCGGTCGAATTGGAGAGTATTCAGGGTGGAACGGAGGCGGTTCGCTCGGAGCTTCGAGAGATGGGTCCTACCAGCGGCGGGCAACGCAAAGTCATGATGCTTTTCATCTTGGCTGTGGTGCTTTGGACGGCGGATTCAGTTTTGCCACTACTGCCCGGCTGGCTCTACATCGCGTCCGTTATCATAGCCCTAATGTTCGTAGCCCCGGGCGTAGGAGTCGTAAATTGGAAGGAAGCCTCCGAGGAGATGGGATGGGGCATATTTATCCTCGTGGGTGGAGGATTGGCCCTCGGCTCCGGACTGAATGAATCGGGTGTCATCAAGGTGATCGCCGACAGCCTCTCTACATTCCTGGCGGCGACCAGTCCCTATTTGGTAGTCACCTTCTTCGCCCTGGTGACTGCTATGAGCATTACGTTTTTCTCCAGTCTCACGGCGACGTCCACTACATTCGTACCGGTATCCATCGGCCTGGCGCTGCAGCTCGGCATGGACGCGGTCTCTTTGGCAATCGTCGCCGGCCTGGCCAGCTGCATGGCCTTTCTTTTGCCCGCGAATACGCCGCCCAACGCCATCGTTTACAGTTCAAATCAGTTTCGAACGCACGAAATGACGCGAGGGGGTTTGATATTGACGATCCTCGGCGTCATCGTCTTGTCCCTGACGGCGAATCTCTTGTGGTTCAATTGAGCCGAGCTCGTAGAGCATCAATCGGAGGGAGATTACCGTGAACTCCAAAAAGCGCATAGTTTCCGTGGATCTCACTATAGTTACCAGCAACAGAACTCCTCAGGGAGGAAATCTTCGTTCCGAGCACGGCCTTTCGGCCCTGCTCGAGGTGGAATGGTCGGATCTCGATTTTCGGACGATGCTCTTCGATACTGGTGCGTCCGGTGAAGTATTGGAACACAATCTGGCCGAATTGGAAGTCTTGGTAGGCGATCTCGATTGGGTAATACTATCCCACTCCCACTCGGATCACACCGGCGGACTACAATGGCTGCTTTCCCAACCCGGAGCCGATTTCGTCGTGGTATCTCATCCCGAGATTGATCGCGCCGTGTACAAAACGGAGCCATCGTTGCAGTTCTCGGGGATGTCCTGTGAGGCCCTGGGGGATTTGGGGCCGGATAGATGGGTGAGGACTTCTTCTCCGCTGCGGTTGGAGCCGGGGGTTTGGGTGACCGGAGAAATACCCAGGCAGAATGATTTCGAATTGCCCAGAAAGAGCATGATCCGTCTCCTCGATGGGAGATCCCGGGTAGACGGGGAAATCGACGATCTGGCCGCGGTTTTGGATCTCGGCGATTCCGGTAGCATCGTCGTAGCCGGATGTTGCCACGCCGGCGTGGTCAACACTACTCTGGCGGCGCGCGAGATCCTGCCGGATCGTCCGGTACGCGCCGTGGTGGGCGGTTTTCACCTCTACAACGCAGAACAGAATGTCCTGCGAGAGACCGGAGAGGAATTGCACAAATTGGTCGATGGTGGAGTTATATCCGGCCACTGTACCGGTAAGAGGGGAGAAGATGCCCTGGATGAGGTGTTCGGAGAAAGGCACCGGACCTTCTATTCGGGTGACGTGTGGCGCTTCGACGCCGACGTAGAAGAGTGGACGTGTCCCGCCGACGTTTCGCCGAGATAATGGATCCGTGAACGGGAAGCCCCCGTCCGAGACGGGGACTTCCCGTCGAGCTCAGTGTATGATCACCCAATCGCGAAAATACCGGTCGAGCTGTCGCGACGAAAACTCGTCCATGGGGTGGTCTCGTTTCGGAATTTCCACCTCGCGTTTCGATTCGAACAGGGCGGTGCTGAAGTATCTCTGGCCGTTGTCGTTAATCATGGTGGCGAGCGCCGTGAGCTCGGGGAAGTGATAGGCAAGTTTCTTCGCCGCCACCAGGTTTGCCCCCGAAGAGATGCCGGTAAAGATACCCTCTCGCCGGGAAAGCTCCTTACTCATTTCGATGGCTTCCTCGGAGCTTACGGTTATCACACCATCCAGGAGGCTGAGGTCCAGATTTCTCGGCACGAAACCGTCCCCGATTCCTTCTATCTGATGTGGCCCCCACCGGCGGCGAGACAACAGCGGGCATTCCGCGGGTTCCACCGCGAAGATCCTCACATCCGGCTTTCGTTCTCGGAAGTACCTCGCTACTCCCGTCAATGTGCCCCCGGTTCCCTGCGTCGCGACGAAGGCATCTATCCCTTCTCCGCACTGTTCGAAAAGTTCTACGGCGGTCGTCTCGTAGTGCGCAGCTACGTTGGATGGGTTGCTGAATTGTGCGGGTATCCAGTATCGTTCCGGGTCCTTTCTGGCAAGCTCCTGCGTTTTTGCCAGAGCCAAATCGACGTCGCTCTCTCCGCCGGGGGTGAATAACATCGTCGCCCCGTAGGCCCGTATGGTTTTGTGCCTTTCCTCGCTCATGCCCTCGGGCATCACTATGATGCAGGGATATCCTTTGAGGGCCGAAACCATAGCGCAGGATATGCCCGCGTTTCCGGTGGAACACTCCAACACGGTCATGCCGGGCCTGAGCTCTCCACTGGCCTCGGCATCCTGGATCATCTTCAAATACACTCGATCCTTGAGGCTTCCGCTCGGATTGAAAAACTCCAGCTTGGCAAACACCCTAACGCCGATATCTTCACTGAAACGTCTCAATTCGAGAGTGGGGGTCTTGCCGATCAATGCCAGGAGATCATCGGTGGTCCGCGCATTGGTGGTCCAATCGATCATGGGTTTACCTACCTCTTCTCCGGGAGTTTGGCGCCTTCGAGAATAGGGTTTCGGAATAGACGGACGTTACCCCAATAATGTCTGCCAAATTGCCCCCGGGCAAGAGAGACGGACTGGCTCCCGGGTAACGATTTGGGTAGGATTGATTGTGAGCATTGCGAGGGGTGATCCGTTGTTTTCGCGTCCCCGTAACCACAATCCATATTATGGTTGGACGATCCTTTTCGTGGGGGCCCTCGCCATATTCCTATCCGGGCCGGGGCAGACGTATTCCGTATCAACCTTCATCGATCCCCTCATGGATCATTTCGGTTGGAGCAGATCCTTGATCTCCGGGCTGTATTCTACGGGTACCCTACTGGCCGGGCTCCTAATGATGCTCGTGGGCAGAACGGTCGATTCCATCGGGTTCAGGATTGCTTTGACCTCCGTGGCCCTGCTTTTCTCTTTGGCCTTAATCTTCATGAGTTCCATATCCGCCCCGGTAAGCCTGCTTTTTGGGTTCATCATGATACGGACTCTGGGTCAGGGATCCCTGACGCTAATCCCGTACAGCCTAATCCCGCAGTGGTTCGTTCGCATGCGGGGAAAGACGCTGAGCCTCCTGGCCATGGCGGCGGCGGTCAGCTCCGCCACGGTACCCCACATAAACATTTTCGTGATGGATCGTTTCGGTTGGAGAGGTGCGTGGCAGTTTTGGGCGGTAGTTATGCTCGTGGTCCTGGCCCCCCTTGCCTGGAAACTCACCCGAGATCGACCCGAGGATCTGGGGCTGCTTCCCGACGGAGATGCGGTTGATGTGGGGGACGAATCTTCAAAAGACCCACCTCGCCCTTCCTCCGTGGAAAGCAGTTGGTCCCTCGGTGAGGCGCTCGGTTACGCTCCTTTTTGGGTAATACTGCTGGCAACCAGTATACCGAGTATGGTAGGTACGGGAGCTCAATTTCACCACATGTCAATTCTCGCCGAAGCGGGAGTCGGGAGGACGGTCGCGGCGGCCGTCTTTACGGTTACGGCGGGAGTGCGTCTCGCCGTAACACCTTTGTTTGGGGTGGCTTCGGATCGGTGGTCGGCCCGCCGGATGCTAATCCTGGGTCTGATCCTTCAGAGCGTGTCGGTACTATTTCTGCTCCTGGTCAACTCGACGGCAACCTCCGTCCTCCTAGGCGTGATAAAGGGCATAAGAATGGCGAACGTTGGCGTGGTCAACGGTGTCGTTTGGCCGGCGTACTTCGGCCGGGGAAATCTCGCGACCATAAGAGGGGTAACGACTACGGGCATGGTGGCCGCCTCGGCCCTGGGACCGCTCCCCTTCGGCCTGGGTTTCGACATTTTTGGCGGTTACACGGAGGTCATCCTTCTCATGGCCTCATTGCCGCTTTTGGGAGTGGTTGCCACGTGGTTTCTGCCTCCACCTCGTTCGGCGCCCTCGGAGGATGAATCTTGAGCGCTATGAAGGATTGGTTTTGGCGAAGGAGTAACCGTACAGGTGGATGGTGACCATTCGGATTTCACGATGGCGGAGGTGTTGGGCGGCCATGGCGGTGTTTGAGAGGTTGGACTGGATCAAGGTCTTGCGAGTCGCCGTAATCGTACTGGTCTCGGTGATACTCGTGTCGATACTCTATAACGTCCGCCAAATCCTGATACCCTTCCTCATTGCCCTCATCGTTACCTACATATTGCTACCGATCGTCGATTACGGCGAGGGGAAAGGTTTGAGTCGCGGACAGGCCATCGCCGCCACCTACGTCGCGCTCCTCATCCTTGGAGGGTTACTGTCCGTGTATGTGGTACCGATCCTTCTTTCGGAGATCAATCGTCTGATCACCAACCTTCCGACCTACGTTGAGGAGATCCAACGATCGCTTTTCGAAGCCGAAGGTTACTACAGTAGAATCAACATCCCACCTAGCATACGCGATGCCGTGGAGCAAAGCGTCGAGACCAACCTGGGGCGCATCGAAGAACACGCGGCATCGATACTCAGCGGTCTAGTTACCGGCGTGGTGGGGTTTTTCGGCGGCCTGTTCAACCTCATATTGGGTCCCGTTTTGGCCGCTTACATGTTGAAAGATTTTCACGAGGCCAAATCGGCTTTGGAACGGGTGTTCGCTCCCCAAAAACGCGAGCAGGTCCGCGCATTTTTGGCCGACGTGGACCACGTCATGTCGGGATTCTTCCACGGTCGCCTGATCGTATCCCTCATAGTCGGCATTGTCACCGCCATTATGCTCGGAATCATCGGCGTAAGATTTGCGGTGATATTGGGTGTGGTCGCGGGTTTGACCAACCTGATCCCCTACTTCGGTCCCTTCATCGGGGCGATACCCGCCCTGCTACTGGCGGCCTTTCAATCGCTGTCGGTGCTGGTTCAGGTGGGTATCCTTTACGTGGTGGTACAACAGCTGGATGGATTCGTGATAACGCCGAAGATAGTGGGCAGACGTATCGGCCTCCACCCCCTGGGCGTCATTTTCGGAGTAATGGCCGGCGGGGTGTTGTTCGGTTTTTGGGGATTGTTCCTGGGAGTGCCGGCGGCGGCTTTGATCAAGGTGTGCGTCGATCACCTCATCCGATGGATCTACTCCCGCCCCGAGAAGATTTCCGAGGTCGAATGAACTCCGGCTCCCATCAATTCTGGTAAGCATTTCCCGCTACTCCTCGCCCGGTTCGGGGCTAAAACATCGGCAGCAGGAAAACCATGAGCAAAGATGAGAGATTGAATCCGATGTGTGCCAGTATAGGTGCTCCCAGATTCCCGGTGGTTTCGTACAATAGGGTCAGGAGCATCCCTACGATGGAGAGGGGTAGGATCAGGGGTAGGGATCCGTGCATCAGGGCCCAAAACAGGCTGCTTATCGCGGCCGCCCAGCCCGGACCCAGTCGGCCGAGCGAACGGTAGAGAAAGTCCCGGTAGAAAAACTCCTCCGCTATCGGTATCAGTAGGACTACCGCCACCACCATGATGGCGCGCTCTATTCCCGTCATGCCAAGATCCATCATTAACGGGTTGTTGCTCTCTTCGGCTACCAAGCCCAGGGGAGCCTGAAGTGCGGCAACGACGATCGTGACAATTCGTAAAAGCGCCGGCCACAGGATTGCGAAGAGCGCGACTTTCGCCGTGTCGGGGGATTCCAACGGAAACGCTCTCCCGCCCTCGGCGATGAATATGAGGAGCAAGAGCAAAATGGGCTGGGTCACCATGATCACCGTGAACCCAGTCGTTCCCTCACTTATACTCGCGGTCGCGGCCATGAGTGCCAAAGGCAACAGGTTGCCGACGACGAAGATGAGTGTGGCGGTGCGAAGTGAGGCGGGCGGGCGCGATCTCAGGAGGCGACCGTCCAGCCGGGGCCTATCCATCCCAAAGAGGATCTTCAGATAGCGATTCATGTCGCGTGGGCACCTCCCCATTAATCATAATGATTACCCATTTCTTCGGAGAAAGCCACGAAGAAACGCGCTCCGATACGCATCCGTCGCCTTATCTCCCTTCGAGCCGAGGAATAGTTGAGGTTCGCGAGGGCATATCGGCGCCAGGATGTCGCGTCGCGATACTCGCGCAGAAAATCGCGCGCCGTACCCTTGCGCGCGGCCACCCGATAAGTGATCAACCAGATCTCGGTGGCCCCGAAGTGATCGATGAGATCTGCATCCTGCAACAGGCGGGCCTCTTCGGGGATATCTGGCGGAGCCTCTTCGCGTTTGTTGTGCCAGTAGATGCTTTGGTAGATGAGGTCGAGCTGCCCCGAAGTGGCTCGATCCGACAGTAAAGATAAAGATTCATCCGCCCCCTCGAGGGCATGATCGTCGCCCGGGTCCCCCCGAGTTTTCCCCACGTCGTGAAATAGGCAAGCCATGCGGAGGGCTTCTCCATCGATGCGTTCGGCGATCAATTCCCTGTGGGCCAGCCAGATGGCAATTTCGGCAGTTCGCAATCCGTGCCTAAACCTGTGGCCCGGTTCCTCCTCCTCACGACCTTTCTTCATATGGTCTCGTGCCATCTGTAATAGACTATCCATATCGTACACTCCTCGAGATCATTGTTGTCTACCGTACCCGCGCTATCTTCGGTGCGGGGCAATTCCCTTCCTTCTGGAGACCGTTTGCAGGCCATGTTTGATCTTCTACCGAAGAGGGGATCGAAATTAATGACAATTTGATTGATAATGCTGGAGGGAATTGCCCCGGTTTCGCGGAAACTATCTAACAGGCAGTTATTGAAGGAGGCGTCGATTACGCGTTCATCCAATATCCTCGCCAGACAGACCGAAGAGTGGGCCAGAGTCGAGTCCGTGCTCCTCCACGAGCCGGGTCGAGAGGCCCTCTTCACTTTAATGCAGGTCGATGCTCACTCGACCGACGCGCCCTACGACCTTACCGCAGTCCAATGGGATCATCAGAATTATCGCTTTTTGTTGGAGGCACGCGGTATCGACGTGGTGAGCCTGCGGGATGCCCTCACGAGGGGTACCATGGATACCGCGGGAGAACCGCTCGAGGGAGCCGCCCTGAAGCGACTTCGGCGGTTGGCCGGAGATGCCCTCATGTATACTTTTGCGCCGGCAGTTGACGAAGACCGCCGTCGCGCCCTGCTGCGGCGCCGCGAGAGAATTCTTCAGGGTGCTCATCCCGAGGTCCTGGTGGATCTGCTGTTTCTGCGGCCCATAGTACGGGTTGGGTTCGGCGGAGATCCGAGCCTGCTCGAATACGGGATAAGACCGGCCCTAGCGGCTCATTTCGTCCGAGATGCCCTCGTGGCGACGACCGCGGGAGCCGTATTGGGACGTGCGTCGGAACCCTCGAGGAGATGGGAGAATCGACTTATGGCCCTGGCGTTGGAACAGCTGGGTACGCGCCCCATCGCCGAGGTAAGATCTCCGGGGCACCTCGAGGGCGGTGATTTCATCCCCGCGGGCGATTTCGCCCTGCTACGCATAGGTCCCGCCACGAATCGAGAGGCTTTCCGACAATTGTTCGCTGCCCGTGCCTTCGGCGTCAAAGAAGTTGCGCTGGTCCGAGACCCGAATGCCGACATGGTCCATCTGGACGATTACCTGGCGTTCCCTTCCCCGGATATTGCCCTGGTACACGAAGACCGGCTGAAAAGTGATAGGGAACCTATGGTCGAGGTTTATGCAGCGGATCCCTCGCGCGTCGAGGCCCGCTCCGAGTTGTCGCTTTCCGAATATCTAAAGAGGCGCGATATAGAGCCGATTCCCACGGCCCCGTGCGAGCCCTATACACTGTCGGGAGTCATGGTGCTCGGTCCCGCGGACGTGGTGGTGGCGGAAGGTGTGGGTGACTCGGTCGTCGATACCTTGCGGGATAACGGAGTCGAGGTGCAGGTGTTGAGTCTCGAGGCCGCCGGAGGACGGGGAGGATTGCGCGGGCTCACCCAGGTTCTCAGAAGAGAGGGTACCCGGCGTAACCTGGACGGGAGGACTCGTTAGTGGAATCCCTTTGGAATCTGGTATTGCTGGCCTTCCTCATCATGGCGTTCATACCGGCATACCAGCAACGAAAGCTCGATTCGCTGCGGCAAAGAGTGATGCAGAGAATTCAAAACCGGGAAGGCTCTCAGGTCATAGTTCTAATTCATCGCCAGGAAACCCTCAGTTTTCTCGGGTTGATGCTGCAGCGGCACATAGACATCGAGGATTCGGAACAGATCCTGCGGGCAATCCGCAAGACTTCGCCGGAGGTGCCGATCGACCTGATTTTGCATACGCCCGGCGGATTGGTGCTGGCGGCGGAGCAAATAGCCCTCGCCCTCGCCGCCCACCCCGCGAGGGTCCGAGTGCTGATACCTCATTACGCGATGTCGGGCGGCACCCTTCTCGCCTTGGCGGCCGACGAAATCGTCATGGATCCCAACGCGGTACTCGGTCCGATCGATCCCCAGCTGAACGGCTACCCGGCGGCCTCGATACTGAATGCGATCCGCCAAAAAGGCGTAACGGCGGTAGATGATGAGACCCTGATTTGCGGAGACATCGCGCAAAAGGCCGTAGTCCAGGTGCAACACAATGTATATAGACTGTTGGAGCGAAAGCACGAGCCCCGGGATGCTGAGCGCATAGCGAAGAGCCTGACCGAAGGGCGCTGGACGCACGATTATCCCCTGCACATCGATGAACTAGAAGCGCTTGGCATACCGGTGACCCCGGGATTATCGCAGGACATCTACGATCTCATGGATCTTTATCCACAGCCGACACCGCGTCGACCTTCGGTAGGGTACATCGTACCCCCTTCGCCGGGGGATGGTCGCAAAGGTTCCGGTAACAATCTGTCTTTGCGGTAAAATGAGCTGGGAAAGGTAGGGTGCGTCCCATGAGCGAACGAGTTGTCTACGACAGCGTGGGGATAAGCGGGCGCCTCCAGGTAATAGACCGGGGTAATAAACGGACCATGTTTCTCGGTAGCCTGCCGCAAACCACCGTGGATCTTTCGGATCCGGATCGCCACGTGGGCAGGTATATTCCCTACCTGCATGCCGGCTCCTTGTTCAATCCCGAACCGGACAGGGCGATGTTTTTGGGCCTGGGTGGCGGGGCCGGAGTGCGTTCTTTCCACCAGACCTACCCCGATTGTGAACTCCGCGCGGTCGAGATCGACGAAAATGTGGTGCGGGTCGCTCGCGAATACTTCTTCGTGCCCCGGGACGAAAGGGTGTCACTTGTCGTCGAGGATGGGCGGCGCTATCTCGCCCTCAATCCCGGCGCTTTCGATCACATCATCCTCGATGCGTACAACCAGGATGGCTATCCTTCTCGTTTGTACACCCGGGAATGCTTCGAACTCATCCACAGGGCATTGCGATCTCGTATCGTAAAGGCGCGGGAGAGGCCCGGCGTGGTAGTGGTAAACGCGGTGGGATGGCTCCGGGGCGACAAGAGCGAGAGCGTACGCATCATCATCCGGACGATGGAGGCAGTGTTCGCCTCCGTTCATCTGTTCGAGGTTCCCATGAGCCCGTGGCGGCGACTGCTCGGGGACGGCAATAACTTCATTATGGTCGGGACCACGCACCGCCGCACCGGAAACAAACGCGCGCTATTACACCGGGCCATGCGCAGATCCGATATGAAAAAGCACATCGACGTGGTCCGCCGCCTTCGCCGCCTTCCGGATGTGGGCGAGGCCGAGATTCTCACCGACGACAAGGTCGAGCGGGGGCAACTAATACTTACGGTATGAACTCTCCCCGACGGCCCTCTCATGACGGAACTCCTATCGCCTCGCTCAACGTTCTTTGCGTTTGCCGAGGCATTTTCGCTCTCCTGAGATGCCCTGATGGCAGTAGATAGCGGGGTTGGTGAAAACGGTTTTACCCCAGTTTGGGGTACAAAGGCGGCGTATGATGAGGGTTTCGGGGTGTATTTGGGTTAATCGACCCCAAGATAAGGAGGTGTCCCGTCTCTTCTGTTCAATCTGTTAAGTAGAACCAAAACAGAAACAGGAGAGGACGTGGACACCTCATGAGTATACTTCCCTCTCGGCGGCAGCAATCCCTTTTCAGTTGGCGAGATATCGAGGAGTTGGGTGATCTTCGGCGTTTGCAGTTGGTTTTGGATCATCTACCCGATGAGGATTTGATGTTGGAGTTGGAGTCCGAGCGTGGTTCTCGGGGTCGGGATGATTATCCGGTGCGCGCCATGTGGAACAGTCTATTGGCCATGGTGGTATTTGATCACGTATCGGTTCAGAGTCTTCGGCGGGAGCTTTCCCGCAACGCCCAGCTGCGTTGGTTATGTGGTTTTTCGGGTAGCCGCGTTCCCAGTGCCTCGGCGTACAGCCGTTTCCTGGTCCGTCTGCAGTCCCATATCCAGGAGGTGGAGAGCATGTTTTCCTCCCTGGTGGAGATGCTTTCGGTTGAGTTACCGAATTACGGTACCCGGTTGGCGGTGGACGGCAAAGCCATACGGACCCATGGTCGGGATCGTCGTCGAGATCGGGATCCCGACGGTCGTCGTGACGTAGACGCAGACGTGGGTGTGAAGAGTTACATAGGTCTTGATGGTACCCGTCGTCAATCCAGTTGGTTCGGATACCGGGTTCATCTGATCGCCGATACCACCTACGAGTTGCCGGTGGCGTATCGGGTTACCCCGGCTTCCCATGGTGAGACGACGGTGGCATCGGGGATGTTGAGGGAACTGTTACCCGTGATAGGAGATCGCAGCGATGTACTGGTGGCCGACCGGGGATACGACAGTGGGAACTTCGTGCGGGAGTTATGGTATGGGCACGGGATTCGTCCGGTGGTAGATATTCGCAGGACCTGGCGGGATGAGCCCGAGGAGACCCGGGCGTTGGGGGATTGGCTAAACCTTCGATATGATTGGCGGGGTGAAGTGTATTGTCATTGTCCCCGGACCGGTAAGGAGCGGCGGATGGCTTACGGTGGTTTCGAATCGGATCGGGGTACGCGTAAATACCGTTGTCCGGCCTGGCAGTATAGCGGTGTTCGCTGTGCGGGTCGGGATCGGTGTGGGGTTCCCAGTTGTCTTCGGGTGAAGATGGCGGAGGATCCTCGTCGCTTCGGTCCCGTTCCCCACGGTACGGCCCGTTGGGGGAAGCACTACGCTCGCCGCAGTTCCGTCGAGCGGATTAACAGTCGCCTTGATGTATCCTTCGGGTTCGAGCGGCACTACATCCGGGGTTTACGGAAGATGCGGTTGCGGATGGGTATGGCCCTGGCGGTGATGTTATCCTTGGCCCTGGGGCATATCCGGGAGGGGCGTCCGGATCACATGCGTAGCCTGGTGGAGGTGGCGTAAGGCAACAGGGCACAGGGGAAGACAAAGAGCGATCGGTCAGAATCGGGCGTGCCCGGATATCGGCTCGATGGGGCTTGCGGGCTAGTATGGCGCTCAATCCCCGGGGATTACACTCCTTTCAGCGCGTTCAACCATCAGACCATACCTCCGGTAGCGCCGACAACCACCCGACAAGGGCACAGCGCAAATGCCTCATTTCGCCGACTGCTTGACGGGCAAAAACTCACCTGATAATGTAATAAGTTTCATTGACCGCGGAGATGGAAAATGTTAAACTTAAAAAGGTTATTTAATGCCTGCGCATTTGAGGGGTGGATATATTGAATAAAGACCATCGACCCATCAGTCTGTCTCAGATTCGCCATCATCTCGAGGAATACCTCGGGAAGTCGGTCACCGTCAAGGCAAACCGGGGAAGACGACGCATCGTGGAGCGCCAGGGTACGTTGGAAGAGACCTATCCGGACGTCTTTTTGGTCCGCCTCGGAGCCTCTCAACACAATCGCAGCATATCCTTTACCTATGCCGACGTCCTCACTTCCGACGTCGAGGTGTTGATCTGCGGCGAGGGAGAACCCCAGAAGCTGGAGATCAGCGCCGGTTCCTGAAGCGCGTTAATTCCTCAGTAGGGATTCGGGGGAGGCGAGTTCGCTCGTCTCCCCTCAATCTATTGGATCGATTCTTCGTCCACCGCGTCTTCTCGCGGAAAGCGTTAGCGGATATCATAGCTGCATGAACTGCCAGTCGCATCGCGAAAGGGGTGGCGCCGATCGCCTCGGAACATGGTAGGATACGACGCGTTCGTGCTTACGCGAAAGTGAATTTGGGCCTCGATGTCCTGGGGTCGCGCCCCGATGGATACCACCTCATAGATTCCATCTTTCAATGCATCGATTTGCACGATGACATCATCTTTTCCGAGGACAGCGGGATCCCCGCGGGGAAGAGCGTACTGATAACCGATCATCCGAAGATCCCCACCGGTGAGGATAACCTGATCCTCTGCGCCGCACGATCTTTCGAGGATGCCCCGGGCATGCGGGTTGCGCTGCGCAAGCGCATTCCCGTAGGGGGAGGACTCGGCGGCGGGAGTTCCGATGCCGCGGCGACGTTCGGCCTCATGAACACCCTCGCGACCCCCTCGGGCGAGACGGAGCTCACCCGTCGGGCGCTGCGACTCGGAGCGGATGTCCCTTTCTTTTTTACGGGGGGAACGGCTCGCGTCGGTGGCATAGGTGAGCGCATTTGTCCCCTGCCCGATCCGGGCACACACTGGGTTTTGATTCTCTCTCCCCCGATAGCCTGTGAAACGGCCCGGGTATATCGGGCATACGATCTCCTGGGGCCTTTTGATGGCGAAGTGAATTCGATTCCTCGCCTAATGGAGGCTCTCGCCGCAGGTGATCTCGAGGAAGCGCTCACCGAGGCGGCAAATGACCTGCAAAGAGCCGCCTACGCGGCCTATCCCGCCCTTCGCGATTTCGCCGATGTGGTGACGGGGAGACTCGATAGACCGGCAGTTTTGTCCGGCACCGGGTCGTCGCTTTTCGCAGTATATCGAGAGCGCGATGAGGCCCTTTGGGACTGGTCGCGGCTGCGTTGGGAGTTGGCGCCCCGCGGCGGCAGGGCGATCCTCGCGCGGTTTCGCTTTGCCCCCGGCTGGGAAGTTCTTATCCGGAAAGGTGATAGTGGATGAAAGATAGCGACGTGCGTGCGGTGATTCTCGCCGGCTCGCGCAACGATGGAGCCCTCTCCGAGGTATCCCCCGAGCGATACGAGGCGCTCATCCGGCTTTGGGGTCGCCCCATGGTGGCATACGTGCTGGACGCAGTGGCTGGGGCGCGACGCATCGACGGTACCGTGTTGGTTGGGTTCGACGAATTCGCGGATCACCTGGATCTCGAGAGTGTTTCCCTCGTGCCGGCCGGCGATACGTTCGTGGACAGCATATCTCGGGGAGTTGCGGCGACGAGGGAGTGCGATTATCTCCTTTTCATCACCGCCGACGTCCCACTGGTCACCGGCCCAATCCTGGATGGTTTCATCGAGGAGGCGCTGGGATTCGGCGGGGATTTCTTCGCCCCGGCGGTCACGCGGGATGTCAGCGAGGCGCGCTATCCCGGAATCGAACGCACATATGCGCGCCTACGAGAGGCGGAGTTGACTCTGGGCAATTGCTTCCTGGGGACGCGCGAGTCCATCAAAGCCCTGCTGCCCGAATTCGATCGCCTCTATTCCATGCGGAAGAGCGTCGTGAGGATGGCCTGGACCATAGGACCCCTATTCCTGCTGCGGTTGGCTCTGGGAAGGGCGACGATCGGTGACGCCGAGCGGGTATTCGCCCGCCTATCGGGTGCCCACGGGCGCGCCGTCTTGAGCCCGGATCCGGAAATTGCGTTGGATGTGGACAAACCCTCCCACCTGCGCGCCCTCGAGGCAATGCGCCTCGATTGACCCTCTCGTTGCATCGGCCGAGCTTTCCGAATATTCTATAGTCATAAGCACACAAATGTTCGGAGGGATCACGGTGGAACCCAGGATGTCCCGCAGCGAACGCGTCGCGTACATGACCGCCAGGCTCGTCGCAAATCCGTCCCGTCTGTTCGGGCTCGGAGACTTCGCCCGGGATCTCGAGGTCGCCCGTTCCACCGTTTCCGAGGATCTTGCCCTCATAAGGACCGCCCTGGAAGGTGGTGCCGGGCGCATCCAGACGCTGCCGGGTGCCGCCGGGGGTGTATTGTACATACCGCGCTCCTCCGCGGAACACCTCGACATGATTCGCCGTCGCCTGGTGGACAAGCTGGCCGAGCCGGAGCGCATGCTGCCCGGCGGTTTCCTCTACATGACGGATCTAATCTTCTCGCCGCGATGGTCGGAGGCTTTCGGGACCTTTTTCGCCAGTTACTTCGAACCCCTGGCCCCCGACGCCGTGGTCACCATCGAGACCAAGGGGATACCGCTGGCGCTGATGACCGCCCGGGCCCTCGGGAAGCCCCCGGTGATCATTCGCCGCAACAGCCGCGTGACCGAGGGCAGTTCCGTAAGCATCAACTACGTTTCCGGCTCCTCCCAGAGGATTCAAACCATGTCGCTGCCGCGTCGCGCCCTCACCCCCAAAAGCAGGGTGGTGGTGGTGGACGACTTCCTGCGTGGCGGCGGCACGGTCAGTGGGGCCCGCGATTTGCTGGCGGAATTCGAGGTAGAAGTTCTCGGGACCGGAGTGATAGCCGCCACCGCGGAGCCGCAGGAGAAACTCCTCGATGATTTCATCTCCCTGGTCATCATCCATCACTCGAGCTCCGACAACTTGCAGGTGACATCCTCGGCGCCCGAGCTCCCCGGAGTCTGAGAGGCAGGACTTCCCGCCACGATATGGAAGTATTTGGTAATAGGCCGGGAGGGGAGGATGCCTCTTGGAAATTACCGAAGTACGCCTTCGTCGGGTCGATAGTGGTCGCGGTACCCGGGCGGTCGCATCCGTCACCTTCGACGACTCCGTCGTCATCCACGAGATCAAGCTGGTAGAGGGAAGCGAGGGGCGCAGGTATTTGGCCATGCCTAGCCGGCGCCTTTCCGGCGGCGATCACCTGGATATCGCTCATCCCGTCAATACGCCGACGCGGGAGTACATACAGCGGGAATTGTCCAGGGTTTACGAGGAAGCCGTGGCGGAGGGACGTCGCGAGTATCGCACCTTCCTGCAGTGAACACGGCGGGATTTGCCGGCGGCGTTTTCGCCACCGGTCGTGCCTCAAATGCGTCGGGATGATATCTTATATTGGCGGGGGTCCCGGGTCGAACCCGACCCCGGGTATCCCCGCGTACATAAGGTGCAGAAGGGTGGTTCGCTCTCATGGAAGATGTTCGGGGGCTAATCCTGGCCGCCGGCCAGGGGACGCGTATGAACTCCGATCTCCTCAAAGTCCTGCATCCCGTTGTGGGAGTCCCGATGATTTCGCTGGTGGTCGAAGCCCTGGAGGATGCCGGCGTCGGTCATCCGGCCGTCGTCATCGGGTATCAGGGCGATCGGGTGCGCGAGACTCTCGGGGACTCGGTGGATTATGCCGTACAATCGGAACAGAAGGGCACCGGCCACGCGGTGGCCCAGGCCGCCCACTTACTAGAAGATTATCGCGATGTGCTGGTGCTCTACGGTGACATACCGCTGGTTACCGGAGATCTCCTGCACAGTATCGTTCGACGCCACAGATCCAGCGGGGCGGCCGCTACCCTCCTGACGGCGATGGTGGAGGATCCCACCGGTCTGGGAAGGGTTATCCGCGATGACAAGGGGGATTTAGTCTCCATCGTCGAGGAGGCGGACGCCTCCCACGCCGAATCCGCCATTCGCGAAATCAATACCGCCATAGCTTGCTTCCGAGTGGAACATCTACTGCGCTGTCTCCCCGGGTTGCGAGCGGACAACGTCCAGGGCGAGTATTATCTTCCCGACGTATTCCCCATGCTTCTCGAAGAGAACCTGGTGGTGGAGACGGTCATCGCTCCGGATGCTCGTCCCGTCATGGGCGTGAACACGCGGGCGGGGCTGGCGGAGGCCAATTCCATCCTGCGATGGCGCATCCTTGAGGATATAATGGAGGCGGGAGTTACCGTCGTTGATCCCGCCAGCATCTGGATCGAGGCCGGCGTGACTGTCGGGCGAGATACCGTCATCATGCCCCAAACCCTGATACGCGGTGGGTCGGTCATCGGTGCGGGCTGCGAGATAGGACCCGGCACACACCTGATAGACACGATCGTGGGCGACGATAGCCGGGTGTGGCATTCGGTGCTAGAGAATTCGACGATCGGGAAGAATGTCTCCGTCGGACCCTACGCGCACCTGCGGCCGGGCAACGAGATCGCCGACGGGGTGAAGATAGGCAATTTCGCGGAGATTAAGAATTCCAGGTTGGGTCCCGGGACTAAAGTTTCGCATCATTCCTACATCGGGGATGCCGAGGTGGGGGAGAAGGCACAAGAAAGACATCGCCATGGATCTCAAAAACCCGGAGGTCAAAGAGATGATCAAGGAACTGGTTAAACAGAGCGATGTGGTGATCCAAAATTTCGCCCCGGGAACCATGGAACGCCTCGGTAAAAACGAAAGCAATAGGCTACATTTAGTATATATTGGCAATGGCGTATGGGCCCCCGGCCCTTCGTTCGAAATTTCGACATTTTACGCTATTGGCACTATCGATGCTATAATAGCCGTAGTATTGTCGCCATTCGAAT
>JAWODQ010000021.1:0-2978 GCA_046483165.1 Bacillota bacterium | reverse complement strand
GGAGGACGTGGCCGATGAGGTGTGGGAAACCATCGGCCGGGCCCGCGGGACGCCTGGTGTGATTCGGATCCATTCGCAAATCCCCGGCGAAATCGGGGTATCGTTCCTCTATCTCGCTCCAGGTCAAGCCCTCCAACTCCCCAACGTCGACCTCGCTCCAACGATCATCGACATGCGGTGTTAGGTCGAACTCCGTGGCCAAAGGTAAAGCCGTGGCACGGGCTCGCCTCAGGGGGCTGGACCAGATCGCCTTCGGTGCGAAAGGACGCACCAGCCGCAGGAGGGCGCGTGCCTGGGCGCGGCCAACTTCATCCAGGGGTATATCGGCCCTTCCCATCAATCTGCCGTGTTCGTTCCACGAGGTGCGTCCGTGGCGGATCAGAAGTATCCGGGTTCCGGGTTCCGCATCGATCTTCATACCAAACCTCCTCGCCCGCCCCGGTCACCGCGGGCGGTGTATACCTGCTTCGAGTCCAACTCCAACATGCTGAGGTGACCGCCGTAGGCCACACCGGTGTCGATTCCGATCTTGTCCCGACCGAGATATACTCCCGGTTCTCCCGAGATATACGGGGTCGGTGTGTGACCGAAGACCACCGTCTTCCCCCGATATCCCCGGATAAACTCATCTCTAATCCAGAGCATATCCCTCTGACTCTGCTGCCGTAGCGGCACGCCGGGCATGAGCCCCGCGTGTACGAATATGTACTCTTCGGTCTCGTGATATAGGGGCAGGCGTTTCAGAAAGGCGGCGTCGCGAAGCAGGGCATCCTCGTCATCCCGGTACTCGGCCAAAGTGGCGTCGCCTCCGTTGGCCAGATAGCGAAAACCCGACATCGTTCCGTCCAGGTAATCTGCCAGCATCTGCTCGTGGTTCCCGCGTAGGGCGAAAACCCCGGGACAACGCAGGAGCGTTTTCACTTCGGCCACGACGCGACGGGAGTCGGGACCGCGATCGATGTAATCCCCGAGAAGGATGAGCGAATCCTCACCGGGCCTCCACCGGGCGGCGCGCAGGAGGCCCCGGAAGGCTTCGGCGTGGCCGTGAATGTCGGAACAGCAGAGAATCCGCGCCTTCTCCATCGCGGCTCACCGCACCTCTCGGGGCAGATCTCGCATCAATTCGCAGGGCTGGTCCCAAACGAAGTCCGGGGGGATGCCGTCGAAATGCGGAAGTCGATCGGTACCCCACCGAGCCCAGCCGGTAAGGGTTCCGGCACTTCTACCGGAGAGTATGTCCGCCTCGGCATCGCCGATCATTATGGCGCGTCGAGGTGTAGAGTCCAACAGGCTTAACGCGAGGGCCACCGGCTCGCGGGAGGGCTTGGTACGGGTAACTTCATTGGAGGTAACCACGACGGAGAAATGGCCCATGAGGCGGGCCTCGTAGAGGTGGTCTTCGGCGGATTCACGTCCCTTGGTGGTCACCACGGCGAGGTTGCAATCTCGTTCGCGCAGGAGATCCAGGATGTCGACGATGCCCGGGAAGGGCGGCGTGGGACCTATCGCCGCGTAATATTCGCGGTAGTAGTCGACCAATTCGTCCACCCGTTCGGCCTCGTAAGACCGCATGATCTCCCAAAGGGAAACGCCGGTATGTCCGGCGATTTCGTCTGCGCCCGGACTCAGTCCCAGACAATTCTCCAAAGTCGTCCGGAGTGTCCTCCGGATTCTCCCGGCCGAATCCACCAGGGTCCCGTCCAAATCGAAAAGGTAGCTGTCCACCCGGGATGGTATGTTGCCGTCGCGGCCACGCAACAATGCGATTCCTCCTCGAAGAGAGTCTAACACCGTCTGGCGATGGGACCAAACCCCGGATCCTCGCCCATCTTCCCCGTCCGAGGAGCCAAATTACCCCTCGATTCTCTCCAGAGTTATACCGGCCTCCTCTATCATGGCGTCCGCCACCGGATCCTCGTACTCCCGGCGGTATACGATGTGTCGAATGCCGGCATTAATCAGTAATTTGGTGCATATCAGGCAGGGCTTGTCGGTGCAGTAGAGGATGGAGTCCTTTACCGCCACCCCGTGATAGGCCGCCTGGGCTATGGCGTTCATTTCTGCGTGACTGGTGCGAACGCAATGGCCGTCTCTCATAATGCATCCGGCCTCGGTGCAATGCGCCAGCCCCCGCGGGGCACCGTTGTACCCGGTACTCAATATCTGCCGCTCCCGGACCAGGACCGCTCCCACCGCCCGGCGAGGACAGGTCGAGCGCGTCGCCACCACGTCGGCAATATTTAGGAAGTACTGATCCCATGAAGGTCTCCGATCTGCCCCGTCACCGCATTTTGCCTCACTCATGCCGAACATCAAGCCTCCTTAATCTCCACGCTCCCCATGATGCTTCGCGCCTGGATTCTGAGAACCTTGCTACCGTCTCCCCCGGGCCTTTCGGTGCGTCGCGACGCCACGACCCCTCCGTCTTCCTCCCCGAGGAAACTGATCCCCCCGAGAACGGTGGAGCCGTCGTAGATCACGGTAACGTCCGCGGGCACCTCGATCTCTACGGAGCCCATGACGGCCGTCAAATCCAACAAGGTCTCGCCTTCGGATATTTCGGCGGTCCTGAGATCCATCTCGATGCTACCCATGACCGCCAGATAACTGCCACCTTCCAGAATCCAGTTCCGGGTACCGCCCATCTCTATACCACCCATGAAGGCGGTACGTCCGCCGGAACTACTCGCCCGGCCTCGAAGAAGCGTATAGCCGATTAAAATGAGCACGACCGGCCAAAACAATCCCCAGATGTGACCGATTTGGAAATCGTACAGATCCAAGTTTTGCCCCAGATAGGCTACACCGAGTAATAGTGCGATAGCTCCGGTGATCACGGAGCCCCAAAGTGGACCTGCCGACGTCTCGGAAAATCCACGGACCAGCCATACCAACCCCAGTGCGATTAGGAATACCGGCCAATAAGACCAGTAAAGACCCACATCCTCCACGATCCCCAGGTTGCCGAGGAACAGAAG
>JAWODQ010000113.1:0-6690 GCA_046483165.1 Bacillota bacterium | reverse complement strand
CGAAGAATACCCCGTAAGGTCGACGACATAAGTGCGCGATGCTTCCGATGCTTCGTTACCCGAAATATTATGGCGGGGAGATACGGAGATAAAGTGGTCTTCTCTCGTGGTTACTCCCGCAAACAACGAACTCACCCGCTGTGAGGATAAACCGACGACCTGGGCGCATCGCACCGGGGAGACACATCCAGACATGACCAGCAGCCAACCACGAGCAAATGGGCCGCCGAAGTACTATCAGGGCGAGCCAAGCCGATCATCCGCTACCCGAGACCGCCAGGCATGGATCGACGAGTCTTCCGTCTCCGTAGTCTAGGACCTTGACCGCCCAAACGAAACAACCGCACCGTGGCAACCACGAAGCCCAGACGACGAGAGGCAGAGGGATGCGAAGAGAAGCGTGCAAGGGATACTCGCGATGAGGTATCGGGCGTACACGTAGCGGCGCCCCTCCAGACAGCTTCCGATAATGGATATTATGTTAAGTTAGATTCGTGCCAGCATTTCCACACCTCAACTACACCTATACGGGAGGAAGCACCAGAACACTCGCTTCGGAGGAATTCATCTCTTCGAAGAGGTCTGCCCCATCGGTGCGGCTTCTTTCATCAGTAGTCGACTTCATGCGCTTGCGGAGTTCCTATCGCTGCGAGAGAATTGCGTATGGGTGACGCTGACGGGCGCTTCTCCCGTGTCTTCCGGGTCGCCCGCGTTAGTTGCAGATGATGGTCGCAGGGAGTGACGATGCATCGTGGACGAGCGATCGACTGAAGTGGAGAATACCGAGGAATCGCAAGCACCGATGCTGCCAACTCTAATTACCCTCCTGGCGATGGGTGCTTTTGGAGTAATGGGCGGTGCGTTGATCGCGCCGACATTGCCGACGCTATCCGTGGCGTTCGGAGTTGCAGAGGACCGCGTAGGGCTCGTATTGAGCGTCTATACGCTTTCAGCGGCTTTCGCCCTGCCTTTTATCGGCCTTCTCATCGATCGCGTTGGCCGAAAACCCGTGGCGATCGGCTGCCTGTTGATCGACGGCGTATTTGGCATTTCCAGTACGTTTGTTTCGGATTTCAACCTGCTACTGCTATTTCGCTTCTTCCAAGGATTGGGTATAGCGGGTCTGATTCCCATCGCCATGACAGTGCTGAGCGACCTGTTTAAAGAGAGGAATATCCGACTCAGGCTGATGGGAGTATTGAGTGGAACAATTTCGGGGGCTGCCGCCCTGGTACCGATACTCGGAGGTGCCCTGGCGGAGGTGGACTGGCGCTACCCGTTTTTCGTTTACGGATTTTCCCTAATTCTAGCTGTCGCCTTCGCTACGCTGGTTCCCGAGACGAAGACAAAAACCGATATCCCCAAAAACCTCGCGCAAGACGTCTCAAACTACGTCCAGCGCATGAAGCAAGCCCTCGGCATCCGGCGGGTCCAGGAAACGTTCGCTCACGCATTCATTCTATACTTCTCACTCTACAGCCTGGTTACCTACATACCGCTATTCCTCGTCAACTACCACGGCTTAAACTCATTTCTCGCCGGCATGGGGCTCGCCGTACAGGCCAGTCTCGCGGTCGTGGTGGCCTCCAGGGCGAACTGGATCGATGAAAGATGGAACTGGAATCAGAAGTTAACCATCGGTTTTGGGTTGGTCATCCTTGCCCTCGTGAGTCTGCCCTACTGGCCCTCTCTTTGGGGTGTAGTCGTCAGTCTCTTAATTTTCGGCATAGGAGTCGGATTCGTCCAACCCGCCGTTTATCACGAGGCGACTGCAGCGCCTCCGACCGAGCTGGCGGGCTCCGTGGTAGCCCTGTTCAATACCATGAAGTACATCGGCATGAGCGCAGCACCCCTGGTATTGGGATTCGTAGCCTCGTATTATCCTATGGGCGTATTGTTTCTCGTCTCCGCCAGCCTATGCGCTCTCTGGGTGCTACTTTTCAACCAACGCGCTTTCCACGAGCGCACCCAATAGCGGGACCACACAGCACACCACTTCTTTTCCAAAGGTACTTTTCGCCGCCTGGTTTCATCTTACCGAGGAACCGCAAGCGACTTTCTCCGGCCGAGATTCGCCTCGACCTGCCGCAACGTGATCATTCCGCACCCTACTCTCCAGATCAGATTTCAAATCCAGTCGAACATAAATGCCTCCAGACCTGGATACCATCTTGGGCATTGCTCATGGATCCAGGTTTGCCGCTCACCGATGCCGATGACAATGAACGCCCGGATAGACACGGCACGGTGAAATAAAATCCCGGTCAACCTGTATCGGTTCCCCCTTGCAAACCGAGGAGTTGATCAGCACGTAGTATGGTGAATGAACGCCTCATTCAGGATAATACGTAGAAAGGTCCGTCCATTGGGTTCCCCTTTCGCCCTCGTCAGGACGCCATTATCTCTCTGACAATCGAATATGGATGAAGGTCAATCATCAATCTGGAAGGAGTGAAAGGTGAGAAGTTAGTCTTTAGAGATCGCGAGATCTGATGATGGAGCGCTTATCCCAATCACTTCATGATGATAGCGGCTTAGACATGTCCTCCTTAGAGGCTCAGATACCTCTCCCCCGTGTCCGGTAAGATGGTGAGCACCGTGATGGATCCTCCACCTTCTCGACGTGTTCGAGTTGTCTCCATATTCCCGAGTAGTTTCAGGGCGCCGGCGACGGCCGCACCAGAAGAGGGTCCGACCATGAGCCCTTCGTACCGAGCCAGATTCAGACTCATCTCGTGTGCTTCACTGTCATCCACTGTGATCACCTCGTCGATGAGGCCGATATCGAGGACACTGGGTATAAAGCCCGCTCCCAGCCCGGAGATGCTGTGTGATCCCGGTTTCCCGCCGGAGAGTACGGGCGATCCACTCGGTTCGACCGCCGCAATATGCAAACTCGGAATCGCTTCCTTAAGGACTCTACCGGTCCCGGTAATCGTTCCACCCGTCCCGACTCCCGCCACAAAGTAATCCAGGGTCTCACCGAGTTCACTCAGGATTTCGCGAGCCGTTGTTTCGCTATGATAGCGGGGATTGGCCTCATTATCGAACTGCGAGAGCATTACGTAGCCTCTGCTGGCGGCGAGGTTCTCGGCCTCTTTGATGGCGCCTTTCATACCCATATCTTTGGACGTGAGGATAACTTCCGCCCCAAAACGTTCCATCAGGGCAATCCGTTCCGGTGTCATGTTCTCAGGCATGGTGACGACCATCGAGTAGCCTTTGGCCGCGGCCACCATAGCAAGTGAGATCCCGGTATTGCCACTACTCGGCTCCACGAGGGTACAGCCGGTACATAACAGTCCTCGTTCTTCTGCGTCCGTTATCATGCCCAGTGCAGCCCGATCCTTTACGCTTCCACCGGGATTATTCATTTCGATCTTGGCGAGCAAGTTCACGGCATTCATCGCGTGAACAGAATTCAGGCGTACGATGGGAGTATTCCCGATCAAATCGAGTACGTTATCGTGAATCATCGCTGCCTCCTCAATCGTCCAGGGATATGCATTTTACTGTTGAGTCGTCGGAAAGTTCAGATGTCCTGGCTTCGACAACCCGGGCGGGGATCCCTACCGCGGTCGCCCTCGGCGGCACCGAATCCAATACTACCGCACTGGCTCCCACTCGAGCACCATCTCCGATCGTAATCGGCCCCAATACGGTGGATCCGGCACCGAGAGTGACTCCGTTGCCTATGGTCGGATGTCGCTTGCCGAGACGATCGAAACCTCTACCTCCGAGGGTGACACCGTGAAATATTGTAACGTTTTCGCCGATTTCGGTAGTCTCGCCTACCACCGTCCCGAAGCCATGATCGATGAATATGCCTTTACCGATATGGGCGGCGGGATGGATTTCCACCCCGGAGATGAAACGTCCAAACCAGGCCAAAAGGTGCGGCAGCCAAAACAGGCCCATTTGATGAAAACTATGAGCCAATCTATAAAACACGATCGCGTGAAAACCCGAGTAGAACAATATGATCTGGAGCTTATTCTTCGCCACCGGATCACGCGTCATGGCCGCTTCGAGGTCATCAATGAGATATCTTAACAAGATTCGCCTCCACTCGATTTGCCAGGAAACATAGAGCGCACCTCGGTGCGCTCTGACGAGTATACCCGGCCCAGTACATTCGAAACTAGCTATATATGGAAAGTAGGCCGATACCCGCCACTCAGTCCCGGAGTTCGCGGCAGCCTATGGCCAGTGGCTCATCTCGTCGCGAATGATCGGCCAGAACTCCGGAATCTCCAGTCCTCGTCGCCAACCGGCGACTCCCGCCAGGTTGTAGCGCTGCACCAGGTTGAGGCGGGCACGAAGGGACGTTTCGTCTTCGATCCATATCTTTATCGTATCCCCGTCCTCTTCGTACTCTAAATAGTGCTGCGCGGCTCGCTCATCCCAGGTGAGACTGTCTCCATATTCGGCCAAAATGTCCCTCTGCGTATTCATACCCACTGCATCACTACTCACCCTTAGACCCGTACCGTACGAAGATTCCCGCCATATCCTGGTGTAGAAGGGTATTCCCAGTATTAGGCGATCGGGCGGTACCTCTTCCAGCACCGCACGCAGACCTCTCTCTACCCACGGAAGGCTCCCCACGGAGCCGGCAACCGGTGAGGACGCCCAGTGCTCGTCGTATGCCATGAGGATGAGATAATCCACTACACCGGCGAGAGCCTCTCTGTCGTAGCACATCGACCATGTTCTGCTCGTGGAAATCATGGTCACGTCCATCGACAGCGTCAATCCCAGCGCGTGGGCTCTCGGTGCCAATTCTCGGATGAATTGCGTCAACAATTCCCGATCCTCAAAGTAGACATTCTCGAAATCGATGTTGATTCCATCGAGTCGATACATCGCTGCGTACGTAATCAACTGCCGGACCATCTCTTCTCTGGAGTCGGCATCGCGGAGTGCGGAGGACGTGAGGTCCGGATCGAATGAATTCGTAGCCAAACCCCACACCAAAAGCCCTCTATCTTTCGCCCACTGGACATATTCAACGTCCGCCTGACTCACAAACCGTCCTCGCTCATCGGCCAGGGAGAACCAGGTGGGAGATATCACGTTAAGTCCGGGCATCGGCCCGATGTCGTCCATGTCCGGATTGGCGGAGGTCACGTGCTCCCACACCAAGGTAACTCTTTCACCGTCCAGCGGTCTATCGGGATTCCACGAATCCCAGTCCACCGGATCCGGCAACCCTCCGATGACATCGGATACTCCCTCTTCGCCCGTCCGAACCCCCATCATACTAACCGCGTTGGCGGGAAGGTATCCTTCGACACCGCGGGCGAAGACACGCAACCAGCCGTCCCTTTCTTCCACGAGATCCACGCGCTCTCCCAAATCCAGATACAATAGCACTCCCGCCTTTGGATGGTTCTCCTGGCGCAGTGTTACCCGGGACTCTCGCCCCGCGATTCGCCGAAACATCAGCCTCAGTGCTTCCTCGTAACTGCCGCTCGGCTCGGTAGGTTCAACTACATTCCCGTAGACATATGGCGCTCCCGGTTGCTCGATGATCACCCGTTGCGTATCGCGGAACTCTCTAAACCTTATACCCGTAGCGGCGGTAACGAAGTTCGACGGAAGGTATGCCTGAGAGTCGATCATCTTGCTCGGGGTTAGCAGATCGATCTCTGCCCCGTCGAATCTCGCGACAGTCTCACCGGTCCGCATTTCCAACACGTGCTGCGGCGCCGTCCAGATGAGGCGTGCCCGCTCCGCTACCTCATCGAACTCCTCGTGAAGCGCGAATCCCAGTCCGTCGGAGAGGAGTTTGGCGGGGATCATGAGATCATCCCCGTCATCCCAAACCGGTGGCGGCTCGGTCATGAGGTCTCCGTCAACTACGAAACCCGGCTCTATTTCCCCCGCGCCGTCGTATGTCGGTGCCAGCGCAAACCAGAGCCAGACGGCGAATATGACGAAAGTGAGGAGTAACGCCCACCCCGACAGCATAGATACGATGATCAGTGGGTGCCGGCGGCGCCCGGATGCACGTTCACCCCTTGATATTCCGAGGTCTTCCCGGTCTTTCTCCAAAGGTCACCATCCAGTTCCATGAATCTCTGATCGACAGCACCTGTCCCAATTCTTCTCGGAGCACCGCCTTTCCTCCCGATTGACCCTACCCCTTGACCCGAACGCCTGTTCGCATTAAGATGAGGCTAGAACATCTGTTCGGAGGGCGGTGCTCCATGAAACTCTTAAGTTCTATCCTCATCCTGGGCATTATCTTGGGATTGGCCGTTTCTCTTGCTCTGGCTTTCACCACTCCTTCGGAAGCGAGGGGTAAGAGTACCTCTCAAACCATAGAGGTCACCGTGGGTCTCGGAGACACGGTGTGGGATCTCGCCGGGGCGAAAATAATTATAACCGGAAAAATCCATGAAAAATGCATAAGAGTGATATCACAGAAAACGGAAACAGTATTAAGGAAGCCTCCAAAGCACTGATTCTGCTTCACGGGAGAGGTGCAACCGCCGGGAACATTCTGCCACTGGCAGATTTCTTTGCAGATGAATCGTGGTATGTAGCCGCCCCGCAGGCGACAAATTTTCAATGGTACCCTTACAGCTTCCTGATGCCGGTTGCCCAAAACGAGCCATGGCTCAGCAGCGCCATTGATTACGTGAAAAAGATAATTGACAATATTTCAGAATACATCCCTTCAGA
>JAWODQ010000089.1:0-3400 GCA_046483165.1 Bacillota bacterium | reverse complement strand
CCGCCACTTCCGATCGACTGGTAATCGATTTCGACGTCCGTTTCGATATCCCCGTAGGCGGCCATCCACTCAGAATAGAGGGGATACGGGAAAGAAGACCGCCCGTGCTCAAAGATACCGAGTCGCCGCCCTCGCCCTCGCCATCGTTACCGCCACAGCCTGCGACCAGAAGAAGTAGTGCCAGAATCGATACCGCGAGAAATGTTACCGTTCCTCTACGCATTTTCGGTCAGTCCCCCTTAATCTCACCTTACCCTCTTCGACACCAATTATATGGCCCCGAGAACCGGCGGCGGTTAAGCGAGGATTGAGGCTGCGTTAATCTATTGTTAAAAGTGTGCGTTCCACGATGAAACGTGATCCGAGCAATCTCCGATGGTAACCGAGCACGCGAAGTTTGGCCGCGGGGGCCGGTGAATCCCAAAAAACGAAGGATCCCGCCCGCCTCGTTGGCGGACGGGATCGGCAAAAGTGACATTGAGGCCGGATTCGGCGGGTCAACTATCCCTGCCCAGGCCGTCGAGGATGACCGCGAGCACGCCATCGGTCACCCTATCCACCGAACCCAGGGAGTTCTTTGGATCGTCGAGGAGCTGCGCCAGAGAAAGATTGCTCAGGGCACCCAGGAATACGGCCGCGGCGATCCGGGGATCGGTTCCCACCCCACCACCACGGTGGCGGAGTATGGTTCGGGTGGCTTCCTCTACCAGCTCCTGGCGGAGACCCAAAAGCCAGTGTTTGACCGATTCCTTCGCCCGTCCGCCCGGATTGTCCAAAAGGACCTGGGCCGGGTGTCTGCTGGTCTGGGCGAAGACGAGGGAGGCACTCAGGGCGTTGCTCAACGATTCCTCCAGCGTATCCCCGGCATCCAGCGCGGAGACGATCATCTCCGCGTACATGAGCGTGGCCTGTTTGACCGCCTCCTCGAACAGCTGCTCCTTGCTGTCGAAGTACTCGTACACCGTACCCTTGCCCACCCCCGCCTCGCGGGCGATTTCTTCGACCTTGGTCGCCTCGAAACCCTTAACTGCCAGGACCCGAACCGCCGCCTCGAGGATCATCGTTCCCTTGGAGGGAGTGTCGTTTCTCCCATCTCGGAGATTCACTCATCATCGCCTCCCTCATCCGTCGCGACCTTTCCGATACCGCCGGTCACATCGTCGATCAAAGTGTACATCACCGGCAAGACGACCAGGGTGAGTACGGTGCCCACACTGAGGCCACCCATGACAGTGGTCGCCAGGGGCACCTGCATTTCCATTCCCTCTCCGATTCCGAGGGCGAGGGGCACCATGGCCAACACGGTGGTCAATGCCGTCATCAGGACGGGACGCATCCGCACGGTCCCGGCCGTGATCATGGCCTCGCGCCGCCGCATGCCCCCGCGGCGTAACTGATTGGCGTAATCGACCATGACTATGGCGTTGTTGACGATTATCCCCATCACCACGATGAGACCGACGAAGGCGCTAACGTCGAAAGTACGGCCGGTGATCGCCAACACCCCGGCTATGCCGATCAGGGACATCGGCACCGTGAGGATGACGCTCAGGGGAAAGGCGAAGGATTCGAACTGGGCCGACATTATCAGGTACATGAGCAAGAATCCCAGGACGGCCACCCAGGCCAGCGTCCCGAAGGACTCATCTATCAGGGCCTGTTCGCCTTCGAGGTCCACGGTGTAACCGGGCGGAAGGTTCATGCCGTCGGCGATTTGCGCCACCTCGGCGTTCACTTCCGAGGCCGGGCGTCCCGTGACCCGCGCCGTCACGGTACCGGATCGCGACTGATCGATGCGATCGATCTCGGTGGGTCCGACCTCCTCGCGGATATCGACCACCTCCATAAGCGGCACCACGCGGCCACCGGCCAGGTGGACGGGTATGCTCATCAGGCCCTCGCGGTCGCCCACGGCATCCTCTTCGAAGATCAACAGGATATCCATCTCGGACCCGGTGACGCGATACCTGGTGGCCACCTCGCCCACGGAGGCCGTGCGCACAGTCCTCGCGATCTGGGCCGGGGTCACCCCGAGGTTTGCGGCCTTTATCCGATCCACCGCGAGGCGAAGCTCCGGAGCACCCTCGTCGAAGCTTGTCCGAACGTCGTAAGTCCCCTCGAGCTGCGTTATGCTCTGTGCCATCTCCCCGGTGAGATCCTCGAGGGCGTCCATATCGTCGCCGCGAAAGGCCAGCTCTATCGAAGGCCCGCCGTAACCTCCCAGGGACGAGCCCGCCATGCTCGCGAACATTCCGGCGGTGACGCTGACCTCGCACCCGGGGACATCGGCCGAAAGCTCCCGCACTTCCTCGGAAACCTTCTCCGAGCTGCGACGCCTCTCGTCCTGGTCCACCAGGGTTACCTGGATCTGACCGGAGGAAGAGTCGGCACCACCCATTCCCAGGCCGACGGTGGTGCCCGAGTAGGTCAGGATGGAGTCGACTTCCGGTATCTCCCGGTACTTGCTTTCCAGCTCCTCCATGACCGAATCCGTCCGAGAGAGGGCGGTGCCGGCGGGAAGCTCCACGTCCACCATGATCTGACCGTCATCGATCTGCGGCAGGAAAGCGGTATCGATGAAGGGGACCGCCACAGCTCCCCCCAGGAGGGCGAGGAGCAATAACGCGATTATCCAGCCTCGGTTGTCCAGCGACCAGTCGAGGAAACGGCTGTACGTTCGCGGAAGACCGCGCGAACTCCACTCCCCGGCGGCGCTCTGCCCGCCGGTGCGCCGCCGCAACAGCCGGGAGGCGAGAAGCGGCACCCCGATGAGTGCCACCAGCAGCGAGGCGCCCAGGGCGGCCGAAACGGTCAGGGAGAGATCGCCGAAGATCTCGGAGGCCAGGCCCTCGGTGAAAATGATGGGCAGGAATACCGACAGGGTGGTCAGGGTGGAGGCCGTGATGGCGGCGGCCACCTCGGATGTACCGGCGATCGCCGCGGCGGCCACAGAGCCCCCCTCGTCGAGTTTCCTAAATATGTTTTCCAATACCACGATGGCGTTGTCCACCATCATTCCGATGCCGAGGGCCAGTCCACCCATGCTCAAAAGGTTCATGGTCAGACCCGCGAAATATGTGAAGGTAAAAGAGACCACGGCGGCAAAGGGTATCGCCAGGGCGGTGACCAGGGTACTACGCCAGTCCCGCAGGAAAGCGAAAAGGACCGCGATCGCCAAAACCCCGCCGATCATGGCGTTGCTGAAGACCCGGCGAATGGCGGCCACTATGAACCGCCCCTGGTCCATGACCTCGGCGACCCGCAACCCCGCGGGAAGCTCCCCCGCCAGATCGTCCATGGCGGCATCCACTCGATTCGAGACGGTGACGGTGTTGGCGCCGGACTCCTTGCTCACCGAGAGGGCGATGCTCGGCTCCCCGTCGAGGCGGGTGATGCTCTT
>JAWODQ010000075.1:0-7596 GCA_046483165.1 Bacillota bacterium | reverse complement strand
CAATACCAGGGCCACGGCCGCGACCCTCAGATGGAATCTGTTTCCTTCCATTCAACGGACCCGCGGAATCGCCCAGCGGAGGCGGGAGGTGATGTCGTCCAAGGCCGCCTCCCTGTCCAAGCGGGGGATGCGGTGGCGCGCGCCGGTATCTGCGCAGACCTGTTGGAAGGGTTGACCGAGGGCAGGCAAGGGCTGATAGGTTCACTCCCCCTTCGTCTCCAGAGGCCGAAATGGCTTCGATGCTCGCATTTTCTCCGTGGGGGTATTGTAGCAGGATTCCCGACATGCCGGCCAACGCGACGCATCGGACCAAGCATTTTCGCCCTTGACACCTCTCCTTTCCGGCCAAACCGCCGCCAAGGTCGGCCTCGCGCCAGGGGCCACACGTGAAGTTTGCGAGCGGGGATGATAATCTCTTGGATAGCGAATGCTGGCATGGGGAGG
Source organism: Bacillota bacterium (assembly GCA_046483165.1). Lineage (GTDB taxonomy): Bacteria > Bacillota > Sulfobacillia > SLMV01 > SLMV01 > CSSED11-154. The sequence goes on along the minus strand of JAWODQ010000075.1, from coordinate 7,152 downwards.
GGTAGGCGTTGACGTCGAACGAAGGAAACAGATTCCATCTGAGGGTCGCGGCCGTGGCCCTGGTATTGACGCTCCTCGCTCTGTGTCATCTCGCTTTTGCCGACGACGTCGAGGCAGCCGCGGACGAGGTGGCGGACCCGCCTCCCGCGGGTAACTCGGAGGTGAGACCGATCGGCGTGGCGCTCTCCCCGGACGCGGATATTCCCGCTCCCAGGCTACCCCGCTTACCGGATGCTTGGACGCCACGGCTGCTCGGAGATGCCCCGCCGGATCTCTTCTTCGCCTCCAGCTGGGGTCGTGAATGGGGAGGGGATTCCTTCATCTTTCCCCCGCGCGAGGAACTGCCGGAGGAGACCAACCGGGGACGCCCACCCCGGATACAGTGGACCTGGGGCGAGGTACACATGACGGAATCGAACCACCTGTCGCTGGCCCCCCGCGACGTACCCGAATCGGCCCGGAACCTCATCGCCCTCCTCGACGACAATGAGCATCCCCGGGTAATGGCACCGCCCCCCAGATCCGCGGCGCGGGCCCTGAGATATCGCTACGGCTTCTTTCCGCACCACCCCGATCCCCTGCTCATCAGGATAATACCTCCCCGGCCTTCCTTTTTCGTGGGAATCTACGCGGGACGCGGTTCCTGGGAGGAAAACGTCGTGGCGTTGGAAAACTTCCTAGAGCACTACGAAATCGAGCACGCCACTTTCGACGGCGACGATTTCGATAGGTTGAAACGCTTCGACGCGATATGGTTCCCGGGGGGATTCAGCGCCGAATACCGGGCCTATGTCCCGGACCACGAGGCAATAGGGGATTTCGTGGCCGAGGGCGGGGTCTATCTCGGGACCTGTGCCGGCGCCTACTACGCCGCGACCACGGTGGTCTGGGACGGGGAATCGCAGGAGGGAGCCACGGGCCTTTTCTCGGGCAGCGCCATCGGCCCGGAGGCGTCTTTCGGGGGCTGGGGTAATCCCACGGAGATCGTAGACGAGGAGGATACCCCCTTCGGCGATGCCGGGGAAGATTCGAGGGAAATGTATTACATGGATGGGCCTTATTTGGTCCCCGAGCGACCGGAGGAAGTTCGGGTCCTGGCCCGCTACGCCGCCAACGGGGAAGCGGCGGTCGTGGCGGAGGAGTTCGGCCGGGGATCGGTTGTACTCATGGGCCCTCACCCGGAAATGGGGAAGGATCCCGAATCCGGCGAGTTCGATCTCGAGGGCGGGGAGGGCAGCCACTGGCCCTGGCTTCACGATCTAGTCCGCTGGGCCCTGGCTCGCCGGTGACCACCAATTTGAGAAAACGGAGTGATCTGATTGCACCACATACTTAGGGGCAAAGCGGGGCAGTATGTATTGTCGGTGTTCGCCATCACCCTGGTGCTGAACTCCATCCTCTACGCTACCGGTGGCTACGCTTCTTCGGGGGCCATGGTATTGCTCACCGCCCAGATGTTCATCCCGGGCCTGGCCGCACTGATCTTCATCCGGGAGGAAGGTAAGAGCCCGAGGGATTACGGGCTGCGTTTCGGAGGCCTGCGCTATTATCTTTTGGCCTACGTGGTGGTGCTTGGAACCCACCTCCTCCATTCCCTGGTCGCCGCCGGGGCGGGCCTCGGGGAATTGCTTCCGCCCGCGGAGGGTTTCGAGAAAATCGCCCCGGGGTTCGAGATAAGCACCTGGGTGATACTACTGTTGATCTTCGTGGCCGCACCGATACAAAACCTGGTCTTCGGCCTCGGCGAGGAATTCGGCTGGCGGGGATATCTACTGGAGAAGATGCGCGGGGCCGGACTGACCAGGGCCATACTGATCATCGGGACCATCTGGGGAGTATGGCACGCGCCCATCATCCTCATGGGACACAATTTCCCCGAAGACCCCTACCTCGGTGCAGTATTCATGACCCTGACCTGCATTCCCCTCGGCGCGATCTTCACCTGGCTGCGCCTGAAATCGGACAGCGCCGTGGTCGCAGGCTTCGCCCACGGCACCTTCAACGCCACACTGTTTTTGGGCGGCATATTCCACCCGACCAGCGGGCTACTTTGGACCAATCCCATGGGGCCCACGGGACTCCTGGTGTTCGCCCTGGTCGCGACGTCGCTCTTTCGCTTCTTCCCCGTGGACTTCGCAAAAGATGAAGCATAAGCACGGACTGTTCTGCTCCCACCTCCCCCGTTTTGCGGCAGGTATCGGGCCTCGACCGGCGAACGGAAGAGCACGATGCGAAACTCGCCCGCGAGGACTTTTCGCGGGTGACCCCCGGCGACCGAGACGACACCGATCGCCGCACGTATTGGCGAAGGCGGAGGTTACATGACCACGGAAATGCTCCTGGTATCGGGGATACTCCTCCTGATACTGATAGCCTTCATAACTGAATGGGTGCGCTACGACCTGGTGGCGGTCTTTGCCCTGTTCACCCTGGCCATCCTGGGCCTCATCCCCGAGGATGAAATCTTTTCGGGATTCTCCAACCCGGCGGTCATAACGGTGGCCGCCCTCACGATGATAAGCGAGGCGCTACAGCGCACCGGCGCCGTACATCCCCTCTCGGTTTGGCTCGGAAAAACGGCCACCAGCATACCCGTGCTCGCCACCCTGGGGGCCCTCTCCGTCGGAGTTATGTCCGGTTTTATGAACAACATCGCCGCCATCACCCTGGTCTTCCCCGTGGTCATGGGCGTTTGCCGCAAAAACGATTGGCCCCCGTCAAAAGTATTGATACCGGTGGCCTTCGGTTCCCTCCTCGGCGGAGTTACCTCCCTGATGGGTACGCCCCCCAACCTGCTGGCCTCTTCCATGTTGCGCGAGTGGGGCCAGGAGCCCATGGCCTTCTTCGAGCTGACCCCGCTGGCGCTCCCCGTGCTCGCGGTGGCGGGCATTTACTTCGGCCTGGTGGCCCATCGGTTGCTCCCCGACAACCGGCTGCGAACCGACCTAACCCAGGATTTCGGCGTGACGCAATTCCTGGTGGAGGCGATAGTTCCGGCAGAAGGTCCCCTGGCCCATTCCCTCGTGGGAGATACCGACCTGCAGCGAGACTACGACGCCACGGTCCTCGGCATAGTGCACGAGGGCCATCACCTGACCAACCCCACGGTCAACAACATCTTGCGGCCCGGCGACGTGGTGCAGATCGAGGTGCCCCGGGAAAACCTCATCCCGCTGCGGCAGGCGACGGGGCTCGAATTCGCCTCGCCGAAGACGATCGATGATATCCTGCCGCGCGATCTGGCCGAGATGACGGACGTGGTGGTCATGGCCCGCTCCCCCCTGGTGGGACGCACCCTGCGAGAGGTGAATTTCCGCTCGCGCTACCGATTGCACGTTTTGGCCATCGCCCACAAGGGACAGAGCATGACGGGCCGGCTGGCGGACGTGCGCCTCGAGGGCGGGGATATGCTACTGCTCCTCGGAATCCCGGAGGCCGTGGACCAGGTGGCAGAAGACCTCAACCTCCTGCTTTTGGACAGGGAACCGGTGGTCGAAGGCCGGGGCAGGGTGATTCAGGTACTGGGTCTCTTTGCTGCCATGGTCATCGTCACCGCCACCGGCGTACTCCCCATATCCCTGGCGGCCGTGGGAACGGTCGCGCTCATGGTCCTCTTCGGATGCCCGCGCCTGCAGAGGGTGTATCGCGCCGTTCCCTGGTCGGTGATAGTCCTCCTGGGATCCATGGCGGGCGTGGCGGTCGCGGTGGAAGGAAGTGGGCTGACCCACGTCGCGGTGATGGGCATAACGCGCCTGGTCGGTCAAAACCCGATAGCAATTCTCGCCGCCCTGTTCAGCATATCCTGCGTGACGGCATCACTCATGACACCTCCGGCCACCATCCTGATCGTCGGACCCCTGGTATTGGGAATAGCCGGCGAACTTGGAGTGGATCCCCGACCGCTTCTCATGATGGTGACCCTGGGGGTAAGTTGTGCCTTCCTCACCCCCTTCGGGCACCAATCGAACGTGCTGGTGTACAGCGCCGGCGGTTATCGATTCGCCGACTACCTGCGCGTGGGGCTTCCCCTCTGCATCCTGGTAATGCTGGTGGCCCTGGTAATGGTACCGCTGCTTTGGTCCTTCTGATCAAAGTCGGATCCCCGGTTTACTCCTCATCCGGGAGGCAGAAGCTCATGCGGCAACGACCCTCCGGATCCCGGAAGTGGGTGTGGTGCCGAAAGACCATGTGGGGATTGTAGCCGCGAGTCAGTGAGGCATCGATCTCCCGGCAGTATAGGTATCCCGCATCCTCCAGGCCCATCTCCCGCCAGACCTCCCACAGGGGACAATGTTCGAAGACCTGGTCGGCCCGGCCTTCCCCGAGCTCGGTTCGCACCTCGAAACCCGTATCCCGCTGCATATCGTAATACTCGAGATAGTTCTTGACCGTGGGCTCGGCACCGGCATCCCTCACCCGGCGCGCGATGTCGGCGCCGCGGCTCTCCCCGAAGCTTCTCACCGCAGCGAGAACCGCTTCTTCACCTTCGTCGCCGAAACGCCGTACCACCTCATCCGAGAGGAATCCGAACAGTTCGGCCATCAACTCCAAATTGGGATCTCGCGACATCGATATATCTCCTCTCTCCTCGGCCGTCCGGGCCGGGGCGTACGCGCGGTAAAACGGATCCGCTACTTCATCCTCACACACCTCTTCTGCGAGTTTCGGATTGGTCCTTTCGGAGGAGGCCCCGTCCTACTTTTGTCCGATGGATTTCCCCGGCAGAGAAACTAACGTGAAATTGAGGAAGCGAAGGGAGATGATCGACGTGGAGAAAACGGCAATTTGCGTTCGGGGTCTTCGAAAGAGCTACGACGACACCGCGGCGGTGGACGGAATCGACTTCGACGTGCGGGCCGGGGAAATCTTCGCACTGTTGGGACCCAACGGTGCCGGAAAGACCACCACCCTGGAGTGTCTCGAGGGGCTTCGCCGCTACGACGAGGGCGAGGTATCGGTCGCCGGCGTGGATCCGGCCACCCACGCCCGGGACCTCTTCGCCCGAATCGGGGTACAGCTTCAAACCGGATCCCTACCCCCCAATCTGACCGTCTCGGAGATCTTTGAACTCATGGCCGCCTACCACGGGGTGCGAGGGGACACAGAAATCCTCGAGACCCTGGGGCTTGCGGGGCGAATGAACGACGCCTACGGGATACTTTCCACCGGCCAAAAGAGGCGTCTGGACCTGGCGTTGGCCATGGTGCATCGACCCGAAATATTGTTCCTGGACGAACCGACCGCCGGACTCGACGTCTCCTCGAGGCTCACGATTCATCGCCTCATAGCCCAAACCCGCGATCGGGGGGCCACCGTGATCTTGTCCACCCACGACATGGCGGAGGCGGAGCACCTGGCCGGGCGGGTCGCGGTCTTGATGGGAGGCCGCATAGTCGCCGCGGGATCGCCGCGGGAGCTGACGTCCACGGGGAACGGGTTGACCAAGATCTCCGTGCGCACCTCTCGCGAAAGCGTGCACTCCTCGCCGGCATTCTCGGAGTTCCGACGGGACGGAGAATACGCGGTGGCCCTAAGCGATTCGCCGGGTCCCCTCGTGGCCCGCCTGATGGATCACATCCAGGCGAACGGCGATACCCTCCTGGATTTGCGGGTGGAAAGACCCTCGCTCGAGGAGCGTTTCCTGGAACTGGTGGAGGAGGAATCGGCTTGAGCGTTTGGGACCCCGGCCCGAGAAGTGCTTCGATCGCAAGTTTACGAAGGGAGATGTACGAGAAGATGAAGGTGTTTGCCCTGCATTTGCGCTACGAATTCGCCGCGGGAATGAGGAATCGTACGTTACTTTTGATGAACTATCTGATGCCCCTGGGATTCTATCTCCTCATGGGCGGAGTAATGTCGGAGATCAATCCATTCTTCGCCGATCAAATGGTGCCCGCCATGGTCACCTTCGCCGTACTATCTGCGACTATCATGGGATTGCCGACCCCGCTGATCGAAGCCCGCGAGGCGGGCGTACTTCGCGCCTATCGCGTCCACGGAGTCGGGACCTCGTCTCTACTCACGGTCCCCGCCATGTCCACGGGCTCACACGCGGGACTGGCCTCACTGGCCATCGCGGTAACTGCCGCCGTGCTATTTGGGGCACCGGCCCCGGAGAATCCCGCCGCCTTCGTCGCCGTGACCGCCCTCACGTTCTTCGCCCTGGCGGGGATGGGATCGCTCATCGGCGTCATATCCGCGGGCGGGCGGGTCGCCATCCTGTGGCAGCAGATGATCTTTTTGCCGACGATGCTCCTGGGAGGATTGATGATACCCTCCGAACTCCTACCCGACGTCTTCGCCCGGGTAGGGCATCTCCTCCCGGCCACCTACGGTATGGAGGCCCTTTTGGGTCTCGCGTTCGGCCGGGAAGTGCCTTGGTGCTTGCTGATCCAGGCCATGTAACGCAGCAGCTGCCCGATGACGCGGTCGTATCCGCGTGACACCTTGAGCTCGATCACCACTAGGCGTCCCTCAGCGTCGACGCCGAGGAGGTCGGCGAAGCGTCCACCGACCGGGAACTCCACGCCGGTGATGCCTTCCTCCTCGTACAGGCGTAGGCCCGGTTCGATCACCTCCAGGTTCCGAGCGAGGAAGTTGCGAAGGTCCTTCTCGTAGGCGAACTCCCGGATGTCGTTCGACACGTCCTCGTCGCCACCGTCAGACCCGGGGTCGCCGTTGGCGTCCTGATCGAGCGGCGTGGGGTCGGTCGCGGGGTCGTAGCGCCGGAAGTGTCCTTGGTCGATCTGGAACAGCAAGGACTCGTCCGGACGGACGCTGTAGTGGTGGCGGCTCCTCGAGTTGGTCGAGAACCGCAATAGGTGCGCGCTGACGGTCCCGTCTTTCACCTTCGGGTAGTGCTCGTTGAACCAGTTGAGGGCGTCGCTGCGCGTGAAGACGACCCCGCCTTGCGGGGCAAGCTGGTCGATCATCTCTCGCATCAGGATGCGGACGGGCCGGTCGTAGATCGCCATGGTCGCTGCCCTTCCGCTGTCGGAGCTCCACCGAGCCGGTGGGCAAAGCAGGCTAGGTGGTGACTACACATCTAGTGCTGGGCACCGCCGTCTGAGGTCGTGGCCAAGGGCTCCGCGATCAGTTGCGTACTGCGGGCGGCAGCGGTGGAGGCGCCGACGGCCGTGGCGGCGGCGGTGG
>JAWODQ010000049.1:0-8373 GCA_046483165.1 Bacillota bacterium | reverse complement strand
GCGACCACACTGCGTTGTACCATCGAAGCAATCGAGGGTGAACGCGGCGAACGCACCCTGACGATACTTTATCGAGACGTAGAGGGTTCCTACTACGAACGTCGGGAAATCCGGGAGCACATCGGAGTAGTAGGCTTCGAGAGGCTGATGCCCGATGAAGAAGAACCGTACGAGGTCAGCTACACCGTTTTCCCCGGGGCGACGCTGCTACCCCCGACGGTAGATTTCGTCGACGTCACCTCAAAAGCCTGGTTCCTCTCCTACTTCGGAGCTCCACAGCGCATGGAATTGATTCAGGGTTATCCCGACGGTACTTTCCGCCCGGATCGCTCCATCTCGGTGGCCGAGTTCGTCAAAACGATCGTGGGTGCGCGGGGTTACCGGATCGCGAACGAAGAGGAACCCTGGTATCGACCCTACATTGGAATCGCCGAAGAACGGGAACTCGTGAGATCCGGCGAATTCGAGGGTTATGACCGACCGATCAGGCGCGAAGAGATGGCCATGTTGTTGGCCCGAGCCGCGGGAACTCAACCCGTCGACGGCGGAGATTTCGAAGGGTTTTCCGATTCCGACGAAATCGGGAGTTACTTCCAATCCTACGTAACGCAGGCTACGGAACACGGTTTGTTGACCGGCTACCCGGACGGAAGTTTTCGACCGGGAGAGGCCATGACGCGGGCGGAAGCAGCACGGGTTCTTTGGTCCCTGATCCACGTCATCGACCACCCGATTCTCCGGCCCGAGGGGACGCTCGAACTCGAAGAGGAATTCCAGGACCGCCTGTACCAGGACACCATCCGCGACGAAGACGACCCACTGCCTCGAGTGGAAGATTTCGACCGGATGGAAGATGTCATCGATCATCTCGCCGAGATCATGAATCGGGATCTGGCGTCCTCCTACGTGGAGGATTACTACGAGGAACGCTCGGGTCGACTCTATCTGATACCGATGGATGGGCCCACGCTGTTGCGCGAAGATGAGGACTTTCAGCTCCGCATGATAACCCCGACGCAATACGAACTCGTCCAGGATACCAGTACCGAGCTGGTCGGCGATTACATCCTGACGATCGAATATCGCCGGAAAGACGATAGATGGATAATCTTCGATAGAGAAGTAACCCTCGAGGGATGATAGCTCCGCCGCGAACGTCCGCGGGGCACGGCGTGACCGTGCAAAACTCCGAGAGACATCTGCGAGGGATGGGGTGTGGGCCAGTGTATTCCCCAAAAGGAACCCACACCCCCGTATCCCCTAATTCAAGTCTTCAGATCTTCCTTTGATGCCAGATATTCTTCTCGAGAGATCTCTCCTTTGGCATAGCGCATATCCAAAAGCTCCCTCGCCGTCTTCGACGTCGTGGGGGCGTTTGTCGAAGAGGAAAGCGATCTTCCCAAAAGCCACACTGCCAGCACGATGAGACCAACCACCCCGATCGAACCGATCAACATTACCGGAAAGAACCAACCTGACCAACCGTTCCACATCATAACGGATCCATCCCTTCTTCCGCCCATCCGGACGGGTCCATACCATTGCGAAATCCAACTTTGCATTTGGGCGATCTCCGCCCGCTGATTATCTCTTATGCTCGTGGCCAAAGAAGCAACCTCTTCGTGTCGAACTAACCCGCGCGCCAGGAGCTGTTGAGCCATCATAACCGCCCCCATGTGATGGGAGATCATATCTTCCAGGAAGGCTCGCTCCAGCTCTTCCCCACTCAGGCCATCCAAGTCTCGCATCATCGGCGTATAGGGCACATCGTAATTCCTATCGGGATACCAGGTCTCCAGATAGGATTCCATTCTCTCTATCTCTTCGCTTTGTGTGGCGATGATATCCCGGGCAAATTCCTTTAGGGCTTCCCTATCGGCATGATCCCTGAGGATGGCGGCTGCTGCGATCGCCTCTTCGTGGTGTGGGATCATTTGTATAAGGAAGTCCCCCTCGTCCGCTATGTCCGGATTTCTTCCCATCATGCCGGGCATCGCGGGCAACCCATGCGATATTCCTGAAGGTGCAATTGCGGCAATCAAGACGACCAGGATGCCGATCGTAACTATCGCTTTGACCATATTGATACCTTTCACTGGCGGGACGGCGGCAAATGCTCCTCGCCGTACTGGTCGGCAACTTCCCAACCTGCTCCTTTCGGCGCCCTCGGGGGTAGTTTCGATGCCAATACGTTCATTGGCGGGTCACGAAGTCCAGGAGGTGCGACGATTGTTGGGCACGCAGGATGCGAGACGAGACTTTCCTGAATCGATAGGTGTGATGTGTTTCTTAATACCTTCCCACTTCTACCATCCAGCAAACGGAGGATCGGGCGGACGTCAATGGTACCGATATCGAATCGGGGAATCATCACACGGGGAACTGCGAGGGTCAGATGCGGGGGCGGGATACGGGCGAGCTCGAGGAGACTCGTCCAAAGGCGGCATCTCCCGAGTTGCGCGGGGCTTGCCGGCCAACCATTTGGATCGGGATGGTCCAACCCGAAATTCTGATCCCGCGCGGACGAAGCAACACTGCCGTAGCTGGCGAGGCGTCGCTGAGAATTCGTCTCTCAGAATTGCGGGTGGGGGATCCATCAACAGATCCCCCACCCTTTCCTTCATTCCCGCAGGGTTACCCGTCCCCCGTCCACCAGCTGGCCAACCAGCTCGTCGATGTAAACCTGGGGAATGTTCACTTCGAACTCGTAACATATGGCGTCACGGATATCCCCGAGGGTCCTCTTGCCGTCGATCAAAAACCACAGCTCGTCACCGACGGGCCTGAGGGTTTCAAACGTTACGGTGGGGTCCGTCTCGGCGATTTCCGCCGCCATCTCTATCCTTCGCTCGTGCGTACACTCTATCAACCCTGGACCGGTCGCGCCGGGGACTTTCTGCGGCACAGCCGAAGACTCAGCGCCTTTGCCGGCCTCCGGTCGACGAGGCAACGAACTGACGTAAGATTTCGCCCTCCCGAGTTCGGACTCGGCCGTCCTCTCCAGTTCATCGCGAAAACCTGCAATCTCCCCTTCCAGTTTCTCGCGCACCTCATCCGCATCTTTCGCCACCAGCCGGCGCAAAGTGTCGGCCGCTTGAAGATCGCGTTTGGCCAGATACCTGATGTCGCGCAAGGTTCTTTCGTAGGCGCCTCGGGCATCGGCCTCACCCCGTTTATTCTCACCCTCGAGGTCCTTGAGTAGTTTCACCAGGTGGGGAACCATCCGGTTCATCCGGTATAGACTTCGCCCGCGAAGCCTGAGGAGGATCTCCTCGACAGTTTCGGCATCGGCGTTGGCCAGTTCGTAGGCGGGTACCGCAGACACGAGCCCTGCGCGTTTCATCACTGCCGGGTCGGTACAATCGGCGGTAAGAAGCTGGGTGTGAAAATACAAATCCGGCCAGGACATGAGCAATACCGTAGGAATACCTCGTTCATTCCACCGATGGTTGTCGCTCCACGGGGTATACGGCATTTCCTTGAGACGTACTAGCGGTATCTCGCGGTCGGGCTTGAATACCCAACTGGCTTCCTTGGGAGCCTCTTCGATGAGATCGGAACAGAAGTCGTTGAGATACGAGGGGACTGAATCGGGTACCCGATAGAACATTAGAGAAGAATGCAATTTGTGCTGGTCGTGGCCGGGACTGCAGTAGTTGAACCCCGCGATGATGTTGGCCACTTCGTGCGGATGCTGATCGAAGAGGAAATGGCTACCCATGCCCTCGATATTCCACAGGAACTTAATGCTGCGGCGGGGCCGTCGAAGCTTCTGCGCGTCGATAAGTCGCTGAAGAGTACGTGCGACTTCCACCGCCAAAGCCGCACCGGCAGCGCAATTGGCGCCCGGTTTCGTGCCGGTCGTCGTATGGCTTACGAAGTACACGCTCTCCTCGGGAAGCTCGGTTCCTTCGATGGTCGCGGTGAGATTGATACCTTCTCCCTCGAACGTCCGGGCCTGAACGTTGGCGTAAACCCTCACGGTTCCCCCTCGAAGGGCCTCCGATAGTTTCTTCGATGAGTGATGGTTGATCGACAACGCCCATACTTCGGGCCTTCCAACCCGTAACCGTTGCAGTTGGACGGCCTCGGGTACGTTTTCCGGAGTACGCCATGGCGGCGTGTGATCGAGAAGATAGTCATTGATTATTCCTGCCGCTCCGTGTTTGGAGGCGAGTCGAGATGCGTGATCCCAGGTCTCGCGACGACCGGTATCGTGGATGAATACCACCTTACCCTCGATGTCTTTACCGAGGTAGTCGGTATCGCTTTCACCCGTTCCCACGTCGACGACCTCGTATTCGCAGCCCTCGGGTGGAGTAGAACCGGACCACCACGCAATACAACTCGGCGCCTCATCATAGCTCACCAGGTGTCGGACCTGCGGGCTTACCATGGTCAACTCGGCACCGACCGGCTCCCAGGCGAGGGGCGTCGTCCTATTCTCATATACCGTGCGACCGTCGAGAGGATACACTTCACGAGTCACGCTCGACATACCGAACGACTCCACGATTTCCCCGATGAGGTTCGTGGCGCGATGATAGCCCGCCGATCCCGGGGATCTATAAAACCTTGTCAGTTCCTCCACAATACCCTGAGCCCGTTCTCCGTCCATTTCCCGATCTACGACGTTGAAGACTTCCCTGCGAGTTCGCACGCTCATCCCTTCCCCCAAATGAAGCTGCCGCCACATCGACCCATCGTGATGCCAAATTCGCGATGTCCTCGGCGAACCCTGCGCGACACTGCACATGAACTCTAGAGGTAAATGCGGCATCTGACAGATTCAGCGCGTCGCAACTCGAGATCCCGCAATTATGCCACAATTGCGGGGAAGTGGATCTTCAAAACTCCGGTCGCCCAAAGGACCGGAGTCGAGTGGGGTTTCATATCCGGAACCAGTAATCCCATCACCCTCACCCTCGGGTACGCGCTCTTCTTCTTTAGGAGACGCATAGCCGCTTTGGAGATTTCCTTTTAAGGAAAACTGGGATATTGGGTAATGTCCATCTTTCTACTATTGGATCCCATCAATCTTCCGATCGCTCCGTTCCTGTTTGGAGGCGATTTGGGCGGGACAGTGCGCGGATTCGGAGTCAATGGTTATGTAGTGCAGGTGATATCTCTTGCCATTCTACTCGTAAACCGAGAGCTGATAATTCGGGAGTTGTTCCCCCTGTTCCAGGTCAAAACGGCCCACCCCCTCTTCAAATCACTACTTCAAAAAACCGGGTGACACTGCACACAAACCCTTTCGGCCCCTAGAAAACTCGGTAATGCGTTCTGCCATCCGAGAGTAAGGATGCCTTATCCGCTTTGAACTACCAGGGCGTGGGCGCGAGTGCCCCTCATTTCCCCGCTCTCTTCCTCAGCCCATTCAAAACGTGATCACGTTAACGCGATTGACAGCCAGATTGACTCAAAGAAACGCTTCAATACCCTTTTTGCGCGTCGGTGCAGCTTTTGTATTGAACTTCGATATGTTCAAAAACAGAGATGGATGGCCCCAACGAATCGGGACCACCCATCGTTATCTGTCCGATCAGAAGGCGGATCGAACCTCGTGGTCGGTACATCACCGACGGTTGGCCGATTTACCTAGCGCGCAACATAGCCGTAGACGTGCAGTTGACCAGTCGAAGATCCCGCGACCAGCTTTCTGCCGTCGGGGGCAAATGCCAGCGCCTCTATAGTGCCCTCGTGCTCGAAGGAATGGACTTCGGACCAATCGGCCGTATCCAGGATTATAACTTCACCGGCCGTGGTACCGTAGGCAAGCCGCGTACCGTCCGGGGAGAATTGCATCGAGAAGACCCTGCCTTCCCCGGGATCTAAGGTTCGTTGCCTGGTTCCATCGTCGAGATCAAATACATAGATCTCATTTGCCAGGTCCGGATCACTGGCGGCGAGAAGATCACCGTCCGGCTGGAAAGCCAGGTTGTAGTTGCCACCGGTGTTTTCGAAATCCAGTGTCAGATGCACCTGTTGGGTGTCGACATTCCACAATACCACCTTGCCGTCACGGAATCCGCCCGCCAGATAGGCGCCGTCCGGGGTGAATTCGATATCGTGAATCCAGCCGGCGTCGGGATTCAGCTCGGCGATCCTGGTGAAATCGGATCCATTGTCCGAACGCCACAGCCACACCTCTCCATCCATCTGGCCGCGATGTGTGGCCAGGGTCTCGCCGTCACTTGAGACCGCGATCCTGCACTCGTTACCGCCATGGATCTCAACTATTTCTGACAGATCATCCACATTTCGCAGGCTCACACCTCGCCAGGCTGTCGCGAGGAAAGAGTCATCCGGAGCGAAATGCAGATTCTTCGACTCGGGTCGTTCTCCTTCGGGTAGATCTCCTCCCTCGACGAGAACCTCGCGATCGGAAACCGAGAACAGCGCCAGTTCTTCGGCGCCCACCCCCACCGTATCCCCGTCGGGGGAGTAGGCTACGTCATCTACTTGCTCCCAGCGATCTTCGGTGTAGAGAAGTTCGAGTACCTCGTCGGCCCAGCGCGCGTAGACGGCCGGGAAGTTCTCTTCCAAAAGTGCCTTACCCCTGGTCATCTGTCCCGCATGGGCGTCCCATCCTCGCGTCCTGCACAGCAGGCCGTTGGACAGAGCCAAAGCCATCTCGGCGCGCGTGGCTCTACTGTCCGCTGCGACGTTGGGAATGCCCTCCTTCAGACCCAGCTCGTCGGCCAGGGTCAGGAAGTTATCGGGCCACTCTCCGACGGCCGCCTCGGAAACATCCAGCACCCGGATCAACATGGTAAGCATCTCTGCGTGGGTCACCGGGTTCTTCGGTCGAAACGTTCCGTCGGGATATCCCTGCACGATGCCGAGCTCACTCGCGAGGGCTGCACTCCCGCGGGCCCAGGAGGCGATTTCCTCGTCATCCTCGAACTCGGATACTTCGTCGGCGAGTTCCGTCGCCTCCGCCTCACGATCCAGGGCTCGAACTACGAAGGTGGCGAACTGCTGGCGAGTAACGGTCAGGTCTTCCCCAAACTCCGTCGGGCTTACTCCCTGGGTTATCCCCGTTTCGTAAAGAAGCGAGACCGCATCTGAATGCGCATCCCCTTCGGTGACATCATCGAAGGGCAGGTTGGCCGCCAGGGCCACACCACCAAGAGTAAACATGAACACGAGTACCACAATTATCGACAACCATCGATAAGAACCACTTATCACATCGGACACCCTTTCAATCCGGCGGCTTCATCTCCGCCGCTTTGCTACGGTTTGGCATTTCTCTTCGAACCCATTCGACACCAATCATTGCGAAGGCTTGCCCTATATCCCCTCACCATACGAACTACTTCTCGAACATTATGGGTAATCCTGGGTATATCCCACATAGGCCCAGGCCTGGCTCCGATGCTCCCACCGCACTTCATTCAGAGCTGGAGGCGGGTGTGCTCCTCCTCGAATATGGCATCTCGACCGCAGATTTCAATTATCGAGCAGGTACCTTCGAGCTGCTACCCGCCTTTTGAGCACCCGCAGCCGGGATTCTTCACATCATAGGGTCCGCGCCGAAGGGGAACTCCACGCCGAATTGCCCGTTTCGCGATCGCCCGAGATAGTGGAAGGGCTCAAAGGTGACCAGGTACGGATCGATGCGCGCGCTGGCCGAGGAGAAGGGAGCCACTTTCCCCCGAAAGCTTCGGCAAACCTCTATGCGCCGTAGCGTCTTCACTGTCCCAATGGAATGGAGTTACCTCGAAGGAGGTTCTGATGGATTTGCCGGATGCTCGACACCGCACAGTCGGCTAACGGAAGGGCTCGGCTTGACGGCGACGTAGTTCACAATTCCCCTATTCGATTGGGGGCTCCAATTTGACGAAGCAATCCAGAGTAGGAGAATCGGGGGATTCAGCGGAGAAACTGACCAGTATCTGCGAATCTTCTCTCCTGGGATCTTCGATCAGGTAATCAATGTGGTATAGCCCATTCAGTCCCGATTCGGGACCAAAATCTGGTTCTCCGAGCTTCCCAATAATCTCGGAGAAATGCGCTCCCACTTCTACGCCCATCACTTCGCGCCCCGGTTCCAATAGTACGCTTTCGGCGACGAAATCTTGGGGGTCTTCCACGGATTCGGGAGACGCGAGATCCCCTACAGGTTGGGGAGAAGAAAAGCGGATGCTACCTTCTTCACTTTGAAAGAGTATGTAGTAGTGCGGTCCGAACTGGTCGCTGTGGCCCGAATCATCTGGTCGTCCCATCGCTTGTTCTATCTCTCCCAGACTCTTTCCGAGTAGCCCAGGGATGGGATCTTCCGGGGAGATATCCAATGGTGAGGCTTCACCCGAAACGGGCTCACTTTGGGCCGGAGCTTGAAACTCTCGTCGCCGTTCTTCCCAA
>JAWODQ010000016.1:0-10940 GCA_046483165.1 Bacillota bacterium | reverse complement strand
GTCGAGGGCCCCCATGCTGGCTGAGCAGTCCACCAGCACCGGCACCCGTTCGGCCTCCGCTTGCCGCCCCCTCCAGAACGGCTGGAGGCCGGCGGCTATGAGAAAAAGCAGAAGGTGGAGTTTTTTACCATTGGCGAACTCCCCCTACCTATCGTTCCCACTGCCGTTTGTGGTTGCGGGCGGATGAGTTCCGGCGGGTGTTGTTAGTTGAACGAACCTTCCAGACGAGAAAAGGGGCAACCCCCGGGGACAAAGTCCCGGGTGATAACCCCGGCGATAATATTCAGTTTCTGCGCGAAATCGCAATTTCCTGCACGCATTCTGTGGATCTCTTCCCGCCGTGACGGGGTATATCGATTTGGGCGCGCGTTTTGCGTGCACGTCGCGCGCCGAGAATCATGCGAAGACGCTCGCGTGACCATCCAGGGAAGGGGTACGCGCCAGGTCACCGCCCCGGGCCGCAAGATTAGAAACCCGTTGGAAGTCCGTGGCGGCGTCTACCGGGTCCACCCGGTGCCACAGAACGATCTTCGGGCAAGTGCCGCAAGTGGATGGCAGATGCATGAGGGGTTTTCACGAGGGGAAAGGGCGCCCAGATCTGCTCCGGCGCCGTCCCCATCTTCGTCCGCTGGTGTCCGTGGACCGGGTTGGTCCGTGAGGCCGCTGTCGGAGGATTTGCACGATACCCACCCGTAGATTGTCTTACACCTGGCCGGCGAGGTGCGACAACCGCAAGGCGGGCCGGCTTGAAAATGGGTACCGCGGAGATTGGCCGCCAACAGGCGTCACTCTGGTCTCGCTTCGGCTCGGGGATCGCGCCGTGCGCCCTGTAGTTGCAGGTAGGGTTGGTTCTGCCAGCTGTACCATCGGTGGAAGGATAAGGCTGCTCGGAAGCCGCGGCAGCGTCGCCGGGCGGGCGGATCAGTCGGTGTCGCTTATCCACACCGACACCGACTTGATTCATCGGGATGCCATCGTCTCCGCCATCCCGTGAGCCGCCAACTATGCCCGGGCCGAGATCTGTAATTTACGGTTTCCATTCCCTGACAAGGCAGGAAATTCCTCCGAGTCGCCGAAAAACGACTAGGATCCGGACGTTCGGTGAATGGGAGGGTGCTGAGATGGTGCGGGCTACCCGTATCTCGGGCAAATTATCGAACGACGCATCGCCGGATCCGACGAGATCATCCAATCGGTCCGCTGGTTGCCTTGAGAGAAGGCCAGGTGGCCTCTCGCGTTCATCGTCTTCGCTTACCTGAAGGATGCCGGGGGATCTTACGAGTGCGTCCGCGAAAGCATTCGCCGACATACTCGATATCTATTCGGGAGGTGGATAACGACTCCGGGCTTGATGTCGTGAAAAAAGTGGCTGGGGCGTGGTCGGTGCCGGGGAACCATATGCCGCGGCGATCGAATATCACCCTCCAATATCAAGGGAGGTTTTTTTGTGAGAAAGACTCTACATATAGGCCTTATCGTAATGATGCTAATATCTTTGTTACCGATCTTCGTGACGACCACGCAACCGGTCCACGCTGCAGACGGGGACGTCGGGACGATGAGCGCCCTGGATGCTCTCGGCATCGACAGTTCAGTGATGCCGGCAGGTTTCGATCCGGACAGCACGCAAAACCCGTACGGTCGCGACTCCGTGATGGTCAACCCGGTAAGCGAGCTGTTCCTCTCTCATCAGTATAGAGACGTCGACGCCGACACCACATATCTGGACATTTCCCTGTATGGACATAACGAGCCCCTGAACGAGGGGATGGGGACTTTCTACGACGACGAGACCCGCCGGGATACGGTCTCGACAGATCTGGGTTCCGAGGCCCCATCGCTCGTCGCCACGGCGTCGGCCGGCGGGAACTTCGTCGATCCCGACCTATATCCCGACGCCATGGGCAAGGCGGGCCAGGTCGTCACCGTGGGCGCCGGGGATTGGTCTTCCCGGGGCGGATTGTTCATGTATTTCACCGATCCACACACGGGACAGACGAGCGATCGCGTTACCCTCATTGAGCCAGATCCCGAAGGAGAACTCGGGGCAGTGCTGGGGAATGCCGGCAGGCGCCTGGACGATGAACCCTTCGACGAGTCGCCGCATCTCCTGCAGAACTACCTGCAGATCGCCACCGGGGACTTCAACAATAGTGGCGTCCACGAGGTGGCCGTCTACATACCCGAACAGGGCAACTCCCGGGTGGAAGTTTATCAGCTCAAAGTCACGGCGGATCACCAGGAAGGCGACTTCCTCGATGCCGGCAACTGGATCCGGGTTTGGACGCACTACTTCAACGAAGATCCCTTCGTATCGAACATGGTATCTTTGACCACCGGCGATTTTAGCCGCGACGGTACCGACGACCTCGCACTGACCTGGGGTTACTATTACGGCCCCGGAGAGAATAGTGGTAGCCAGGCCGTCGTACTCTTCGGTGACCGGGAAGACATGTTGGTGGAACGGCAAGAGATCGAGCTGGAGTACGGCACCGCACCTATCGTCCGTGCCGCCTTCGCCTTCGGAGATGTCACCGGCGACAACAGCCCCGAGCTAGTTTTAGGGGGGCAATTACATACGGACATCGCGGAGGGGAACATCTACAGCCGCTTCGTGGGCATCTACCTTTTCGACGGAGAGGGGTTCGTGCAATCGGCCGCCACCAACTTCGACCTGTTCGAAAAAGAAGACGGCGAATACGTCCATGCGGCCATGGCCAACCACGGCAACGTCTTTCACAGCGCGCCCGGCTGCGTGGCGAACCTTGCCGCGGTCAATACCGGTGGCATCGGTTCCCCGGCGGAGATTTACCTCGACAGCCTCCTGATCGAGCTCGGAGACGAGGGGCTCGAGATTACCACCGCCCTCGATAATAATGGTAACGTGAACCGAAACCTCGGAGGAGCGCAGCAGTCCTACGCCGAGTACGGGGTCGTGGCCGCCGATTTCAACGGTGACAGCAGGGAGACATTGCAGCTGATGCAGTGTTATCTTCCCCGGACCACTACGGAGTACGAGTTGGTGTTGGGCTGGTATTTGCGGTGGGAACCGGTCGACACATACCACCCCGCGAAGTTGGACGCACTCGCGATCTTCGCCGGGGATGGACTGAGTTCGTCGCGCATGCAGGATGTAAACTTTTCCACTTCCTTCTGCCGGTTGAACACCGACGAAGACACGACACTCCTGGAGTACACCGGCGAACATCGCATCACCTATACCGATCCCAAGATCATGGCCGTCCTGGCGTCACCCCCGTATTTCGCCGACCTGGATCAGGATGATCTCAGCGGCAGCTACATGGAGTCGGAGACCTCGTTCCGTTCCTCCACCGGATCCGGCGACGGCACGATTTCCTCGCACACCATCCGGGCGGGCGCCTACGTCAACTTCGAAAAGGACGTCAAGGTGTTCGGGGTGAAGGTGGCGTCGTGGGAGGTGGAGGCTGCCTACACCTATGACCACACCTGGGAGACACAGAAGATGTCCGAGATGCAGCAGTCCATCAGCTACAGCACCCAGGCCGGGCAGGATTCGGTCGCCTTCTATTCCATTCCCATGGAGATCTACGAGTACAATTCCTTCATCCCCGTCGTCGACGAGGAAACGGGAGAGGTTAGCGAATACGACGAACAGAAGGTCACCGTGAACATCCCGCACACCGCCGCGGTAAGGATCCTGCCCCTGGCGACCTACGAGCGCATCGCCTCGGATTTCTCCGAACTGCCCCAGATCGCCGGCGACATCCTCACCCACACCCTCGGGAACCCCTCCAGCTATCCGTCGAGCACTGGAGGTCTTAACGATCCCCTCACCTATGATGGCGATCCGGCCGGGGTAGGTTTCGGTCTGGGAGCGATCGAGCAGGAGATAGAGATGAGCGAGACCGAGGAGAAGACCTACGTCCACACGCACTCGGCGGACTTCAAGTACGGAGCCGGGGTCGGAAACGTCACCGTCGGCGTAACGGCCGGTTATACCCATGGGCACGGCCGCGTCGAGGTCACCACCGACGGTTGTACGTATACCGCCGCGGTTAACGATATGCCCCTAGAGGCAGAACCCTGGAATTACGCCTACGCCTGGAGACTCCTGGCCCACGAGTATTCCCACGGAGACGTCGAATTCCCCGTGGTGACCTACCTGGTGGAGGGTGTTTCTACTCCGCCGACGCTACCGAAGGATTTCTCCCAGGACGTGGAACGGACGACCTCTGAAAGTATCACCATGACCTGGTCGCACCGGGGTCCCGCGGCGGGCTTTCAGATCTACCGCTACTACGAGTTCCCCGACGGCAGCGGTAGCTACGAGCTGGCCTTCGTCTCCTTCGACGAGTACGAGAGCGTAGACGGTCCCGTGCGGCATTTCTCCTTCACCGACGAGGGTCTACACCCCTACACAGAGTACGACTACCAGATCCAGGTGATCGACGCGACGCCACCACCCGCCAGTATCCTGAGCCAGGTGATCCCGTTCCGGACGAAGGCGGACCAGGGTCACCCGGACCTGAGCCTCGCCGGCGACCTGGTCGACGGCCGATTGGAGGTCTTCCCGGATAGCCAGCACACGGTCGAGGTCGTGGTACAAAACCTCGAGGATTACGGCGAGGCACCGCGATACCAGTGGCAGAAGCTCAGCCCGCAGGGTTGGACGGACATCCGGGGTGCCACGAACTCGAGCTACACCTTCAGTTCCTCCGGTCGGGATGCCGAGGGGCAATACCGGTGCCGCGTCAACGTCATCTATGGATCCTACCACATCTCGGGGTATTCCGACGCCTTCGCCGTGGACTTCTCGCGGCGCACGCCGGCGGTGCGAAGTTTTACCGTCGAGGATGCGGGCAGCGATCCCCAAATTCCGACCATAACCTTGGAGCTTCAGTCCCAGGATCATCCGGACCACCTTACCAGGCCCTACGGTAACGTCGTCTTCGACGTCGTCGGCGCCGATTACTCCGCATCCTACGGGGTGGAACTGTTGGCCGTGAGCGATGCGGATGGGGTTACCCGCGCCACCGTAACGTTGGATCACGCGCTTCCCGAGGGCGTGTACGAGGTCAATGCCTTTTATTCACCCAACCGAGTGTATCGCGACCTGGCGGTGGGACCCGAAACCTATCTGGCCGGCGAAGGGCAGGGATACGTGCTCACCCTGGACAGTAACTACGTCTACGGTTCTGCCATGGACCCGGTGCTCCGCTTGGCGACCAAAGAGGGCGGGTTGACGACGACCGAGCCCCCGGCGGGCGAGGTACACTTCGAAGTGGCGCGCTGGGATGCCCAGACGCAGACCCGCGGGGACGTCGTCCCCGGATTCGTGGACGCGGGCTCGGTGACGGCATATCAGGCCGGCGTCTTCGAGATCATGGCCTTCGTCGATGGAGAGGAGAAGACAGCCAGGTCTTTCACCGTGCTACCCAGGGAAATCAGCGTCGGCATTACCGACCAGGAGTCTCCCGCCGGCGAAGAAACCCTGGTACATCCCGATCACGGCATCCTCACGGTCGAAGAGGGGACACTGGCCTACGATGACGCCATCGGCGACCTGGGCCTGGTCGTTCGAGCCGTCGACACCGCGGGGACCGAAGTTACCATAGATTCGAACACCCCGCCGGGCTGGTACCAGATCGCGGGAGCCCCCGGAGCCGATGCCGCCGAAAATGCGGTCTATCGCAACTATACACTGACCTATCGATCGGGACGCTACATCCTCACCGGACCGACCTATCCGGTCACCGCCCAGGCCGAAAAGCTGCTCGAGAGTACGGTCGGCTCCGTGGAACTGATCGCACCGGAATCCGCGACCGATTGGCCCAGGGAGTATTCGGTCGGTACCGACATAACCCTCCTGGCCCGGCCGCACCGCGGATACGAGGTCCGGGATTGGACCATCCGCGATGGCGAAACCGGGGAAGTCATCACCCCGGATCGCATACCGGACACCAGGTTGCATCACCGCATGCAGCACCAGGGAATTGAGGTGACCGTTCGCTTCCAGGTGGCGCAGAACACCCTCGAGTTCGACGTATTGGCCGGAGAGGGCACCGTGGAGTGCACCAGCAACGAGGTCTTCCAAAGTGGTGACGTGGCCCGGGAGGGAGCGGAGTTCGAATTCCTGGCCACTCCCGCCGAGGGGTATCACTTCGGCGAGTGGACCCTGACGGAGGTGCCCCGGACACCGACCACCCCCACGGCCATACCGCAAGAAGACGGCACCTATGGCTGCGAGTTAACGATGGGGTCGGGGAACACCCACCTATACGCGTCCTTTATCCGCGATAGTTACACGTTGACGCTGGATGGACAGCTGATGGCGGAGTATCGCGCCGAAGAGACCGATTCCTGGGAGCCCGTTCCGACCGACGGAGGGGTGCAGGGAGATTGCGAAGTTCGGGTGCAACCCAGGCCGGGCTACTCGATTCCCGAGGATGGCGTTTGGACGAAAGACGGTGAGATCGTCGAGGCCGGGGTGGAAGCGGACAACCAGAGATTTACCTTCACCATGCTCCGGGATACTACGGTCTCCGCGGAGACGGAGGTGGGCCAGTTCGAAGTGGTCCTGCAGTCGGAGGGCCCCGGGGCCGAAGAAAGCGCCGTGGAGGTCACCGTCAACGGACTGCAGGCCGAATCCGATGATCTCGCCAATGTCACCGGTGGATCGTCGCTTTCCTTTACGGCGGATCCCGCCTACGGTTACCTTTTCGATGAATGGTTACTCGATGGAGACTCGGCCGGATCGGATCGGGTCTTTAACATCGGTGCCCTGGGGGACGACGTGACGGTCACCGCCGTCTTCTCCGACAACACCCCGTACACGGTAACGGCGGGGATCGAAGGGATCCACGGGACCCTCGAGTATTCGCTGAACGACGGTACCCGAAACGAAGTCGAATCCGGGGACGTAATCGACATCTTCGAGGGCGATGATCTGGTATTCACCGCCACTCCCGAGCAGAATTTCATGGTGGAGAAATGGTGGATTGACGGTGAACTCGAGGACACGCTGGAGAGGACCGTCACCTTCGAGGATATCGATCGAAACCGCGAGATCACCGTCGTCTTCGTCGCCCAAACCTACTCCACGGTCACCTACGAAGCCGGATCGAACGGTACTATCCTCTCGGCCACCACCGACGGGATCGAGTTCGAAAGCGGCAATCAAAACATCGGTAACGGAACGGAGATCGCCTTCACGGCAGAACCCGACGAGGGTTACCGGGTGGACCGCTGGTACGTCGCACAACCGCCGGACAGTGATCCCGTGGAAGTACAAAATGAGCACGATCGGCCGCTGATCGATACCACCTATCGCATCCCGGCCCTGCGGGGTAGCACCCACGTCGAAGTCACGTTCCGCGAAATCGTGACTCACACGGTGCAGTTCGCAGATCAGCACACGTCCACTTCTTTCGAGGTCCTTCCCGAATGTGCCACCGCGGAGGGCGAGGTGATGGAGGAGGCCCGGGTAGTATTCACCGTGGAACCGGAGGCCGGCTACGCCATCGACTCCGTAGCCGTGCAGGGTAACGACGGTCCCGAGAACGGGTTCGACAATATCGCCGTGGAACCGAACGGCAGCTGGACCTGCGAAGTGCTGGCTGTCGCCGATAACCTGGCCGTAACGGCGGAAGCCAAGGCACTTCACACCATCTCGATCCCGGATCTGCCGGTCGGTGGCACCATCACCGCCACCCCCGTCGAGGCTATCGAGGGTACGGAGGTCACGCTGACCGCGACCCCGGCCAGCCGTTATCGCTTCGATTCGTGGAGCGTGACCGAAGGCGTTGCCTTATCGGACGAAAACGACGAGAGGGCTACATTCACGATGCCGGCCCACGATGTCGAGGTCGGCGCCAACTTCGACAGGATTTCCTCACCCTCACCGTCACCATCACCTTCGCCCCCTGCGACGGAGTATGATCTCACTGTAGCGGTGGAGGGCGAGGGATCTACTAATCCGGCGACGGGGACCCATGCCTACAGCCAGGGGGCCACGGTTACGGTGCGCGCCACGCCGGATGAGGGTTGGGTGTTCATCGAATGGCGCGTGAACGGCCAGTCTGACTCTACGACCGAGGATAGAATCACGATCGATGTCGACGCGGACCTATCGGTCACCGCAGTCTTCGCAGAACTCCCTCCGGATATGCCGTCCGCATCGGGTGTCGTCGACCCCGAGACTGGGGGCCGGGTCGAGATCCCGGGCATGATCAGCCTGGTACTACCCGCGGAAGCCACGACCAATCCGGTAGGCGTCCGCGTTCTCCTGCGGTCCGTCGACGATCCGGATATGGAGAACGTGATCGGAACGCGGATCGCACTGGGAGGCCTGGTCTACGAGATAATGGTCACGGAAGTCGATGAAGACGGGGAACAGGGGGAGAGGAT
The DNA here is from genome assembly GCA_046483165.1 of Bacillota bacterium. Lineage (GTDB taxonomy): Bacteria > Bacillota > Sulfobacillia > SLMV01 > SLMV01 > CSSED11-154. Next base: position 2,552 of record JAWODQ010000016.1, on the reverse strand, counting down.
ACGAGAATTCTCCGAGACGCTCGAACTCAACATCTCCTATTCCGGAAGCGACGTGAGTGATCCCCGGGAACTCGTGATCCACGTCTATGACGAGGGCCTCGGGACCTGGGTACCCCTCCCGACCAGCATCGACGAAATCGACAACGAGGTCTCCACCCGCCTTAACCATCTGAGCCGCTTCGCAGTATTCGGGGTCCCGGATCGCATGACGGATATCGACGGACACTGGGGTGAAGCCGACATCCTGCGATTGGCGGCCGTCGGAGCCGTCAGCGGGTATCCCGATGCCAGTTTCAAGCCCGAAAATCGGGTCACCCGGGAACAGTTCGCGCGCATGTTGGTCGACGCGGCGGGGCTGGCGGTCGTCTCCGATGCGAGGCAAACGCAGGCCACCTTCGATGACTTCGATGATATCTCCGAGTGGGCGCGGCCCTATGTGGAGACGGCCGTGACCTCCGGGCTCATCGCGGGCTACGAAGACGGCAGCTTCCGAGCCCGAGAAAACGTGACCCGGGCACAGATCGCGGTCATGCTCTCGAGGGCGCTGGAGCTAATTCCCGCCGGAGTGCCCAACTTCGCGGATGGCGGGGAAATACCCGAATGGGCGGCAGGCCACGTCGCGGTTCTCGGTGAACTGGACATCGTTCGCGGTCTGCCGGGCAACGTGTTCGCACCCCACGGGGAGACGACGCGAGCCGAGGCAGCCACCTTCCTCTCAAGGTACCTGTCGGAGCGATTGAGGTAGGTTCCACGTAATGGTAGAAAGGAAAGCCGGGCCCGCGAGAATGGATGCGGGCCCGGCTTTCAGCTCGGGGCATAGCACAAGTTCGGGGTGCAGTGATCTCGACTATTCGGATCTCCCGCACTGCGATACTCGGGGGTCACGCAGATTCCGACTGCGCAAACTCACTACGAGGACAGAGGATACGTATCGGCGTTTGATTCCCCGGGGACCCGCCAGCCGGTTGTAGCTTCTTCGTGGATCATGAGTCTCCGACGCCCGTTTGAGGTAGTACCCGTGACGAGATGATCCCTCCACGTACGGAATACCGATACATGTTCTTCCTTGGTGATATTCGCTCGCGGCGCGGGCTAATCACGGCGAATCATCCGAATTTACGAGGCCATCCCGGAGGGAAGCATTCCGATTTGCCAGCGAAGCTTTCCCCGAGGGCGCATTCGCGCCGGCGCAGTTTCCCTCTCGGCGTGCGATCCTCGTTGAGTCGGGGAATTGTTTATTGAAACCAAATTGGGTAATGCGCAGATGCGAACGAAACCCGGATATTGAGTATTCTGGAATAATGAACAGGAGTCATTTTATGCAGCGCTGCCCGGGCGAAAGTACTCCAAGAATTTGAAACCGTTTCGAGTTCGGGCGCGGCATCCCGCCGATCTTCGCCGTTTGAGCTTGGGGATCCGGCTAGACTGCGAGGGGACGTGAGGTGGGCAAACCCCGCCAAGGAAACCGGCCCCGACGGCAGCGAATGGCCCTCCTGCGCGTATTGCCCACTTGGCCCACCCTAATCCTCCACGATCCATCGCCCGTCGGCGAGCACGTAATCGGAGTCGGTCGGTGACTCCGGCCACTCCATTATGTACGAGCTCTCCAGCTCCGATTTCAACGAGTCGGTATCGTGTTCCCGGGGATCGCGACTTTCATCATCCATCATCCATTGGAGAGTCGAACTGTTGAGGATTCTAACGTTGGCCTCGTCGGCTCGCTGTCGGGCGCGTGCCTGCGTACCGTCGTAGACCAGTATGGCGATGGAGACGAGTATGCCTATTATGACTACCACCGTGACGAGTTCGATAAGACTGAAGCCGCGAGGTTTCTTAACGAGTAAAAGCAAGATGGGGGACTCCTTCCACACAGAAATGCGTCGAATTGAGGAAGGCTGAACTACCCGATGTCACTTCCACCTATCCTCGGTCCTTATATACCGATTGGCAATGTTCCAAGACGGACTAATTTCGAATTGGTACGGTTAAGGATCGGGAAATCTCCCCGCCGGGGCTTTCTCTTCAAAGCCCGTGAAGCAGTGCGTCGCGGGGTAGCGAGTACACATTGATGAAGCTCCTTACTCGCCCACGATAGGGAGCGGCGATCGGGAGAATCCACAAAACCCCCAATGCTTTCCGATAATGGCCCTGGAGGTCTCGTCCGGGGAAGGCATCTCGCTCGTTTCCAATTCGTGGTGTCGATGGAGAATGGGCGTGCACTCGCTCCTCGTGGCGCGAGACGATCCTCGCCAATTCGCGGAAAGTTCTGGTAAGGAATGAACTGTCCGCAGACTTCGCCCCCAGGAGGGTTCGGGACCTGTTCATGCAGCCGACTCGTGGTTATACGAAGATGATGGGGAGGAAGTCCTATGATCGTGGACTGCAGATATGGATACGGGCCGCGGCAGGGTACCGGGGGAGGGGCATGACGTGAAAAGAAGGGCCATGAGTGGAGGAGGAGTTGTAAGAAGTGACGAGTTGAATGAAGGTATCGTAAGAGATACTTTCACGATGGATGGATATGGTTTGGAAGAGGAAGGATTGACCGGCGG
>JAWODQ010000118.1:0-4928 GCA_046483165.1 Bacillota bacterium | reverse complement strand
AAAACGCTCGGCTCCGATGTATTCCACCAGTCCCTCGTCCCGACCCAAGAGCGCCTCCCCCGCGGCTCGCGCATCCGCCACGGCCCCATCGCACGGATTCGCTATGGCGAAATTCAGCCCCCGCTCTGTCGCCATGGCCAGGAAGGTGGCGTTCAGCGAACTGCGGTTCGGAAGCCCGAAGGATAGATTGGAAAGACCCAATACCGCGGGCGCTCCCAATTCGACCCGCACCCTTTCCACCAACCGCAGGGCATTCGTCCCGGCCGAGGGGTCCGCGGAAAGCGGAAGCATCAGGCAATCGCAGACGATGTCGTCTTCGTCGATATCATATTCCCGCCCGGCCTTCTCGCGGATGTCCCGCAGTAGCGCCAGGCGATCGTCCACCGTCTTTGGAATCCCTTCGTCTCCGATCGGCAGGGCGATGAAGGCGGCGCCGTATTCTCGGCAAATGTCCATCAGGACCTCCACCTTATCGGTTTCGAGGGAGATCGAATTCACCAGGGCCCGACCCGGATATCGGCGCAGAGCCCGACGAATCACCGCGGGGTCGGCCGAGTCGACGGCGATGGGGACCTCCCGCGCCGACATCTCCTCGATTACAGCGTCTATGATTTCGAGTTCCTCCGAGGAAGGCGAGCCCACGTTCACGTCCAGGAGATCGGCACCGCAATCTTCCTGCTCGATGGCGTATTCTCGCACCACCTGCATCTCACCCCGCCGAAGGGCGGAAGACAGTGTTTCGTTCCTGCTGGGGTTGATGCGCTCGCCGATTATCCGCAATCGCTCTTCGCGGAAATCCACGCGCTTTCTGGGGGAACAGATGATTCCGCGATGAGAGCCGTCTTCTCGCGGCGGGCGTCCCAAAAGCGAATCGTCGAGGGCCGCCAGGGCCGCGATGTGTTCGGGATTCGTCCCGCAACATCCACCGACGATCTCCACCCCCGCACCCAGAAGCGGAGCGTATTCCCTCGCGAACTCACCCGGCGAGAGCGGGTATTCCGCCTCCCCGTCGGGCGTAATCCGGGGCAGTCCGGCGTTGGGCTTGGCCACCAGGGGCACCTCCGCGTACGGGGCCATCTCCGAAATGATGCCGAGCATATCCGCGGGACCCGTGGAACAGTTGCAGCCCACGGCAAAAGCTCCAAGTGATTGCAGAGTTACCAGTGCGCTGGCGGGATGGGCGCCGGTGACCGTGGCGCCATCGGACTCGAAGGTCATACTGCAGATGACGGGGAGTTCGCAAGCTTCCCGCGCCGCGATGAGAGCCGCGCGCGCCTCCGCGAGGTCGACCATGGTTTCGATGAACAGCAGATCGACCCCGCCCTGCACCAGGCCCCGTATCTGCTCCCGGAAGATATCGACGGCGTCCTCGAAATCCAGAGATCCCGTCGGCCGCACTAAATCGCCCGTCATCGATACGTCGCCGGCGACAAGGGCGTCCCCGGCCACGGAACGAGATAACTCGGCCAGCCGCCGGTTCAGCCCCGCGACATCACTGTCCAGACCGTACTGCGCGAGCTTGGGTCGATTGGCGCCGAAACTCGGCGTGAGGATTATCCGCGATCCCGCGGCCACATACCGGGATTGTAGATCGCGAACCAGCTCGGGATTTTGCAGCACCCACGCCTCCGGGCATGCGCCGGACGGCATGCCGAGGCGGAACAATTCGTGTCCCGTCGCCCCGTCCATCAGGATGGGCCCGCGTCGCAACATTTCCCTCAGTCTCGCCTCGCTCACCGCGTCATCCTCCCAATCCCCCCGAGCGCAACCACGCTCTTTTCCGGAAACAACATAAAACTGGGCAAAATGGACATTCCGAGTTCTTCGAGCTGTAAGCGTTCAAATAGCGGGAGTTGAACGCTCAGATCGACATCTCCGTATCCGGGACTGAACCGGCGCCGGCTAACTCGCTCACCGCGGCTCAGAACCTGACGCGTGGCCATCCGGCGCGCGACATCCAGGCCCCCGTCCGCCATCTCGGAGGCAATCACATCCAACATGTACGCCTCGTCCATTCGCCCCGAATCACCCAGCTCGCGGATCCTCTCGGATACCTCGGTCCCCAGCGTCGATGCCATGAGCAGGGCGGCGCTACAGCCGCGGAAGAAATGGCCGAGGGAGGTGGAGTAAAGGACGAGATCTTCTCCGATCTTTACCCACCCATCTCCTGCCGCCAGAGAGCTCGCGCGGTAGGCCAGGCGAACCCTATACCTCTCGGTCGCGCGAAGTGTCAGATTCTCGATCTGGGTATGCTCCCGATCCCGGGGACGGCCGACGGCCGCGGCCACGACTTCGGGATCGACGGAAACCGGTACGTCCCGTACCATATAGACCCTACTCTTCGTCACGCGGCACCCCCTCCGCTCTACGAAACCCCAGGTACTGTACTTTTGCCCGGAATTGAAAAGGTCCCTCTTCGATGAAAGGGACCTCGGGTCAAGTCAGTTTCCCCTCATCTTTCGATGCGCGAAGGCATCGCAGGATTTGGCACCGTCGCGAGTTTTCGCCGGTTGCCGGGCTTCATCGGGCCAGTCCCTCAGCCTCTCTGGATAAGAGATCCTCGTGAATTTGAAGTTCACGCTATACCGCCGGGGTGCGTCATGTCAAGTGGAATCGGAGTGTAGGGCCCTCGTTCGTAAGGATGTAGCAACCGTCGGGGTGGAAACGATGCGATCCCATCGCCCTCACAGGTCTCATCCGCGAAACGGGTAATCGTCCGATACCTATAGCGTCCTGCAGGCTCAGGGAGAACCGAGACCTCCGTTTCGCACGCGCTCCCGCAACCACAACAGGACCGCCACATCCAGCGCCAAGAGGAAGGTCATACCCGTCACCAGTAGTCGCACTCGGCCCAGGCGAAAGATGAGATCCGACATGGACGCCCTGAGGAATTCGGGTCCCACGGCGTAAAGGAAGGGTGGAAGGATGAAAACCGCGAGGATCACAGATATCATCAGGACCCGCGCCAGCCCCTCCTTCCCGACACCGAGAAGTACCACGGAAGCCAGTCCGCCGAACAACTCCGCCAGCAGCAGGGAAGCCAGTAAAATGGCCACCAGATCCCCCGCCGGATAAAGTCGCACCTCTGCCGCGGGGAAACCGAGATTAACCGTGATCAGACCGGCCAGGAGTACCACGAGAATCATCAGAAAGGCGTACAGCGAACCCGCAACTATTTCTCCGAACACTATCGATTCGTCCGAGGTGCCCCGAAAGCGGGAATCTCCCCGGCGTCGCAGGATTCGCTCGCCGCTTATGGTCGCCAGAACGTAATCCATACTCAGGACGCTCACGGTACAGGTGGCAACGATGCCCACGACGGAAAGGGACATCCACCGTTGTCCTACCCGAAGGGGCAAGAGCACGCCCAATCCAGCGACCAACAGTGCGGATATCACAATGCCGACCAAACGTCCCCCTCCGATGGCAGGGATGCGTTCTCGCCATTCCCGGGCTACGACCGCGAAGATTTCCTCCGGCATGCTATCTTACCCCCTCGAAAGAAGTAATCCCGATCGATGTCAGCGCCAAGCGGCAGTCCCTGCCGAGTTCTCCCCTACGATTCTAACACGTCCCGGCCGGCATCCGTACGAGGGTGGCAAAGGTTTCACCCGTACTCGATTGACGCATAAACCCTGCCCAGACAACTGCATTATCGATATAATACATTTCAATCGGGTGCCTCACGTCGAGATCCTCCCCGCCAAATGGGGAAGGATCGGGATTCGGAGATCGACCGCCGCGAGGAGGACCCGCAGGGATCGGAGGTGCGGGCGATTGGAGGATAGGTTCAGGAGACGGCTGGGAGAATCCGTAAGGTTGGTCATAAAGGTGGGAACCTCCAACCTCACCTACCAAAGCGGTAGACTCAACCTGGCCTACATCGAACGGCTGGTGCGCCATCTGGCCGATCTGAAGAACCGTGGCAAAGAGGTGATCCTGGTATCTTCCGGTGCGATAGCGGCGGGTACCGGTCGACTGGGCCTTTCCGCGAGACCCGCATCCATCCCGAAAAAGCAGGCCGCCGCGGCCGTGGGACAGGGCCTTTTGATCCAGATATACGAGAATCTCTTCGCGCAGTACGGCCACACCGTGGCTCAGGTACTGCTGAACCGCGAGGACGTCATGCATCGTCATCGCTATATCAACTCGCGCAATGCCCTCGAGAGCCTGCTCGGCTTCGGTGCCATTCCGATAGTCAACGAAAACGATACCGTGACGACAGAAGAGATCGAGTTCGGCGACAACGACAACCTCTCCGCGCTGGTGGCGGGATTGGTGAACGCCGACTTATTGATAAACTTAACGGACATCGACGGCTTGTACGACGGCGATCCGCGCGAGGACGAAGATGCGCATCTGATATCCTTCGTCCCCGAGATAACCTCGAGACTCGAGACCGCCGCGACCGATCCCGGTGGGGAGTTCGGCACCGGCGGGATGAAGACGAAGCTTCAGGCAGCGCGGATCGCGACCGAAACCGGAGTCGACATGGTCATCGCCAGGGGAAGCGATCCGACGATAATCGACGCCATCCTCGACGGCGAGCGACGCGGAACCCTGTTTCCCGCCGGCCCGCGCGCTCTGGACGCCCGGAAGCGCTGGATAGCCTTCGCATCCCTCCTGCAGGGTAGCATAGTCGTCGACGAGGGAGCCCGACGTGCCATCGTCGACACCGGAGCCAGTTTGTTGCCGAGCGGGATACTGCGAGTCCTGGGCAGCTTTTCTCGAGGAGATTCCGTGCGGGTAGAGGATCCCCTCGGAGCCGAGCTCGCCCGCGGGCTCAGCAATTACTCCTCGACGGAAATCGACGCCATCAAGCGGGCCCAATCGGAGAAGATCGAGGGGATTCTGGGCTATCCCGGTGCGCCTGAAGTGATACACCGGGATAGCCCAGAATCCCCTCGATCTTCTCCGATTGGGCCCGC
>JAWODQ010000076.1:0-33270 GCA_046483165.1 Bacillota bacterium | reverse complement strand
CATAATACCCGCCATGCAACATCCGGCAGGGTTAGCCTGCACCGACGGCATATACGGCCCCCATCCCCATCCGCGCCTGGGAAGTTCCTTCCCGAGGATCCTGGGAGAATTCGTGCGCGAAAGGCGAGCGCTTACCCTTCCCGAGGCGGTGCGGCGCATGACTTCGTCATCGGCCGGATCGCAGGGCACGTCCCGAGCGTACGCCCGTCGGTTCTCCGGCATCGAGCGCCAAACTACCGTTGACGAAAACGTACTCGATACCCCTGGGCGGTATGAGGGGTTCCTCGTAACTCGCCCGAGACTCCACCTTATCCGCATCGAATACTACCACATCCGCGGCCTTGCCGGCCCGGACGACTCCGCGGTCGGTCAGACCCAACCGGGCGGCCGATGCCGAAGTCATGCGGCGCACCGCCTCGGGAAGGGTAAGTGCTCGCCTTTCGCGCACGAATTCTCCCAGGATCCTCGGGAAGGAACTTCCCAGGCGCGGATGGGGATGGGGGCCGTATATGCCGTCGGTGCAGGCTAACCCTGCCGGATGTTGCATGGCGGGTATTATGTCCTCCTCGCGACCCCAAAAGGAAATCATCGTGGCCGCCAGGCGTTCTTCGGCGAGAAGGTCCATCAGCGCCACCACCGGATGTTCACCCATCTCATCCGCGATTTCCGCGAGCGTCTTGCCTATGACCCAGGCGTTTTTCTCCGTCTTGACCCAGGTCACCATGACGCTCGTGGGACCACCTCGCGCGTACATGTTTTCTTCCTCGCCGAGATCTTCGGAAGTCGCGAGCTCTTCGAATATGTCCTCCCGGGTCTTGGGGTCCTTCAACCTGGCGATTACGGCCTCGGGGCCACCGCCGTGTACCCAGTTCGGCAACAACGCATCGAGCATGGTACTGCCCGCGGCGTACGGGTATTGGTCGAAGGTTACGTCCAACCCGGCCTCCCGGGCATCGTCGATCGCCGCCAGAAGCTGCGGCCACAGGTGGGCATTGTCCAATCCCGCCACCTTCAGGTGGGATATGTGCAGGGGACAGCCACTCTCTTCGGCCACGTACCTCATCTCGGCGAAGGATTCCAACACCTTATGAGATTCATTCCTCATGTGCACCACGAAAAAACCACCGGCCCGGGCGACGTAGCGATTTAGGTCCGCCAATTCTTCTCGATCGGCGAAAGAGCACGGCTGGTATATCAACCCGGTCGAGAAGCCGCAGGCGCCCTCGGCCATTCCCTCGAGGATCATCTCCCCCATCCGCTCCCGTTCCTCCGAAGTCGTGGGCACATCGTCGGTTCCCACCACGGCGGCACGGATGGGACCGTGCGGAAGGAGATAACAGGCATTGATTTCCGGCGGGATGGCATCTATGGCGTCGAAATACTCCCCGACGGTTTCCCAATTCCACCGGGAGGGTTCTTCTCCCAAAAGCCCCGACAGTTTATCTCGCCACTGGGCGTGGTTCTCTTTTGCGAGGGGAGCCACCGAAAGTCCGTCCTGCCCCAGTAGTTCCGTGGTAACCCCCTGGCCCAACTTGACGCCCACTCCCTCGGGGCGAAAAAGGGCGAGATCGGAATGCGAATGCATGTCGATAAAGCCCGGTGCCACAATTTTTCCCGATACGTCGATGATCTTCGCGTTTTCGGGGACGGTATCGAACCCTCCGCTCTTCACCTCTTCAATTTGGCGTTCTCGGTTAAGCAGATCCGCACGGAAGGGCTCCGCCCCGGTCCCGTCGATCACCCTGCCTCCTTTGAGCAGGTAACTGTCCACCATTTCGCATGCCTCCCTCTCTGAATCCGTCGGATAATCTCTCCATTCTTCCATTTGCAATCGTATATGAATTCCACCGGATCTCCCGGCTCGTTCGCTGAATCCTCCTTCTCGAACCCCGACGGGATTCCTCCTCGCGGGACGCCCTCGCCCCGGGACGGCGATGCTTCATCGGTTCCCCGTATGAATGGAGGAATACGATCGCGGAAGACGAGGACGAGCGACAGTGGTTGACTGAATATCTCGTTCAGGATACTTTCGCATCATGGGACGCACGGCGAGAAGCACTCGAGAAAACCGCGAACGCCTGATGGAATTGGTCGAAGGAGCCACGGAGGTCTTTGCCCGCCGCGGTTACGGTGAGACCACCATGGCCGATGTCGCCAGCCACCTGGAAGTGGCGCCGGGAACGCTTTATCTGTACTTCTCCGGCAAGGAGGCCCTTTTCCACCTCCTGGTTCTCCATGGCCTATCCGAGTCCCGGGATGATAACTTCGGCGAGATCCCGGTACCGACTCCCGATACTGAGGAGACCGTCGAGAGAGTCCGGGCGCGGATATCCCGGCTGGTGTCGACCTCCCCCGTAAGTTGGCCCCCTCGAGAGGGTCCGAGGGAACCCAAAGAGGAGCTTCGGGCGGTGCTTCTGGGTCTATACTCCATCCTCCACGAACTGCGCGGGGCCATCGTACTACTGGAACGAAGCGCGCACGAGTGGCCCGAGCTGTGGACGACGCTGCAGCGCTCTCTCTTTTGTGAACTGCGAGAGGGCCTCGCGCGTTACCTGTCCCATCGTATGCGCGAGGGGTATCTTCACCCGGTGCCCGACGTACCCGCGGCGGCACGCCTCGCCATCGAATCCCTCTCACATTTTGCCCGCCATGAGCGTGGGAATAACCCGCGAGTTCGCGAGACGGTCATAGAGGTCCTAACTTACGGGCTGCTCGGCGAGGCGACGGAGGAAGGAGATGGCGACGCTGAAGAGATTTGAACGGTGGGGCAACGTACCCGCCATGGCCATCAGTAGCAGTATGTGCGTGGCCGGGATGATGCTGTTTCTCCCCGTCCTATCGCTGATCTTTCGCGATCTCGGCGCCTCGGATTTCAACATCAGCGTATCCGCCGCCGCCTGGACTACGGTCGCGGCCTTGAGCCAGTTTTTGGGAGGGCAGTGGTCGGATCGCTTCGGTCGCGTCCCCGTGATGGTATCCGCATGTTTCGCCGGATCCCTAGCCCTGGCGGCGGCCTCCTTCGCCACCTCGTGGATTCCCTTTCTGTTCTTGTTCATGGCTTTCCAGTTCAACCACGCGGTACAAATGCCGGTTTTCTCCTCGGCCATCGGCGAATCGATACCGCCCCGTTTGCGCGGGAGAGCCTTCAGCCTGGTGGAACTCAGCATAGCGATCGCGGCCGCCGGTTCCCCGCTCGTAGGAGCCCAGATCCTCGAGCTGGTCGGGACGCGACAGCTCCTTTTGGTATCCTCGGCGCTGTGGCTGGGCGCGGGCATTATCCGTTATCACATGCTGCGCGAGACTCGCCCCGTGACGGTATCCCGGCGCGGCTTCGCCTTCCTGGAAGTCCTGAGGGGACGCCTGCTTCCCGTCACGCTGGTCGCCGTCGGCATGCAGGTCGCCATGACGCTGACCAAATGGGGCCCCTTCATGGCCCTTCACGCCAGTGACTTCATGGGTCTGAGCAGGGTACAGATCAATAGCTATTACGCCCTGGGAGCCATGTGTGCAGTATTGATAAGTCCCCTCGCCGGATCACTGGTCGAGCGATTCGGTTCCTACATGACGCTGGCCACCAGCCTCATCACCTTCGGTCTCTCTTTTCTCTTTTGGTCTTTGCAGACATCGACGACGCAGATAATCCTCGCCTACATACTGATAGGCATAACCTTCCAGTTTTGCATGATAAGTCTCGGCGTCTTCAGGATAGCCGCCATCGACGACGAAATACGGGGTAGAGCCCTGGGAGCCCTGGGTACTCTCAGCATGTTGACCGCGGCCGCCTCGGTACCCCTAATCGGTTACTTAGAGAGCCTCTTAACTCCCTTCGCCCCCTACATCGTGGCGTTCGTCGTCAGCGTGGCCGTCTTCTGGCTGCTTTGGACCATGCACCGCTGCGGTGACGAGCGACGCGATGAAGGGGTCCGCGCCATAGCTCCCTCGGAGGCCCTCGCTCCCGCTCCGCCGCCGTCTCCCGTCCGAAAAGGCCGAAACTACCCGTCGCGCGAGTAGTAATCCGAAGGACAAAACCCACAAGAGGTAGAAGTCTTTTCGAACACGGAATCCGGAAAGAGGGCGATTCAACATGAGTTGGGATATCGGATCGGTGAGGAAACAGTTTCCCGCCCTAAACGCCCGGGTGGGTGAGGAAAGGGCGGTCTTTTTCGACGGACCCGGCGGCACGCAGGTGCCCCGGCGCGTCCTCGATGCGGTGCAAAACTACCTGGTTCACGCCAACGCCAACCGAGGGGGGCCCTTCCTCACCAGCGAGAGAACCGAGGAAGTAATCAGCGAGGCGCGCGAGGCGATGGCCGATCTGCTCGGAGCCTCCCCGAAAGAGATAGCTTTTGGGGCCAATATGACCACGTTGAACTTCTCTTTGGCCCGGGCGGTGGGAAGGAGACTCGAGCCGGGCGATGAGATAATCGTCACCGATTTGGACCACGAGGCCAACCGGGCGCCGTGGCTCGGACTGGAAGAAATGGGTGCCAGGGTTCGCAGCGTTCGCTTTCATCCCGAGGATTGCACCCTGGATTTTGACCATCTCGAATCCCTGGTAACTCCTCGAACCCGGGTGGCAGCTATCGGGGCGGCCTCCAACGCCGTGGGTACCCAAACCGACCTCTCGCGGGTACGCCGGATGCTTCCCGAAGGCTGTCTTCTGGTCGTGGACGGGGTCCATTATACGCCGCATCGTCCCGTCGACGTCCGGCGGACGGACTGCGATTTCTTCCTGTGTTCCGCGTACAAGTTCTTCGGGCCCCACATAGGCGTCCTGTACGGCCGAGACGACATCTTCGAGGAGTTGGCCACGGACAAAGTGCGGCCGCAAAAAGACTCCATTCCAGACCGCATCGAAACCGGCACGCTCAACCACGAAGGTATGGCCGGAACCACCGCTGCAGTGGCCTTTTTGGCCGATCCCGATGGGCGGGGGCTCTCCCCCACCCGAGAAAACATCCTTTCTTCCATGATTAGGATGGGTGAGTACGAAGACGGGCTCTTTGACACCCTGTACCGCGGCCTCGAGGCCATCGGGACCACCCGCATCCACGGCCCCTCGCCGGGGGAAGCCCGCACGCCCACGGCCGGATTCACCGTGAGGGGTCTCGACGCACGCACCGTGGTCGAGAAATTGGGTGAGAGAGGCATATTCACCTGGGACGGCCACTTCTACGCCATGACTTTGGTCGAGAGGCTCGATCCGGGTCCGGGTGGTCTCATCAGGGTCGGTCTGGCGCCCTATAATACCTCCGAGGAGGTCGATCGTTTCCTGAATGTCATAGAGGATCTGGCCTGACCCCTCGACCGAAGGAAGGAAGTAGATGGTGGGTATCGGAACGCTGATGCGGAAGCTGATGCCGCTGGGAGCGATAATGCTCGCACTCCTGGTGGCGGGGCTTGTACTGGTGCGGCTGGAGGTCGTGGACGTCAGCATTCCCGGCATCCACTCTCTTCTCCGCGAAAGTGGTCGCTCGGCCCCCGCGATCTTCCTCGCGCTCTGTGCCCTCAGGGGATTGTTCTTCATCCCGGTGGGGACTTTCACCGTGGCCGCCGGGCTCATGTTCGGCGTATCCCGGGGCATCCTCCTGGCCCTCGCCGGAGTAGCCATAAGCTCGGTCATACCCTTCGCCATCGCTCGTCGGCTGGGTAGTCGCTGGGTTCGCGAGGTGCTCGCCGACGAGCGCAACGATCCTCGCTTCCCTGCCGCCGTAAGCTTACTTCGCCGAAGGGGTTTTTGGGGCATAGCCCTACTTAGGACGATGCCCTTTCCCCCCTTCGACGTGATCAGCTACATCACCGGCGTGCTGCGGATTCGAATCGCTGCATTCGTCGCGGGAACCACCATCGGTAGCATACCGGGCGTGGTCATCCTCGGTTACTTGGGCGCCGAATTGAAAAACCCTCTCCGACCCGCTCTGTTCGCACTGCTGGGCTTTTTCGTGGTGGAACTCGCGGTGGGGTACCTCCTGGCACGACGCTTCTTGGCCGGGAATGCCCGCCCGGGAAACGGTGACGCAACATCGACGGAGAGGAATGCTCCGGACAGTTAGCGCTCCTTTCTTGCCCTCCGAGACCGGACATGAGGCGAAATGCCCCTATCCTCGCTCCCGCTGCCTCCCCCGCACGGGAGCGAACTTCTCTTGATTGGCCGCACCGCGGCGCCCCCCGGATCACGATGGACCTCGATACCCACCATGCCCGGAATTGTCTGCGGATCGCCATCCCGGTCCACGATGCCATCCGTGAAGCACGGACCCGCGAAAAACCCCGGGTTTCCACGGCAACGGGAGCACCCGAAGAAACCGGCAAACCGAGGGAGAGCTCTCGCGTCCAGGCCGATTTCGGGCCACATTTGCAGAATTATAAATCGATTTGATTATGGTATTGTCCGGATATAGGCGAATGATATAGTATGGTTTCGGTTGAATCATTCACATCAGTGCCGCCCCGCGGCCACCACCATCAGCTGAGAGGAGGCGCGGTCCCCCGTGCCCGAATCCAATTCTAGCGCCGCAGCAAAGGCAGGTTTCTTCGAAAGATGGTTCCGACTGAGTGAACACAAGACCGATTTCAACACAGAAATACTGGCAGGTCTGGTAACGTTCATGACCATGGCGTACGTGGTCATCGTGCACCCGGCCATTTTGTCCGGTGCCGGCATGCCCACCGAGCCCCTGGTCGTGGTCACCGCCATAATAACCGCCGCCTCGACGATATTGATGGCCTTTTATACCAACAGACCCTTCGCCCTAGCACCGGCGATGGGAAGCAACGCCTTCTTCGCCTACTCCATCGTCGCGACCGGACACGCTACCTGGCAACAGGCCCTGGGAATGGTATTTATATCCGGAATAGTATTCCTTCTCCTCACCCTCCTGGGTCTGCGCGAGGCCATAGTCAACTTGGTGCCCCGAAGCATAAAGGTTTCCGTGGGTGCCGCCGTGGGTCTCTTCATAGCGGAGCTCGGCTTCAGCAACGCCGGATTGATCACCGCATCGGACAACGGCCTGCTCGGCATCGGCGATTTGCAGCAGCCCGAGGCCATATTGGCCATCATCGGATTCTTCCTCATCGCCACCCTGATGGCACTCAAGATAAAAGGAGCGCTGCTTTGGGGTATCCTGGCTACCACCGCCATCGGCATCCCGATGGGAATAACCCAGCTCCCCTCCAACCTGATCTCCGCACCTCCGAGCATATCCTCGATCGCTATGCAGCTGGACGTCATGGGGGCGCTGAAGTTGGCCTTCATCCCGTTGATCTTTACCTTCTTCGCCGGCGACTTCTTCAGCACCATGGGCACCCTGCTCGGCGTCGGCGGCAAGGCGGGACTCCTGGATGAAAACGGTGACCTCCCCGGGATCGAAAGGCCGTTCCTCGTCGATGCCCTGGCTACCACCGCCGGATCCCTCATGGGTACCAGCACCGTGACCACCTACATAGAATCGGCCGCCGGAGTGGAAGAGGGCGGACGCACCGGGCTCACCGCCCTGGTTGCGGGAATCGCCTTCGCGCTGATGGTGTTCTTCACCCCCGTCGCCGCCATGATTCCCGGCGCCGCGACCGCGCCGGCGCTGATACTGATCGGTCTCTTGATGATGCCCGCGATAAACAGCATCGACTTCGACGACTTCACCGAGGCCCTGCCGGCTTTCATCACCATCGTCTTCACCGCGTTTACCTTCAACCTGGCCAACGGAATCAGCCTCGGAATAATCACCTACGTGCTCGTGAAACTTCTGTCGGGACGCGTATCGGAGATCCCGGTGGGCCTGTATTTCCTCTGCCTGCCCCTCCTCTACTACTTCTATCTCCTTTAGGTAAAATTGTGCGTGGGAGGTGCCCCCTCGGGTGCCTCCCACCAGCCAAACCGAGCGAAAGGACGGTGACGATCCGGCCATTTGCGCCGGACACTCATGCGAATCCAACCCCGTGACCGAGATGCCCTGATCGAGGTGGCCCTCGGGAAACGCCCGGCCGACCTCCTAATCGAAAATGTCCGATTGGTCAACGTATTTACCGGAGAAATCTATCCGGCATCGGTGCTCGTATACGACGGATTCGTCGCCCACGTCGAGGCCGACCCCGACGGATCCGGCACCGAGGGCTCCCTCATGGAGGCCGAGGAACGCGTCGACGGCGACGGGGCGTACCTCCTTCCCGGCCTGATCGACTCGCACGTGCACATCGAAAGCTCCATGATGACGCCGGCCAACTTCGCACGCACGGTACTGCCCCACGGGACCACCACCGCCGTAACCGATCCCCACGAAATCGGTAACGTCCTGGGCCTCGAGGGCGTTCGTTACATGTTGCGGGCCAGCGAAGACCTGCCCATGCGCCAGTACGTCCTGGCCCCCTCCTGCGTCCCCTCCGTTCCCGGCCTGGAGACCGCCGGAGCCTCGTTCGGGCCCGAGGAGATCGCCGAGATGTTGGATTGGGATCGCGTCCTGGGATTGGCGGAAGTTATGGACTACCCGGGCGTCATATACGGATCCGAGAGAATGCGGGATATCCTCGCGGAGGCACAAAAGAGAAACGTCTTCATCCAGGGCCACTCCCCCACCCTCTCCGGGCGTGCCCTCTCCGCGTACCTGTGCGCCGGCCCGACCAGCGATCACGAGGTACGTGTCACCGCGGAAGCGCGGGAGAAGATGCGTGCGGGCATGACCATCGACGGCCGCGAGAGTTCCATCTCTCGCAACCTAAAGGATGTAATCCCCGCCCTGGAGGGCTTCGATCTCCCACCCAATTTCACCCTTTGCACCGACGACCGAGAACCCGCGGATCTCATAGCGCAGGGTAGCGTCAATCACGTCGTACGGCGCGCCATGGAAGAGGGAGTGGATCCGGTGCGTGCCGTCCGCTACGCCACCCTCCACCCGGCGCGATCGGTCGGAATAGAGAATCTCGGAGCCATCGCCCCGGGATATGTCGCGGACATGATCGTGGTCCCCGAGCTGGAAAGCATGGCCGTGAAGCGAGTCTTCTTCGAGGGACGCGAGGTGGCCCGGGACGGCAAGAACATCGCCGAGTTTCCCGCCGCCGATTTCCCGCTCGAACGGGAAAACACCGTCCATCTGGACCCCCTCGAGCCCGCGGACCTTCACATAGTCGCGCCGCGAGGAGGCGAATCGGCCAAAGTGCGCGTGATCACCTACGCCTCCGAAGACTCCCTCTTTGCCGAGTTCGCCGAGGAGGAAATACCCGTCGTCGACGGACGCCTCACGCCGACCGAAGGCGGGAACCTCGCCACGGTAGCAGTCTTTCATCGGCACGGGGATAACGAGAACCGCGCCCTCGGGATCATACGGCGATTCGGTCTAACCCGGGGGGCAATAGCGGCGACGGTTTCCCACGATTGCCACAACCTCACCGTGGTGGCCAGCAACCCCGAAGACGGAGCTCTGGCGGCCAACGTCCTGATAGAGCGCGGCGGCGGCCTCGCCTGCGTACGTGACGGAGAAGTTTTGGACGTACTTCCCCTGCCCATCGCCGGCCTGATGTCCGATGCTCCCCCCGAGGAACTGGCACGAAATACCGATCGTCTCAAGAATACGCTTCGAGAGATGGGAATACCGGGCGAGGATCCACTGTTGCGCATCGCCACCCTTACCCTGGCGGTGATCCCGGAGGCCAAAATCACCGACATGGGGCTGGTATCCGTTAACGACCAAAAACTGGTACCTCTCTTTTGCGAATAGCCCGGGAGGGGTAGTAGAATCGATGGCGTACGGAGGGACCGATCCTAAAGTGTCGGTCCCTCCGTACGCGTTTCATACCCGGCCGTGAGAAGGAAGATGGCGACTTCGTTCGTAATATGTAGGGGGAGGTGTAGTCGATGGAAATCAAGTTGTGCGGGGTTCCCGTGAAAAAGCCCGAAGAGATGAACGTGATTTTGGGTACGTCCCACTTCATAAAGACCATGGAGGACATACCCGAGGCCATAGCCAACGCCGGGGGCGGCATTCGCTACGGACTGGCGTTTTGCGAGGGTTCCGGGCCTCGCCTCATAAGGACCGAGGGCAACGACGAGAGCCTGGTGAAATTGGCGGTCAGCTGTGCCGAAGACGTCGCCGCGGGACACTTTTTCGCCCTGTTCATCGAGGACGGTTTCCCGGTCAACGTACTCAACAACATCAAACTGACCCCCGAGGTTTGCACCGTACACTGCGCCACGGCCAACCCCGTCACGGTGATCGTGGCCGAAACCGAGCAGGGACGCGCCGTGCTGGGCACCGTAGACGGGGGATCACCCCTGGGCGTTGAGAACGAAGAGGACGTGCAAAACCGCCGCGATCTGTTGCGGAATCTGGGCTACAAGTTCTGATACGGCTAGATGAGTCGCTCCATTTCTTCCTCCAGGAGGTCGATGCCGAAGGTATTTGCCGCGATTCTTACGGCACGATCCAGACGTTTACGGCTGGCCTCCCAGGAGGAAGAGACGGCCACACAGGCGATCGCCGCCAGGTCCCTCCGATCGGCGGAACCCACTTCGGCGACGCTCAGGTTGTCTTCGCCCAGGTGTGACAGCAGCGGCTTTATTATGGAGCGCTTCTCCTTCAGGGATCGACAACCCGGGAGTCGAAGGCTCAGGGTAACCAGCCCCACCCGGGGTGAGCCCGCGGGCTTACTGTAACGCATTTGCACCACCTCATGAGACTATTCATCCGGCGCCCAGACCGATCCTGCCGAATTGCTGGAAAGGACTATCATGGAACTTCGAACGGAACTAATCTACTTGAGCGATCGAAGCCAACTCGAGTTTTCCGCCCGGGTGCTCGAGATAAGGGAACGGGTGAAAGATGTCGTCACAATCCTCGACCGCACCGCCTTCTTCCCCGCCGGCGGTGGTCAACCCGGCGACGGCGGCGAGTTGGACTCGGTTCCGGTATACGATACCACCATCGAAGACGGGGAAGTGCTTCACCACAGCGAGAGACGCCCCCCCTTTGGGGAGGGGGATACCATCCTGGGCCGCGTGGATGGGCCGCGGAGGATGGATCACTCGCGCCAGCACACGGCGCAGCACCTGATATCCGCCGTCCTCGCCCGAAAGCTCGGTGCCAACACTCTCTCCTTTCACCTCGGGGCGCGAGAATGCACCGTCGACTTCGATATCTCCCCGGATGCCATAGATCGGGAGATCCTGGACGGGTTGGAATCGCAGATCAACGCATTCGTCATGCAAAACCTCCCGGTCCTCGTGGACTACGCCGGGGAGGCCGACGAGACATCGATGGAGTATCGCAAAGCCCCTGCGGAGGACCTCCGGGGCCCACTGCGACTCGTGACCATAGGCGACGATCTGGACGTCTCCGCATGCTGCGGAACCCATACTCGAAACACCGGGGAAATCGGTCCCATATTCCTCGAGGACACCTCGCGGGTGCGGGGTGGCCTGAGGCTGACCTTCCTGGCGGGAGACCGTGCCCTCGGTAGAAACCTCGAAAGGCGAAATCTCCTGGTTCGACTGGCGAGCCGGCTGGAGACGCCCGTTAGGGATCTCGCGGCGCGCGTGGAGAATATCCTCTCGGAACGCGACGAATTGATCGCGAAGATGAAGGCGGCCGCCTCTTCCCTCGCTGCCCTCAGGGCGCGCGAGCTGGTTCGCCGGTCGCGGAATGCTTTCCTTTTGGAAGAAACCTGGGACGAATCCGAGGTTCCCGATGAAAACTACCCCCGAGCCGTGGCGGCGCAACTACCCGAAGACCACGACTGGGTCTTTGTGGCCGGCCTGATTTCGGAAGACGCCGTACGAGTCACGATGACGCGATCTCCCCGCAGCGAGGTGGACCTGACGGGAAAACCCCTGAAATTGTTCCGGAAGCTCGGCGGGCGGGGCGGCGGCTCGCCCGATCTCGTTCGCGGCGCCATCGGTCCCGAGGACTATCGGGCATTCGCCCGGGCGCTTCGCACACATCTCGATAGCGACGGCGCCCGAGACGGCGTGTGACCCGCTCCTCGCGCGACCTTTTGACCGCCACGCCACGCCCTTACGCCATGGCAGGAGGACAGTATCGGCCCCCTGCCACCCTCTGCTATAATGGGCCGGAGAATGGAGTTACCCCGTCGGATTGATCGGAGGAGATCGCCACTTATGGAAAACCATCGCACTACCGTCGCCGTGGTCGGCCTCGGGTTCATCGGCCTACCCCTCGCCCTAAGCTACGCGACAGCGGGTACGCACGTGATCGGAGTAGATGTAAACGAAGAACTGGTCCGAAGGATCGGCGACGGCCAAACCGACCTGGAAGAGTCCTTCGAGGGTCTAACCATCCGGGAGATATTGAAACGAGAGCTGGAAAGCGGCAGGTTTCGGCCCACCACCGATTACGCGGAAGCCGCAGCGGCGACGGACACCTACATAGTCACCGTAGGACTCCCGGTGAACGGAGGCGAGGTCGATTTCTCCCCCCTGGACTCCTGCATCCGCTCTCTCGGTGAACTACTGCAACCCGGCGACCTGGTTCTTCTCAGGAGCACTTTGGTCCCGGGCACCACCGAAGAACGCGTGGCCCCGCTACTGGGAGAGGTCAGCGATTTGCACGCCGGGGAGGACTTCCACCTGGCCTACAGCTCGGAACGGATAGCCGAGGGGCGCGCTTTCGAAGAGTTTCGCGACATGCCCCTGGCGGTTGGCGGCATAAACGAGGAAAGCGCCGAGAGGGCCCGCCAACTTCTCTCTTTGGTCACCAGGGCGGAGATCACTGTAAGTGACATTACCACGGTGGAGACGTCGAAGATCCTGGAAAATTTGCAGCGCGACATCAACATAGCCGTATCGCAGGAATTCGCGTCTTTCGCGGAGGCCCTGGACATCGACACCTACGAGCTCATCCGCGTCGCGAACACCCATCGACGCGTCAACCTGCTTACACCCGGGCCCGGAGTCGGAGGATACTGCCTCCCCTACGCCCTGCATTACCTCATCCCGCGCGCCGAGGAACTCGGAGTCGATCTCCCCCTGGCCCGGCTGGCCCGCTCCATCAACCGCGACACTCCCCGACGGCTGGTGCGACGCCTCGCCTCCCTGCTCGAAACCGTCGACAAGAGACTCGATGGAGCCCGGGTGGCGGTGGTCGGCCTCGCCATGAAGGACTATTCCAGCGACGACCGAGAAAGTCCCGCCCTGCAGATCGTCCGGGCGCTCTCCGACGGCGGGGCCACGGTCACCGCGTACGATCCCGTGATCCCCGATGGTCGCCCCTTCACCTGCGACGACCTCAGCGAAGCCCTGGGGGGAGCCGACGCACTGATCGTGGCCGCGCGGCAAAGGAGCTTCGACCGAGCAGATTGGGCAGAACTCCTGAAAATCATGGCTCCGAATCCCGTGGTGGTGGATGCGCGCCATTTGCTGGACGGACTGCAATTCAGATCCGACGCCGTGGTTTGGCGCATCTGAATGGTGCGCGGAAAGGAGATGCCGGGCGTGGTCGATGACCCAACGCAGGAATTGAAACCGGGATTGTTCGTTCCTCCCCGCGCCGAGAGGGCCGCCCCGGAGAGGTCGGTCCTGTTGGTTTCATATCTCTTCCCACCCGTCGGCGGTGGTGGGGTGCAGAGGGCGCTGAAGATGGCCCGCTATCTCCCCGAATTCGGGTGGCGCCCCATCGTGGTGGCGGTATCGCAAATACCTCCCGGATTTCCCCGAGACGATCGCCTGCTCGGGGAACTGCCCGAGGATGTGTCGATATCCCGCGTGCCCGAACCCCGCATGCTGCGCTCCCTTTTCACCGGGGTGAGGAGTGCGACGGCTCCCGCCAAAGAAGGTCCCAGACGAACCGATCGTCCCTCCCCTTCCACTCGAATCAGGGGCCGGCTGCGCCGCTTCCTGCGCGGTCTCAGAGATCATCTGCTTTGCCCCGACGAGAGAGTATTCTGGGTCCGCCCGGCGAGTTCCGAGGGATTTGAGCTGACGGCGGAACGCGACGTCTCGGCGGTTCTTTCAACTTCGGGGCCGGTGAGCAACCACCTCGCCGCCAGACGCATAGCCCGCGCCACCGGTCTACCCTGGATCGCGGACTTTCGTGATCCCTGGGTGGGAAATATCCACTGGCGAGATCTGCCACGAGGGCGCCAAAGGCGCGAAGAGCGCATGGAGCGACGCGTCCTCGCCGACGCCCACGCGATTACCGCCGTAACGAAGTCCTTTTGCGAGGATTACGCCGCCCGCTATCCCCACCATCCCGTGGGGCTGATCTATAATGGCTTCGATCCCGCCGACTATCGCGGACTACCCGAAGACCCCCCTTCCGAGGCACCCCTGACGCTGGTTTACGCCGGAACCCTCTACCCCCGCCGCAGTCCGAGGATCTTCTTCGAGGCGTTGCGCGGACTGATCGACAGCGGGGAGGTAAACCGGGGTGACGTTCGCCTGATCTTTGCCGGCACCTTCGACTATTCGGGACATTCCGAAAACCGAGATCTCGTGGAACATTTGGATTTGCAGGACTCGGTGTTCCCGGTGGGCAATCTGGCGCATCGGACGGTCCTGGAGTTAATGGCTCGCGCCGACGGACTCCTCCTCATCGGCGATGATGACGAGGAGGCGGGGTCCTACATCCCCGGCAAGATTTACGAGTATCTGGCGCTCGGAAAACCGGTGGTGGGATGTTTGGCCCGCGGCGAGGCGCGCGACATCCTCGAGGCCAGCGGACGGGCCCTCATATGCGATCCCGGGGACGTGGGAGATGCCCGTGAGATGCTGCGCACGTTCGTCGCGTCCCGGGGTAGACCGGGTGGAGGTTACGATCCCGATCTCTCCCCCTATCGCCGAGATCATCAGGCGGCTCAAATGGCCTGGATCCTCGACCGCCTCACGGGAGATAATGCCGACTGAGCCTATCTCGTCCGCTCGATTCTCTCCTCGCTCCTTCGCACGTGCTCCCGGATCTCATCCACGTCCACGGGTTCTATCGAGGGATCTCCGAAATGGTACATGCGGAAGAAGATTTCCTGGCGGAACCAGCCCACACCGGGCAGGGGCGCCTCGAATTCGACGGAGTATTCCATCAATCTCCTGGCCTCCGGTTCCACCCTGGCTTCGACCGAAACCCGCCCCCGGGACGCCATATCTCGAACCTCGCCGGGTATCTCCCCGGCCAGCCCGCACGCTTCGAACCAGCGATCCATGCCGAATTCTCCCCGATATACCAGGGCGGGTACGCCCAGCACGGCACCCACCTCCTCGCGCTCCATCTCGGACGCCAGGTTGACGAGCCACTCGAACCCCTCCAGGGGTCCCAAATCCCGCTTCGCTCGCCCCTCGTTACGCCATATACCGTCCTCTTCCGAATAAAGAGTATCCTCCCAGCGAAATAGGCGCAGGGGATTGGCGGCGACCCGCACGTTGGAGATGTAGCCCTGGGGCATGTGGAAGGTACCGTCGAACATGGCATTGACCTGGCGTTTACCGTGATAGGTGGCGATCCAGCCCGTGTACCAGAAACGATCCTCTCGACACGTGTTCTCCAGTGCCTCGTCCACGATGCTCGCCAGTGGCGGAATATCGGAGATCTCTTCCCTCGAAACCGAATCATCTCGGTCCGACTCTTTCGGCGCCGGGTTTGCCGACGGATACTCTCCCCCGTAACCGTAACCGGCGATGGCGAGGGAAGCCAAAACGATCAGCACCGCCACCACTGCCAAAAGCGGGCGGGATCCGAGGGGGGCGAGGCCGCGGCGTGAGCGATATAGGATCAGGGCCACGGGAACAAGGACCAGGAGGAAGCAAATCCCGGCGATGACGGGAATTCCGTGGCGGGCCAGCACCCAAAACCGGTGTTCTCCGAAGCGACTGCCGACGAGTTCCTCTCGTCCGTCGCCGGTGACATCGAGGGCGTGTATGTCTACCAGGGTGGTCATAGTCCTCCAGGTGGGAACGAGCGTATCTTCACGGAGACGGTAGCCGGACAGATACCGCAAGGGATGGGCGCGGACCCGGCTGCGACTTTGCGCCACGATCTCGGGACCACTCCCCCGGTCCATCACCGTCTCGAATCGGAAGCTGATATCGTCTTCGTTCGCCATCCAGAGAGTGTCCCAGCCTCCCTCGGAGGTGGGTCGAAGGATGCGGGAGGGCGAGTGCGTGGAGGACATCAGCAATTCGTCCCGGCCGTCGCCGGTGACGTCCGCGGCGAAGAACTCCGCGAGCGCCACGTCCTCCACCAGGTCGGAATCGAGGGTGTGGGAGAGCTTTAGACCTTCTTCTCCCACCGAGAAAACCTGAAGGGTTTCTCCCAGTACTGCCACCCCGCGCCCCTCGTGTGTGCGAATATCGCCCACTATGTGCGTGGCGGGGGTCGGGGCGGAAAGGGCTTCCTCCGATGGAGTCTCCACCGTCAGTCGTCCTTTCGCGAGGGACACCTCGCCCACACCTTCCAGGATCGCTGTATCGGATACTCCTCCCGTGGCCTCGAGGCGTTCCGCTATGGCGTCCAGGGCGAGGTTCAGGCCCAAACGCGGGGCGTTGCCCAGAGTCATCGTCTGCTCGATCAATTCCGTCGTGGAAAGGGCGGCTTCGACGCCCCAGGGACGCAGGTGATAATAGGGAAAGGCGAGATAGTGACCGCTTTGATCGAGCGGGGACGACCCGTGATCCTCCTCGCGCAACCCGCCTTCGCCGGGGACGAAGGTTCGGGTCCGCAATTCCTGGTCCCTCAGGACGCGGTCGCGCGGGGATTCCTCCTCGTTTCCGCTGTCGTCGGGATCCCCGAGAGTCCGCACCACCGGACCTCCGGGGATCTGCACCTCTGTGGTGGGGAAATAGTCGAAAACTCGCGAGTCGTAAAGCCTGGGGCCGACATCGATAACCCAAAAGGCATTGTGGGCCCGAATCTGCTCTCCGGGGGCGATCATCCACACCAGTGAGATCGCCAAGACGACGGCCAAGATGCCGCCGATGCGGATGCGACCGTAAAGGCTCATGACCACGGATACGACCAGCAGCACCAGGAGGGCGCGTACGGCGGACGCGAAGCCCGAAAGCGAAGCCAGTGAATCCAATCCCACCCTCATGGCCACAGCACCCAGGGCACAGACGCCGTAGGAGAACCAGATATCCTCGGTCAGCAGAAGCGCCAGGAGAAGACCGAAACCCAAAATGGCCGCGAAGGCCAAATGCGAATACTCCAACGTCCCCGGGACCACCAGGAGAACGTAAACTGCCACGGAGAAGATGGCCAAAAGGAAGTACCCGGCGATTCTTACGATCCCGCCCCGCGAGTTCTTCATCGCAGATCTCCCGCCTCTTCATCCCGAGCCGGAAGCAAAAGGCCCAGGATGAACCAGAAGTAGGCATTCATGTAGGGCACCTCAAAGATGTTTTCCACCCCGTTGTGAAGCAATACTGCCGCGAGGGCACAGATGACGCCGGCGTACAATCGCCAGAGCCTTCGTCCACGCAGGCGGCGCCAGCGCGCATATGCGGCGCGTACGGGAGCCCAGATCCAGTAAAGGAAGGCGATAAGCCCCAAGAGCCCCATCTCGACTGCGGTCTTCACGTAATAGTTATCGACGTAGGAGATGCCGAAACGCCGCGCCGCCACCGCTCCCCCGTATCGACCGGGACCCATGCCGAACAGGGGTCGTTTTCTCAGCTGGTCGTAGGCGCGCAGCCAGCGACCCAGGCGGCCGTCGAGGGCGCTCTTTTGGATATATTCCGGGCTGAAAACCGAAAAGAGCCGCGTGCGCACCTGGGGAACTCCGACACCGGCCAGGAGGGTGATTATCAGTAGAACCACGAAGACTCGTCGATCGAGGATCAGGGTAATCAGCAATATCGCACCCGCGAAGGCGAGCCAGGCCCCACGGGAAAAGGTCAAAAGCAAGGTGATGCCGGTCACGGCCGCGCCGGCGCTCCAGGCAATCTTCTCGCGGCGTCCATTTTCGTACCACGCCAGCCCCAGCATAATGGCCGCGGCCAGCGCCATGTGGCCTCCCAGGACGTTTGGACTTTGCACGATAGAAAATATGCGGATCCCTATGGTCTCGGACATATCCACCCAGCCCGCCGGCGTCTCCACGCCCACCAGGGGTTGAATGAGGCCCAAAAAGGCGATGAGCGCGGCGGAGATCCCCACGGCCCGAAACAGCCACACGCGGGTCTTCGTGGAGTCCACCAGATGTCGCGCCGCGAAAAACAGCGGAATGAATTGCAGGGTCACCCGCAGTCCTTCCAGGGCGGCTCCGGGGTAGTTTAGATCTACGACCAAAGATGTGGCACTGAAAGCGAGTAGCGGCACGAGTGCCGGGAGGAATTTCGCCTCACCTTTCTCGCGGCGAGCCAACGTCACCACTATCAGGAAAAAGAGCAGGGCCTGATCCCAAAGGGGTGCGCCGAAGCGAACCAGCGGTATGCGTCTGAGCAGGTAATCCACTACCGGAAACAGGACCACCAAATAGAGGGCAAAAGCGACGGGAACATCGGCGGCCGGGGATCGCAGAAACCTCATGAGTCGATCGCGACGTTGTCGCAGCTCGGCTGTCAGGACGTCTGGCGTCATCGACTTTCCCCCTCGCGTGATCCTCCGAGCATTATACCAGAGGAAGGCAGACTCAGCGAGAACTGCGCACGCCCAGACACAGCGGACACCCGAAACAGGCGTCGATGTCCTCGATGACTGAGGGCAGGGCGTCAGCCCCCTTCCAGTACCCCCAATAATCCGCGGGATCGTGGATTGTTAGGGCGGGCACGCGGTGGGCGAGCAGATAGCGTACTATGTGGTTCGCCAGTTCCTCATCCTCCACGAGTCCCCGCAACAGGATAGTATGGGCGGCATCGGCCAGGAATATGGTTCCGTCGGTCCGAAGCACAAGGTCCATCTCCTCGTCATCGATCCCCGGGCCCTCATCCGGTTCTCCCCCGATCCAGGAGGACACGCCTCTATCTATCGATCGCCTGAGGGAATCCCGGTAATTGCAGAGCCGAAAGGACAAAAAACCCTCCAGGATCATATGCCCCGCATCGTCGAGATAGTTGCGGACTTCCTCGTAAACCATTTGACGTCGCGCGAGCCAGGTCGCGTCGACGTCATTTTCGGGAAGGAGCAAATGGCACAGCCTCTGCGGGAGAAATTCGCCCATGTTTCCCAGGAGTGCCGGAAATCTGCTCTCGAGCAACGCCTCCGCGAAACGGGGTTCCCAGTGGTCCATTACCGTACGGCTGATGGCCGTGGCCATCAGCTCTACCGCTACCGCGCGTCCTCCCCGCGGAAACATCAGGTAAAAGGTGGTCACACCGGATTGGCGATCCTCGTCCAACCGGTAACGACTCCCGAGCCGGCCCGACCGAGCGCGGAGGGCCGATCGCAACTTCCCGGTGAAGCCTTCGCAGGCCACCGATATGGTGTCGACGGACAATTCGCAGACCTCCCGATGCGTATCGAGATCCAGAGAACACCACAAACGGCCCCCGGGTGAAACCGGGGGCCGGGGAGTTCTGAATCGACGGGCGCTATTTCGCCGCCTTCACTCTCCGTCCATCGTAGTAGCCACAGCTCGGGCAAACCCGATGGGTTATCTTGAGTTCCTGGCAATTACTGCATTCCACCAGGTTGGGCGCCGTCGCCTTCCACTGGGAACGGCGACGATTCCGCCGAGATTTGGAATGTTTCTTCTTGGGTACAGCCACGATTCTCACCTTCCTCCTTCGGCCCCGACGCCTTCCTGCGTCCCGCTAAGCTGCCGCTTGAGCTTCTCCAGTTCCTTCATCCGGGGGTCAATTTCCTCGGTGCTGCAATCGCAGCTCCCCCGGTTGAGGTCCTGTCCGCAGATGGGGCAAAGACCCCGGCAGTCGGGACTGCACAAAATTTTGGTGGGCAGGGCCAAGATCAATTCTTCCCGCACGCGGCCGGCGACATCGATGGTCTTGCCGTCTTTGCTCCGCGGGATTATATCCTCCCGTTCATCCTCGTCCTCGGGTAGTGCCTCTCCGCGGGGAAGGATTCGGGCGTAAAAATCCACCGGCAGTTCTATGCGGGCGGTGGCGAGACAGCGATGACAGCAGGTCTCCGCGTCGACGGATCCGTGAATCCGCAGGATCCATCCTTCACCGTCCCTTTGCAGGTCGAAGGTCAGCTCGGACCCCTCTTCCAAATGGACGGGGCAACCGCTCCAATCGAAGGCCACCACATCGACGGGTACCTGGCCGTCGACATGTCCGCCGTTGAACACGTCGGGCCTGTGAACGATAATCTCCATACTCATGGTGGCTCACCCCTCGACAATCACCAATACATTTTATCTCTCGACGACAGTAGATTCAAGGAACCTGCAGTTGACGTAGAAAATCCAGCGCTTCTTCCACGTTCTCCACCGGCACGATCTCCAAGTCCACGTCGGCCCGGCGGGCGTCGGAGTAGTTGGCCTCGGGTACCAGGAAATAGTCCGCCCCGGCGCGTCGAGCGGCGTGGGCCTTGAGATGAACGCCGCCCACCGCTCCCACCTCTCCGCGTACGTTTACCGTTCCGGTGCAGGCGAGACGGAGATCGTCGATCAGGGATTCCTCGGGCGTGAGGGCATCCACGACGGCCAGAGTGAACGCCAGCCCGGCCGAGGGTCCCCCGATTTTGCCGGCGTCGATTTCTACGTCCCGCGGAAAGCCAAAGCTGGGATTCTCGGTGGTCACCCCGATCCCGATTATCGCCGCGCCGGCTTCCTCGGGCGATTCGATGAGGGTAACGCGGGAGCGGTGGCGTTCCCGCCCCTCGCCCTCGCCGCGGAGGAACTCCAATTCGATCTCGTCTCCGGGTTGATGCTCTCCGACGATGTCCAGGAGGTGATCGGTTATCTCCGTCGCCCGCCCGTCCGCCGAGACTATCACATCTCCCGGCTGCAGGATATCTCGGGCGAGAGAGTCACTGCGAACGTTCACCACCAGGACGCCCTCGCCTTCGAAGGTTACCTCGTAGCCCAGTTGGTCGAAAGCGACGTATTTCGCCAGCTGCTGGCTTTCGCTCATCATCTGACGGGTTCGTTCTCTATACTCGTCGAAATCCTCACCCGAACGCAGGTACGAAGACTTCGGATTCAATTCCGCCAGCGGGTAAAGACGGCCCACGACGTAAAGCAGCACGTTGGCTTCGTCGCTCATTACCGTCGTGAGCATGAGGCTGCCGCCGTCATCGAGATCGATGTGCCTACCGTCCACCGAGATCATATCCGCCACATCCTGGGCGGAACCCGGCGCGCTGATCATGTAGTCGGTGGGTATGAACCAGAGAGCTACCAGCGAAGCCGCCGCTAACGCCAGGATTATCAGCGTGCGACGGCTCGGGCGAAATCTGCTGAGATTCATCGAGGCCTCCGTAATCTATGACGGCACGACGTGGGGTGAAATGACCGGCCGCCGCGTCATGGCCGGGTGATTCCCACCCCCACTCCTATCCCCGGCTCTCCCGGGGGGACGGCCGATGGTATTTATTCGTCCCTTCCGGGTGGGGACGGCACCGTCTTCGAGGCTCGCTTGCCGGTCTTGGCCGCGCGGCCATCCCGAAGGTCGGCGGACGTCCGCAGCTCCTTGCGCCCCTCCGAAACTCGCTCCATGGCCCGGCCCAGGACCCCACTCAGCTGTTTCAAAACATCGTCGGCATATCGGTGAGCTTCCACCTTGATTTTCCGTGCCGTTTCCTCGGCCTCCGCCATCTTCTTCTGAGCCTCTTCCTCCGCCTGGACGCTGATCGCGGATTCCGAGGTCAACCGCGCCGCGTACTCTTCCGCTTCCTTGACCGTACGATCCGCGCGTTCCCTCGCATCGCCGAGGATACGTTCTTCTTCCATGACGACATTTCTCGCCTGAGAAATCTCTTCGGGCAGCATGGCACGCAGTTCGTCGAGAAGGGAAAATATCTCCTGTTCGCTAACCATAACGCGATCACTCAACGGTAAATGCATACCATCGGTGACCGCGGCTTCGAGCTCATCGATTATGCTCCAAAGGTCCTGGTTCATCCCTCATCGCCTCCAGATAGTTGTGATGCAGAGGTCAAAGGCTCGACGGTGGGCGGCATACGCTTGGAGAGAGCCCGCACCACCTGCGGTGGCACCATTTCAGAAATGTCGGCCCCATGACGGGCGAGTTCCTTAACCAGACTGGAGCTCAGGTAGGAATGCTCGGGGCGCGTCATCATGAAAAGCGTCTCGACGGTGTTGCCCAGGGCGCGATTGGTCTGCGCCATCTGAAACTCGTATTCGAAATCGGACACCGCGCGCAATCCCTTGATGATTACGTGGATTTCGCGTCTCTTGGCGCACTCGACCAAAAGGCCCCTCCCCTTATCCACCACGGCGTTGGATATGTGGGATACGGCCTCCTCCACCATGTCCAATCGTTCTTGCAGGGGGAACAGGTGGTCTTTGTTAGGGTTGTCGAATACCGTGACTACCACCTCGTCGAATATCGCCGCCGTTCGCGTGATTATATCCACGTGACCGTAGGTGACCGGATCGAAACTTCCCGGACACATCGCCTTCCGTTCCAAACTAGTTCTCCCTTCCCGCACTGAACCGAAAAATGACTACCGCCGTATGCGAGTAATTTCGCCGCCTCATCAAGGTCAAATTCTCGTCGAAGGTCCCCGATTCCTCCAGAGCCCGGGCAGAACTGCTGGCCATCTCCATTACGATCAGGGCCGGATCCCCCAATCCCGACCACGACAGCAGGAGATCGAGCGCCCCGCGCGGGAAACCCCGGGCGTAGGGCGGATCCATGAAGATCAGCTGCGCCCGCCGTTCCCTATCGTCGTAGCGGCGGAGGAACTCTTCGACATCTCTCTTCATAATAAGGCATTTATCGGTGACACCTAAAGCTTCGGCATTATCCCGGATAATGCGACACGCCTCCCGGGACGAATCCACGAAGATGGCGCGATCGCTTCCCCGACTCAAAGCCTCGAGGCCCAGGGCGCCCGATCCCGCGTACAGATCGAGGACGACCACGCCGCGAGGTACGTCTCCCAGCATGTCGAATACGGCCTCCCGCACCCGATCCGAAGTCGGTCGCGTACGGCCTCCCTGCGGGACCCTGATCCTTTGGCCGCGATATCTGCCGCCGATTATTCGCACCGTTGATCACCTCGAGGGATCATCTTCGCCTCCCAGATAATAGTGCAATTTTGTAGTTCTCACCAGGGGCGACGTCACTTCGCGAGGATCATTCCCAGCATCGGAGCATCTCCACCAGGGCGGAAAGCGCCACCCGGTATCCCAGCGTTCCCATCCCCCATACCCCTCCGGCACAAACGGGAGCGATGACGGAACGAGCCCGGAATTCTTCGCGGGCAAATACGTTACTGATATGTACCTCCAACGTGGGAATCCCTACGGCGGCCACGGCATCGCGAAGGGCCAGGCCGTAGTGAGTGTAGGCGGCCGGGTTCAGCACGATGCCCTCGCAGTCGCGCCCGGCACGCTGAACCGCATCCACCAACTCGCCCTCGGAGTTGTGCTGACAAAAGTCGAGCGATACCCCGAGATCTCTTGCCAGCCGGCCCAGCCCTTCCTCGATATCATCCAGGGTGGCTCCCCCGTAAATTGTCGGTTCCCGGGTTCCGAGAAGGTTGAGGTTGGGACCGTTTATAATTGATATTTTCACGTTCATTCTCCCTTCAGGGCCGCCAAGACTTCCGTTTGGGGAACATCATCAACCACGATCGCGCGACCCACACCCCGAAGCAACACCCAACGGAGCCGGTCCCCCCGGCGCTTTTTGTCCGAGGCCATGGCGGCCGCGACGCTTTCGACATCCGGCGCATCGGAAAACGCATCGAGGGCACCGGCAAATCCCCACGGGGCGAGGAACTCTTCCATCTCCGCGCGATCCGCCTCCGCCAGGTATCCCAGTCTCTCCGAGAGCCGCAGCGCGACGCCCAGGCCATACCCCACGGCCCGGCCGTGAGATATCGCACCTCCGGAGGCCGTCTCCAGGGCGTGCGCGGCGGTATGGCCGAGGTTGAGGTGGGTCCGGATCCCGGCCTCGCGCTCATCCTCGCTGACGTAGCTCGCCTTGAGACGACAGCTTCCGGTCACCGCCTCGACCAGTGCCGCCGGTTCCCGCCGTCGCAGGGCGGCGAATCTCGATCGCAACATTTCCAGGTATTCCCCACCATCCAAAAGGCCGTGCTTGGCCACCTCGGCCATTCCCCCCACGAACTCCTCCTCGGGAAGCGTCATCAAGAAATCGATATCGGCCACCACCAGTCGCGGTTGATGAAAGGCCCCGATCAGGTTTTTCCCGCGAGAGTGATTGACCGCCACCTTACCTCCCACCGACGAATCCACCTGGGACAAAAGGGTGGTGGGAATTCCGACGAGGGGTACCCCGCGCAAGGCGATGGCCGCCACGAGTCCGAAAAGGTCTCCCACCACTCCGCCACCCAGGGCCATCACCGGCGTGTCGCGATCGGGATCCCGCGACAAGAACGCATCGAGTAGCCTCGACGCCTCCTCCAGGCTCTTGGAGTTTTCTCCCGGTGTCACGGCGCGAGAGATCGGATCGAAACCGGCGGACGCCAGGGCATCTTTCCAAAGTTGGCCGTAGAGATGGTCGACCGTCTTGTCAGTCCCCAGCATTCCCGTCCCCGGCGACACCCCGCATTCTTCCAGCAAGAGGGGCATCTCGTGGCTAAGTCCCGCGCCCACCACCAGGCGATACGGAGGAGAGACATCCACCCAAAGTTCCCTCGCTTTGACCGGGGTGGGAGTCGGGAACCCGACGCGCTCGGCTATCAGTCGAGCGATCTCCTCGGGCGAGGCATCGTCGGTGGGAACGTGCATGTCGGCCTCGAGATAGGCCTCTTCCCGTTCTTCGAGCAATCTGCGGATCTCCGCCCGGGGATCGTCCACCCGAAGGAGCGGTCTTTTGCCATCTTCTCCCAGTCGCTCGGTCACCGCCTCCGGCGTGACCTGGAGATAGACGGATACGCTCTCCCTTCCGAGGGCGCGACGGTTGTTAGGATCCAGCCAGGCGCCGCCGCCGGTGGCGATGACGATGTTTTTCAGCCGGGAGGCCCTGCGCACCGCGACCCGCTCCCGCTCGCGAAACCCCTCTTCTCCCCATCGCGAGAAGATCTCCCGAATAGTGATACCCTCGGTTTCTTCCACGAGGAGGTCCGTGTCCACCAGCGGCACGTTCAAGAGTCGCGATAGTTCGCAGCCGACGCGCGTCTTGCCGGAGCCCATAAAGCCCACCAAAACGACCTTCATCGCAATCCCCCCAAAAAACCCTGCATCGAGCGCGCTATGTCCGCGAGGGAATCCCCGCCGAACTTCTCCGTGACGGCATCGGCCAGACATATCGCCACCGCCGCCTCGGCCACAACTCCCGCCGCAGGTACGGCGCAAACGTCCGATCGTTCGTGGTGGGCCAAAACCGCCTCGCCGGTGTCGAGGTCCACGGATTCGGTGGGCCGGCGCATGGTAGATATGGGCTTCATGTGCGCCCGCACGATTATCGGCTCACCGTTACTCACTCCGCCCTCGACGCCGCCGGCCCGATTCGTGGGGCGCGCCGGCGTGGCGCCGCCTTCCCGGGGTCTTATTACGTCGTGTACCCGCGAACCCGGAAGACCGGCGGCGGCAAGACCCCGGCCGACCTCGACGGCCTTGATTCCCGGGATGGCCACCAGGGCCGCGGCCAGGCGAGCATCGAGGCGACGATCCGCGGAGACGTAGCTTCCGAGTCCCACCGGTACACCAAGGGCATGCACTTCCACCACTCCCCCGAGGGTATCTCCCGCCTCTCGCGCCGAATCGATCTCGGCGACCATCCGCTCCTCCGCGGCGACATCCGGGCAGCGAAGCAGGGTTTCTTCCTCGTGCATTCGCCATTTTCGCCACACCTCATCGGGATTCTCACCGGCGGGAAAGGTAGCGGGATCGGCGGCCACCGTTCCGAGCTTCGCAGTCCAACCCAAAACGCGAATACCCAGTGCATCCAATAGCGACCCGGCTACGGCTCCCGCCGCCACGCGCGC
The DNA here is from genome assembly GCA_046483165.1 of Bacillota bacterium. GTDB lineage: Bacteria > Bacillota > Sulfobacillia > SLMV01 > SLMV01 > CSSED11-154. The sequence goes on along the minus strand of JAWODQ010000076.1, from coordinate 7,294 downwards.
CGCGGTTTCCCGGGCGCTGGCGCGCTCCAACACGTTTCTCAAATCTTCGTGACCGTATTTCAGGGCTCCCGCGAGATCGGCATGGCCCGGGCGCGGGCGCCGGATCGGCTCGGGGCTCTCTCCCGGAGCGGGATCCATGACGTCCCTCCAGTTCTTCCAATCCCGATTTCGTATCAAAAGCCCCACCGGCGACCCCAGCGTGTAACCCTTCCTCACCCCCGCGAGGATGGTAGCTCTATCCTTTTCGATCGACATCCTCCCGCCCCGGCCGTATCCGCGCTGGCGTCGCCTGAGTTCCGCGTCGATGCGTTCGACCGCGAGGGCCACCCCGGCGGGCATTCCTTCCACTATGGTCATGAGGGCGCGCCCGTGCGATTCACCCGCCGTGGAATATCGAAGCATCATAACCACTCCCGAAGGGCGGCCCGCATTGCCCGGGGCGGCGGGGGGAATCCAGTGAACAGTTCGAATCCGCGTACTCCCTGGCGGAGAAGCATCTCCAATCCGGGTATGACGCGGGCACCCGCCTCTCGAGCGCGGCGCGCCAAAGCGGTTTCGGCCGGGCGATATACCATCTCCAAAAGCACCATCTGCGAATCGAGGGCATAGTCCCCGGGCAGTGGGCTGGCGTCGGGATCTCCCATTCCTACCGACGTAGCCTGCACGATCAGGTCCACGTCCGCCGGGACTTCCGAAAGATCGGAGGTGGAGGCTTTCAGGTATCGATAGCTGCGGCCGAGATCCTCCACGAGCTTCTCGGCCCGCGACGGCGTTCGGTTGGCCACGTGCAGGCTGGCAATTTCCGCCCCGGCCAAAGCGAAGGCGGCGGCGCGAGCCGCGCCCCCCGCGCCGATCAATAGGACGGAGCCGCCCGAGGGATCGACCCCGGCGGCACGCAGCGAGTCGATCACCCCGAAACCGTCGGTGTTGTGACCTACCAGCCGACCGTCTCGGTTCACCACGACGTTCACCGCTCCGATGGGAACTGCATCCCCCTCGAGATCATCGAGATGCGCCATGACGGCCTCCTTGTGGGGTACCGTGACGTTAACCCCGGCCAGATCGAGGGCGCGAACTCCCTCGAGGGCGGCACCCAGGTCCTCCGGAGGTACCTCGAAGATGCGATAGTCCCAGTCCAATCCCGCCTCGGCGAAAGCGGCGCGAAACATCACGGGAGAGAGGCTGTGTCGCGCGGGATATCCCAGGATTCCCACCAAAGATTCCGGCCGGGGCCGCCGCACCCTGGCGCCGAGACGGGACAAATCGTCCCCGAATCCCGGATAGGAGATGTCTATCGCCGCAGTACCGGATACGTCGACTTCCACCCCCGCCAGGGAGGCGAGGCTGAGGGTCATGGCCATGCGATGATCGCCGCGGGCGTCCACCTCACCGCTACGCAACTCGCGGACGCCGCGCACGACCAGGTCGTCTCCTATGATCTCCATATCGGCACCGAGCGCCCCGAACTCCTCCATCAACGCCGCCAGTCTGTCGGTCTCTTTGACCCTGAGCTCTCCGACCCCGTGGAAGACGCTGGCCCCGTAGGCCCTGGTCGCGAGCAGCGCCAATACCGGGATCTCGTCGATTAGGCTGGGCACTTCTTCGGAGGAAACCTCGAAGGCGTTGAGCGGACCTCCCGAGACCTGCAAATCGGCCACGGGTTCTCCACCCCATTGCCGCACGTTTTCCCGAACGATCAGCGCCCCGGCCCTCTCGACCACCGAAAGGAAGCCGGTGCGGGTCGGGTTGGTTCCCACGTCCAAAAGCGTTATCTCCGAACCGGGAACCAGCAGCGCCGCCGCCACCAGGAAGGCGGCGGAAGAGGGATCCCCGGGCACGTTCAGGCCATCTTCGGGCGAACGCAGGCGTCCCGGATCTCCGCCCTCGAGGAATATCTCGTAACCCAGGCTCGCCACCTCGGCTCCGAAGGCCCGAAGCATTCGTTCGGTGTGATCTCGCGAACGCGCCGGTTCGGCGACCGCAGTATCGTCGCCGCAAAGAAGTCCGGCCAGGAGTATCGCCGATTTCACCTGCGCGCTGGCCACGGAGGATTCGTGGCGTATTCCCCTCAGCGAACCGCCCCTGATAACCAGGGGTGCGAAGCGACCACCCTCGCGCCCGGAGATCTTCGCCCCCATGGTGGTCAGCGGATCGACGATCCGGTCCATGGGTCGCCGACGAAGCGAGGCATCGCCGGTGAGTATCGAGGTGAAGGCTTGTGCCGCCAATACGCCGGCCAAAAGTCGCATGGTGGTGCCGGAATTGCCGCAATCCAAAACGTCCGCCGGCTCGGATAGCTTTCCTCCCCGGCCCCGCACGCGGACCTCGTCGCCGAGAAGTTCCACACCGGCGCCGAGCGCACCCACGCACTCGAGCGTGGTCCGCACGTCGCGTCCCGGGGCGAAATTGGAGACGCGAAGTTCACCCTCGGCCAATGCGCCGAAAATCGCCGCCCTGTGGGAGATGGACTTGTCCCCGGGAACCTTTACCCGGCCCCGAAGGGGGCTCGTCGCTTCGAGAGAGAGCATCAATATCCCCTCGCTTTCAAGAGCTCTTCCCGTATCTTCGACAAACGCGAGACCAATTCCCCGCGTTCCCCGGCAGCGATCAGCTCTCGCGTCCGACAGAGCGAATCGATGACACCGTCGATTAGAGGTAGAAGTCGCTGCCGATTGTAAATGCAGATGTCCGCCCCCATCGCGGGCGAACCCGCGGCGACCCGGGTGGTGTCGCGAAATCCCCCCCCCGCCAGTAGCCGAAAATCCTCGGGGTTTCGCCGGTGGGCGCGACACGACCACTCCGCCGTGGCGGAGGCCATTACCAGGGGGAGATGGCTGGTGTGGGCCGCCAGTTCGTCGTGGGTTTCCTCATCCATACCCACCTCCACGGCCCCCGTCGACCGGATCATCTCGCTCACCAGGGGATCACCTCGCCCGACGACGATCCAGGTGGCGCCTTCGAACATATGCCCCCGGGCGCCGTCGATTCCCATCTCTTCGGATCCGGCGATGGGATGTCCCGGGACGTAAACCATCCCGCAGGGGATGATTTCCCAAAGCTCGCCGATCAGGGGCCCTTTGACGCTGCCAACGTCGGTGATGACGGCATCCCGAGACAGGTGAGGCAGCAGTCCCTTTAGCGCATCCCCGATGGCCCCGAGGGGAGTGGCGAGCACGACGAGGCCGGCTCGGCGCGCCAGCTTTTCGGCCTCCTCCGGCGAGCGGGCGCAGGAAACTGCGCCCGTCGCCACCGCCATCTCTCGGGCGCGGGCGTCCACATCGACGCCCATCACTTCTCCCGCTTTCCCGCCCAGGGCCAGGCCCAAGGAGCCACCCATGAGACCCAGCCCACAGATGAGCACGCTGGTTTCTTCAAGCCGTCGCTTCAACGGCGATCCCCCGATCCACCGCTTTGGCCACCGGTTCGAGCGATTCCATCATGCGCGAGAAATCCTCCAGGGTCAGCGATTGCGGTCCGTCGGATAGTGCCTCCTCGGGCCTGGGGTGCACCTCGACCAGTAGGCCGTCGGCTCCCGCGGCGATGGCGGCGCGGCTCATCGCGGCCACAAGATCGGCCCTTCCGGTTCCGTGGCTCGGATCCACCACAACCGGTAGGTGACTGAGGCTCTTGACCAGGGGTACGGAACTGAGATCCAGGGTGTTCCTGGTGTAGCCTTCGAAGGTTCGAATTCCCCGCTCGCAGAGGATGACCCGGTGATTGCCGCCGCTGAGGACGTATTCGGCCGCCATCAACCACTCCTCCACCGATGACATCATGCCTCGCTTGAGGAGCACCGGCTTGTCGACGGCCCCCACCTCGTGCAACAGACTGTAGTTTTGCATGTTCCGGGCCCCGATCTGCAGGATGTCGGCATACGAGGATACCAGCTCCACGTCCGCCGGGGAGAGTACCTCGGTGACCACCAGCAGCCCCGTGGCCTCCCGGGCCTCGGCCATATACTGAAGACCTTCTTCGCCCAATCCCTGGAAGCTGTAGGGGGAGGTGCGGGGTTTGAAGGCGCCGCCGCGCAACACGCTCGCGCCGGCCTCTTTTACTCCCCGGGCCGTCTCCATGAGGACTTCCCGGTTCTCCACGGCGCAGGGGCCGGCCATGACCGGAATATCCCTGCCCCCTATGGAGATTCCGTTTAACCTCACCTCGCTGTGTTCCCGAAATTCCCGGCTCGCCAGTTTGAACGGATGCATTATGCGCACCACGCGCAACACCTTGGGAAGTACCTGCAGATCTTCGGGACGAATGTGGCGTACGTCGCCCACAACCCCCACTATGGTGTGCTCTACGCCCTCCGACAGATGTACGTCGAGTCCCGCCTTTTGGATGCGGTTGACCACGCGATCGACGTCTTTCTCTTCGGCATCCTGTTGCATCACTACGATCATTTCGATTCCTCCTTTTGGACCAAATCCGGCCGCAGAGACCGGGCCTCTTTCATGTACACGTGCTGAATCTCTTCCTTCGACAGATCCGTGTGGAAATGAAGTAGCAGCCGGATGCATCGCGGTAGCGCCCCGGGCACCGCTATTTCCCCGGCGCACATCAGGGGAGTTTGGGTCCACCCCATCCTCCGGGCCGCCGCCGCCGGGAAGGTGGAGGTGAGATCGTCAGTTACGGTGAAGAGAGCGCTGACCGCCGCGTCCTCTTCGATCCCGTTGAGTTCCACCACGCGGCGCAGCATCTTTTCGGTGGCGTCGAGCACCTCCCCCGCCTCATCCCGTTCCACCGTTATCGCCCCTCTTACCGCCCACAACATGTCGAATCGCCCCTTTCCAAAACACAAAAAAGCCGCCCCTTTCAGGACGGCTCGTGACCGCGGTACCACCTGACTTGACCCCGCGAGGGGTCCCCTCTGTTGGGAGCTGCCACTCCCTCACCGGCTAACGACGGAATCGGCCCGGCTTACTCGGCTCAACCTTTCAGCCTGCTGCTTCGGGGTGTATTTCGACCGTTTGGGTTGCCGGGTCCCAGCGCCCCCGGCTCTCTGAAAACCTATTCGGCCTACTCCTCCCCTTCATCGCATTTGGGGTATTGAATTGTTCTTTACTTTACATGCCGAAAGAGGAGGTGTCAACTGGCCCGAGACGACGTGAACCCGCGATCACGACTCCGGCACCGAAGGATTCCCGAGCTTTGGCAAAATGGAGGGTTATCGTCGGGCCCGGCGGGAATAATCCCGGTGAAAGGAGTGTCGCAAATGGAAGAAAGACTCCTGGAAAAGATGAACGATCAGATCACCAAAGAGATCTATTCGGGGTATATTTACCTCGGAATGGCGGCATATTTCGAAGATGCCGCCCTCCCCGGTTTCGCCCACTGGATGAAACGCCAGGGCGAAGAAGAGCTAGAACACGCGATGAAGATCTTCGAATACCTGACCGAGCGCGGTGAGAGGGTTAATCTCGGCGCCATAGAGGCTCCCCGCTGCGAGTACGGATCCGCCCTCGAGGTTTTCGAGGCCGGCTTGGAACACGAACGTCTCGTGACCGGTCTAATTCGCGATCTCTACGAGTTGGCCCTGGAGGTCGGAGATCACGCGACCGCCATATTCCTGCAGTGGTTCGTGACGGAACAGGTGGAAGAAGAGGACTCCTTTAAGACTATGATCGACGATCTGCAGAGGATCGACAGTACCGGAAACGGCCTTTACATGCTGGATCGTTCCGCGGCGAGTAGGGAGTAGAAAAACTGCGACGACCGGGGCGGCGCTGCGCCAGCCCGCCCCGGCCCGTCAAAATCGTCAGACGGTTCAGATCTGCAATATCTCCCGCTGTCCCTCGCCCCGATCATCTGCGAGGGGATCCGCCGCGGGGTAGCTTCCCAACGACTTCAAAAATGCCGCGCGGTTCAACAGTCCCGCCAGGGCATTGCGGCATTTCTCTTCTTCCCAGTGCCCCTCGAAGTCGACGTAGAATAGGTACTCCCAGGTCCGATCCCGTCGGGGCCGGCTCTCCAGTTTGGTCAAATTGATTTCTCGCTCCGACAGCTCGCGCAACGCCGCGACCAGCGAGCCGGGGGTGTGCGGCACGGCGAAGATGAGGCTGGTCTTCGAACGCTCCGATCGCGGTGCCTCGCCGCGACCCACCAGGAAAAAGCGGGTGAAGTTCCCCGAGGAATCCTCTATGTCCCGTCGCAGGATCTCGAGCCCGTAGATCTCCGCCGCCAGCGCTGAGGCTATCACACCCACGCCCTCCTCGGGATCCGCCGCGAGGTCTCGGGCGGCCCCGGCGGTATCGTACCAGGATACCGCGATGTAGCCCTCCTCGTTGAGGAAACGCTCACACTGGGCCAGCGCCTGGGGATGACTGCGGACGTGGGTAATGTTTTCGGAGAACTCGGCCGCCACGAGTAGATTGTGCCTCACGCGAAGTATGATCTCACCGTGGACCTTCAGATCGTTTTCCAAAAGCAGATCGTAGGCGCGATTGATGCTACCCGCCGTGGAGTTTTCCACCGGCACGGCGCCCAAATCGGCCTCACCCGCGTTCACCGCCGCGAAGATCCCATCGAAACTGTCGCGGGGTAGGGTTTCGACTTCCTCGCCGAAATGCTGACGTATCGCCTCTTCCGAATAGGCTCCTCTTTCCCCCTGGAATGCTATCGTTTTCACTGTCTTCCCTCCCATGTCGAGCCGAACTTCCCATCCACCCCGGCCGCCGCGACTCGAAAAGGGTCGGCCAGTTTAGTTTTCTCCTCGGAGCGACGACTAATGCGCCTCCCCGGAAGCGACATCCTCTCCACGCGAGGCGCGATCCCCCGCGTCGGATCCCCTCGGGTTCCGAGACGACAAACCCCCGAGCATCCCCAGAAGTCGGGCCGTATCCCTGGCTCGATTGAGGGTGAAGATGTGTACGAAACCGAAACCCGCCTCCACGAGACCCGTTATCTGCTCGGCGGCGTAATCCAGGCCGGCGGCGCGATAGGACTCGGGGTCGTCGCGGTATCTGGATAATCGATCCAGGAGACGTTTGGGTACGTGGGCCCCCGCGAGCTTTCGGGCCATCTCCAGCTGTCTCGGTCCGAAGATGGGCAGTATTCCCGGTATTACGGACTCGCCCAGGCTCGATTCCTCGACGAAGCGGAAGAAATGGTCATTTTCGAAAAACAGTTGGGTTATGAAGAACTCCGCTCCTGCCTCCCGCTTGATGCGCACGAACCGCAAGTTGTCCTGCCAGGAGCAATCCGGGCGACCCTCGGGATAAACCGCCCCTCCCACACAGGGCGAAAATCGCTCTTTTAAGTAACGAATCAGCTGCGACGCGTGGGCAAAATCGCGATA
>JAWODQ010000055.1:0-6561 GCA_046483165.1 Bacillota bacterium | reverse complement strand
GGCCGTCCTGGTGGGCGCTTTGACCTTCGTGTTCTCTCAGCTGGTGTTGCGCGTCCCACTTTTGGATATTCTCTCCACCCAAAGCGCCTACGAATCGCTGCGGGCGAATTCCTTTCTCTATATCCTGTTTTTGAGTCTGACCGCGGGGATATTCGAGGAGGGAGGCCGCTATTTGGCTTTCCGCCACTTTCTTCGAGGGCGGTGGAGCTGGAGAGATGGGATCGCCTTCGGGATCGGACACGGCGGCATCGAGGCCTTCCTCCTGGTGGGACTGACCTACGTGGCCAATCTCATATACAGCTTCTCCATAAATGCCGGAAACTACATGGAATTACTCGGGGCGGAGCTGCCACCAGAAGCTGCGGAAATGATTCGGGATCAGCTGGTCAATCTGCCGGCATCAACCTTCGCGGCGGCCGGGTTCGAGAGACTCTTCAGCATAGCCCTACACATCGCCCTATCACTCATGGTGCTCGTCGGTGTCTCCGAGGGCAAACGCCAGTATCTTCTCTACGCCGTACTCATCCACGCGGCGGCGAATTTCGGGACCTCGATTCTCGCCTCACTGGATATCAACGTGTGGTTGCCCGAGGCATTCTTAGCCCTGGTTGCGGCGGCGTCCGTGTGGTATATCTTTGCGATCGAGCCCCGCCTCGGCGAAGATGTTCCGATGGAACAATCCGGGGGGCACCCACGTTAGGGAAATGGAAAGATCCCGCAATGTTATCGCATCCCCCTGGGTACATCGCGCCGCCGGATCCGAGATTCCCGCGAGGGCATCCCTCTCTCCCTACTCGGATCCCCACGACTCGCGCCGCTCAAGTCGGGCGCTACCCCAGGCGCGAATTAGCAGCGCGTGAAGGACGTAGAAGACCGACAGGGCCATGAACGCCACCTCCATGGAATACCGGTCGTAGAGATAACCGACCATGGGGCCCGAAATCACTCCTCCCAGGGCCATCATTCCGAAGACCAGCCCGAATACCGATCCCGATTTCCCGGGCGGGGACACCTGATTGGTTATGGCGTTCAGGACGGGACGGGCGGTTGAGTGGAAAAAGCCCATACCGATCAGCAGCACGATCAGAACTGAGGAACCCATTGGGACGTTGATGATGACCATAAGCAGCGCCGATGCCGCCAGGGTGGCCACAAAAATGATCGTCGGCCGATCCAATCTGTCGGCGAGGGTACCCCCGGTGAAGGACCCTCCAACCCCGGAGATCATCATTATCGATGAGAACCCGGCCGCTACCGTCGCGGTGACATCCCGGGTGCTTTCGAAAAACGTGGGGAACCAGGCCATCAAGCCGGTTCCGAATATGCCCGAAAGGAGGGCTGCGATGGCCACCACGTAGGCCGGGATCCAATCTCGCCAGGTCAGGGGCTCCATCGGAGCGCCGACTTCCTCGGACCCTTCTCCATTCGCCTCCCTTTCCCGCATCTTCTCGGCCTTGATCTGCCCCATGATGTGCCAGAGGTCCGGGTAGTATACGGCGAACAGGATCACCAGGATCACTCCGGCTCCGACCAGGGTCACCAGCGCATTGCGCCAGCCCAGCGCCGTGGCGAGCAGGGCGGAGATGGAATACCCGGCGGCCGTTCCCACGTTCCCGCCGATGTTGTGCATAGCCATACCCATACCGACTCCGCGGCCCTCCATGGCCCTCCCGACGTCGGCGAAGCTGGCGGGATGAAAAGTCGAGTTTCCCATGCCATAGACCATCTGCGCGAGGATGAAGGCTGGCATGGATGAGGCGCGGGAAAGGAGGAAAATGCCGGACAAAGTGAGGCAATATCCCACCAGGAGGATCCTCTTGGGCCCGAATTTGTCCGTGAGAATACCGGCGGGATACTGGAACAGGCTTGAGGATACGTTGGCGGCGGCCACGATGAAGCCCAATTCCACGCCGCTCAAACCGAGGTCTTGTCTGATGAAGATCAGAAGCGGCGGCAGGGAAGTGGAGATGACGTGCTGTAACGCGTGGGCTGCAACCAGTAGGTTGCGGGCTCGCACGGCCAGATCCCTCGGTATCAGCGGTTTGATCTCCGGGACCGCCCCGGCGTCGGATTGCATCGGATCGATCTCTCCCAACTAAAGGCGTGAGGCCCGGTATCGCCAAACGTGGCGGGTGCCCTTTCCCCATTTTTTGGGGAAAGGGGCCAATTCCCCAGGCTCTCACAAAGGAAATACGTACACGTCATGGAATTATCTTAACGGGTTCAAAATCCTTTTGGGAGGTTTCGAATGTGAAAAGATCTATACGATCTAACGATGCGCCACCTCCGGGTGGATTCTACTCACAGGCCGTGGCCGCCGGTCCCTTCATCTTCCTTTCCGGACAGCTGCCCATGGATACCGACGGTAACCTGGTGGGGGAATCCCCGGCGGAACAGACTCGTCGGGCCCTGGGCAACATTGAGGCCGTACTCGAGGAGGCAGGAGCCAGGTTGGATCATCTGGTCTCCGTTACCGTCTACGTATCCGACATCGCCATCTGGGACGAAGTCAATGCGGAATATCGGGAGTTTCTCGCCGACGTGAGCACACCTCCGGCTCGAGCCGTCGTACCTTCGGGAGAGCTTCATCACGGGGCCCTGGTGGAGATCGCCGCCACGGCTTACTTCCCCGGTTAGTTAGAGCCATCGGGCGCCGCGCGGATGCGGTGCCCGAAGCGCGGAATCGCGCGCCGAAAGGAAGTTGATAGCACATGGTATACGCTTTATTGGGCCTGCTATTGCTCATCGGGATCTACGTGGCGATGACCTACAACGGCCTCATCACCCTCCGCCAGAGGGTAAACAACGCCTGGTCTCAGGTGGACGTACAGCTTAGACGCAGGTACGATTTGATCCCCAACCTGGTGAACACCGTGAAGGGCTACGCCAGCCACGAACGAGAGACCTTCGAGAATATAACGGAGGCGCGAAGCCGCGCCATAGCGGCGGGTTCGGTGGACGAACAGGCGGGAGCCGAAAATGCTTTGAGCTCGGCTCTACGCTCTCTGTTTGCCGTGGTGGAAAACTACCCGGAGCTCAAAGCCGACACTAACTTCCAGATGTTGCAGTCGGAATTGAGCGACACCGAAAGCAAGATCGCCTTCGCCCGAAGTTTCTACAACGACACGGTACAAAGATTCAACGTGAAGACCCAGGTGTTCCCCGCGAATATCGTGGCGGGAATGTTCGGATTTAGTGCACGCCCCTATTTCGAGATCGAAGAAGCCACTCGGGAACCGGTAGAGGTAGAATTCTAGTGAACATGGGCAGTCGCATCGCGCGAATCCTCGGGCGGGCAAACCCCGCCATCATCGCTGGTCTCGTGATCCTGATTCTTCTCGTGGCGGCTCCGGGGCGGGTCGCGGCTCGCTCTCACAGTTTTCCCGCGGTGGACATCGAGGCCCGCCTGACCGAAGACGGCTCACTGGTAGTGACCGAGAACAGGACGGTTAGCTTCGACGGCTCTTTCAGTGGTATGTACATGTGGATTCGCGAGCCCGATCCGACGCGAGTGGAAGCGGTGCAGGTTAGAGAGGGAGATCGGGAGTATCGAGAGAATCCCGGCGACTCCCCCGGCCCCGCCGGTACGTTCTTCACCCGGCGCGAGGGAGATTCTCTTTACATCGACTGGAGTTTCGAAGCCCGGGACGAATCCCGAACCTTTTCGGTGGATTATTCCATCGCTAACGCCGTGAGAGTTCACCGAGACGTCGCCGAGATTTACCACCAGTTCATCGGTGACGAGTGGGATATGCCGGTGAAGCGGGCCACGGTAACGCTAATTCTTCCCGGTGACGTACCTCGAGATAGCATTCGCGCCTGGGGACACGGCCCGCTTCACGGAGAGGTCGAAATAACCGACGATGGGCGCATCCTCTGGGAGGTGCAACCACTGCCGGCCAACACTTTCCTAGAGGGTCGGGTTACCTTCCCGCCCGACGCCGTACCGGCGGCCACGGTGCGGACGGACCGCGAAGAGCTCCCGGAAATCCTCGCAGAGGAACGGCAGTGGGCCGGCGAAGCCAATCGGGCACGCTGGGCCGATCGACTGCAGTGGTTTCTCGCACCCCTCCTGGCGGTGGGTGGCGCGGTGTTGGCACTCTATTTCTGGTGGAAGTACGGCAAGGAGTTCAGACCCGATTTCTCCGGCGATTATTACCGGGAGCTGCCGGCCGACTACTCCCCGGCGGAGCTCGGGGTACTCTGGCGCTTCGGTACCCCCAATACCGACGATTTCACCGCGACAATCATGGACCTGGCGCGACGAGGATGGCTAAGATTGGAAGAATATGAGCGCACCAGACGTAACTTCTTGTGGACCACGACGACGGATGATTTTCGGGCCGTGCGCTCGTCGGGAGACGACGAGCTCAAGGATCACGAGCGCTCGGTCTTGGACTTCCTCTTCCGCCTCGCTGCCGACGGCGGAGATGAAATTGGCTTCGCCGATCTAAAGGAATACATCGAGGGGAACAAGCAGCGGGCTGCGAAGTTTTGGAAAAGCTGGATGGCTGATTTGTCGGCCCGAGGTGACGTCCTCGGTTTCTTCGACGCGGACACCAAGCGAGCTCAGGTGCTGGAGATAGTGGTCGGGACCGTCGCCGTCGTTTCCGGGGTTGCCATCGCCATATTCGGCTACCCGATAGTGGGATTCGGAAGCATAGCCGGGGGGATTTTCCCGATACTGGGAGGGGCCATGCTGAGAAGGCGCTCGAAGAGAGGCGTGGAGGATTTCGTCCGCTGGCGAGCATTCCGGAGATTCCTCGCCCACTTCTCGGAGATGGAGCGTCGCACCGTACCCTCACTTATCATTTGGGAACACTACCTGGTGTACGCCGTCACCCTGGGAGTGGCCAAAGAGGTGTTGCGGCAGCTGGAGACGGTATTCCCCGATCTGCAGGAAGGCAGTCACCAATTCGGAGCCGGTTGGCTATATCTCTCGTCGGCACGCGGGGCCTCCGCCGGAGTATCGGGCCTTTCCGGTAGCCTCACGAACCTGACTCATAGCCTGCAGACCTCGATAAAGAGTGCGATGTCGCCGGTATCCTCGGGTTCCGGGGGAGGCGGCGGCTTCTCGGGCGGAGGAGGAGGCGGTTTCTCCGGAGGGGGAGGCGGCGGAGTCCGTTGAGCCGGGGATTCGTCCGGTCGGGATGCGATCTATCGTCCCGACCGGACGACTATCTGGCCGACTCCCAGGCTCACGGAGATCCTCATCTCGACATCGGTCTCTCCGTAGGCGTCATTGAAATAGAATCCGTCGCCACGCCGCAACCCCTCCACCTCGAGATGACTCACTCCTCGCTCCACTTCCACTCTCACGCCCACGTCCTCGGGCACGGTGAGGACACAGCGCCCCACGCCTCCCTCGACGGAGGCCTTCAAATCGCGGGCTCTCGGACCGGTTAGGTCGACTTTCATGTCCCCTACACCGAGATGCACGTCCAAAGTCTCCACATCGACGCCCCCGAAATAGAGGTCCGCCGTTCCAACACCCATCTCGACATCGACCGATTCGAAAGTAATGTCCGATCCCAGGCGCAGATCCCACTGATAGGTTACGTTCGTGAACCCCCGGAGGCTATTGACCCGCGGTTGCGACAAATTCAAGTTACCCACGCTTCCCGAGACATCGTAGCTCAGTTCGGGCCTCATCGAGTCCTCACTGTAAAGAAAACGCGCATCCAAAAGCGAGCTCCCACCACCCACGAGCCAAAGCTGTCCCACCCCGAGATCTATTTCGCCCCGTACCGTGTCGGCCTCGCCGGGTTCAATATTTCGAAACTCCTCGTGATCCGCCATGAGGGAATCGCCGCAGCCAACCGAGACTAAGGCCACCAATAGCACCATCATGGAGATCATTGCAGTCCTCACGAGCGACCTCCTCCGTTCCGTGGACTACTGACTCATTTCGCGCCGGTATTCGTCCCAAAATCTATGCTAGACGGCGCGGTCTTCATTCACAAGGGGTATCGCCCGAGATCGAGATAAACGGTAGGATTGGGTCGTGAAGATCAATTCTTGGGGGTGTTGAATATGGAAATTAGGCGTATATCTCCCGGTTCAGTCTTCAAGGTGATCGCCGCCGCGTATGCCCTGATAGGCATGGTGTTGGGGCTCTTGGGAGGCCTGATAGCGAGCACGCGGGGCGGCTTTCCCCTGGGAGGTCCCACGGCGGGGCTTTTGGGAGGCCTGCTGGCCGGAGTACTGGCGGGCATGATGGCGGCACTGACCGCCCTAGTCTATAACATCGTCGCCGGCATCATCGGGGGTATTTGGATCCGATTGGAGGAATGAGTCCCCGGGATCGGGCCACGACTTTACGTGAATATCTCTTTGGGGAAACGGTATCGAGATGTCGTTTTCGGCAAACTTACGGTAGATGGCACAATTGATATCACTGATCAGCCGACCCCGGGTATGTAACCGTTTCACCGTCCATACCCGAAGTTCCAATTCCAAACCACTGCCGCCGAAGGCCAGGAAACGGGCGGCCGGCGCCGGATTCTTCAAGACCTCGGGGATCTGGGCTCCGGCCTCCTCCATCGATTTCATCGCCAGCTC
>JAWODQ010000026.1:0-29384 GCA_046483165.1 Bacillota bacterium | reverse complement strand
GGTCCGAAAACGGCCGCCGCGCCCCGCGGTCCCACGAGGGGATTATTGACGTCGGACATGATCCCAAGCGACATCCCTTCGCGCCAGCGACGGGCGTAGTCACCGAAATCGACGCCAACAATCCGGCGAAATTCCCTCGGACCACCGACGATCTCTCTACCGGAGGCATCCCAAAAATGTGCGCCCAACGCTCGCGCCATCCCGACGCCCCCGTCGACCGTAGCGCTCCCACCGATTCCCATAATCAAATCTCGCGAATGACCGTAAGCCGCGATGAGCAATTCGCCGGTGCCGAAACTGCTCGTATGAAACGGATTGCGATACTTTGGAGGTACCAGCATTATGCCCGACGCCTGGGCCATCTCCACCAGCGCTCTGTCGTCGCGAAGAAGCGCAAAGGCGGCCGATGTGGGTCTACCCAGCGGCCCGGTCACCTCCGTGCACATCCAGCGGGCATCCATGGCGGCTCCCAGGGCCCCTATGGTGCCGTCGCCTCCATCGCCCAGCGGCACCGACGCAACCGTCACACCCGCGAGCGTCGCCAGCAGAGCGCGCTCGATAATCCGGGCGGCCGTTTTGGCGGATAGAGTGCCCTTGTAACTGTCGGGAGCCACGAGAACATGCAAGAGGATTCTAACCCTTCATTCCAGTGCCAGCGAGAAAAGTACACTCATCACGCTGAATAGGGTGGCGGCCAGGAGAGCCCACCAAAAACCGTGTACGACAAAGTTGGGTACGACAGCAGCGGTGAGCTGCATCATTAGAGCGTTGATGACGAGGGTAAGAAACCCCAACGTCAGGACGTTCAGCGGAAGGGTAACGAAGAGCAGCAGGGGCCGTATGATGGCGTTTACTACACCCAAAACCGCAGCCGCCAGTAAAATGCCTGCGGATCCTCCCGGTGCCTCGATGCCTGGCAGAAGCCACTCGAGGATCACCAAAACGACCGCATTGAGTAAGAATCTCTTTAGCAAGCTCAGCCCTCTCCTTCGGGCATAATGATCCAGGCAACGATGTACAGAAGTATACCGGCACCCTCGAGCAGGGCGAAGGCCGCCCAAAGCAATCGTACGAGGACCGGATCGATGGAGAAATACTCCGCGACACCCCCACACACACCGGCCAGAATTCTTTCCTTCTTGGAACGCCGCAATCTCTGCCCTTGATCCACGTTCATAGCCTCCTAGAACCCGAGTTCACAAGAGTATATTCGTCTCGTACCCGAGACTTCCTTCCCCGAGCGCAGCTCCCGGTGATTTCAGGGAGGTGCGCGGCAGATGAACGTCGGGACATCCCCTGCCGGCATGGGTGAGCATCCGCTCCCATCCATCATGGCCGGAGGTCATTTCGCGTCGCATATTCCCGGGCGCCGTCCGTAGCTCTTCGTAAGAAACCGAGGCGAAGGGTCTACCCGGACCGGCCGATGCGCATCCTCGGCGATCTATGCCGCATTTCATCGCTCCGATCGTTCCACCAGATAACGTTTGACGGACCTCGCCGCCCTCCTGGTCATCCCCGGAACATCGGCCAATTCTTCCTCCGAGGCGGCAGCCATGGCCTCGATGGAATCAAAATGGCCCAAAAGGGCGTTACGGCGTTTGGGCCCGATACCCGGTACGTCCTCGAGGATGGACCGAAATCCACCCTTGCTGCGAAGCTGCCGATGATAATCCACCGCGAAACGATGAGCCTCGTCACGCACTCTTTGAACCAATTTGAGCCCGTCGGAATTGCGTTGAAGGCGCAGCGGTTCATCCTCGTCTGGCAGATACAGGATCTCCTCTCGCTTCGCGATGCCGGCCAGGGGAATCCCCTGGAGGGGGGTATCGCAAAGAGCGGCGCGGGCAGCCGAAACGTGGCCCGGCCCCCCGTCGATTAGGATGAGATCGGGCATCGTCGCGAAGGAGGTGTCGGATACGCTCATGGCTCCCTCTTCGGCGCGCTGCAGGCGACGGGCGCGTCTGGTGAGCACTTCGCTCATCATAGCATAATCGTCGATTCCCTCTACGCCCCTGATCTTGAAGCGGCGATACGAGTATGGTGCCGGATAACCATCCTCGAACACTACCATTGAGCCCACCGCGGACGTACCGGAAATGTTGGAGATGTCATAGCATTCGATCCGGGAAGGGGGCTCGGATATGTGCAGCGCTTCGGCCAGTTCCGCGAGGGCTCGCCGCGAATTCGCCGAGTCTCCCTCTTCCTCTTCGAGCATCAACTGCGCGTTGCGATTGGCCAAAGATACCAGGCGTCGCTTCTCACCGCGCTCGGGGCGATGCAAGAAGACCCGGTAACCTCTATTCTCACTCAACCATTTCTCGAGTTCCTCGGAGTCGGATGGCAGCGAGGGAACCAATATGCGTCGCGGTATGAGTAAAGCGTGCGAATAATACTCGGTCAGCGTATCACCGATGAGAACGCCATCTTCGGTCTCCTCCGGGGAATTCAGAACGAAGCCGTCGCTACCCACAACGCGACCTTCCCTCATGAAAAGAAAGGCCACCGCTGCCTTTTCTTCTTGGCGCGCCACACCCAAGATATCCATATCCTCGGCGGATGGGGCCGAGAGATCCGATTGTTGCCGGCGGAAGGTTCGTAAGGCCTCGAGCTGGTCCCGGAGCCTGGCTGCTCTTTCGAAATCCAATTCTTCCGCCGCCGCGCGCATCTTGGACTCCAGTTCGCGGGTCAACTCCCGGGAACGCCCTCCGAGGAATCCCAGCAGACCGTCGATTACATCGGCGTACTCCTCGGGATCCACCTCACCCGTGCAGGGTCCGCAACAACGTCCCACATAGTAGTGAAGACAGGGTCTATCCCTGTGCGTCATGCGGTAATCGCTACACGTGCGATAGGGGAAAACCTTCCTGAGCATTTCCAGCGCCCGGCGCAGGAGAGCCGTATTTGTGAAGGGACCGAAATAGCGGTGTTCGTCCCGTTCCACCCGTCGCGCCACGCCCACCCTCGGAAATTCGTCACCGGTGGTGACGACGATGTACGGGTATTGCTTATCATCGCGAAGTCTAACGTTATACCGAGGCCTGTGGCGCTTTATCAGATCGGCCTCGAAGATGAGGGCCTCAACCTCGGAATCGGTAACGATGACCTCGATGTCCCAGGCTTCATCCAACATCTTCATGGTTCGAGTATTCAAGCCCGAGGCCGAGGTGAAGTAGGAACGGACTCTATTCCTAAGAGAACGCGCCTTGCCGACATAGAGAATTTCCCCATTTCGGTCGCGAAACATATAGACTCCGGCGGAATCGGGGAGCTCACCGGCCTTAACTTTGAGATATTCCCTTCGCCCATCTTCGCTCACGAATATCAGCCTCCGGCGCCGACGGCCCTGGAGTTCGCATCCGATTTCTGATCCAGAACTTCTCGCAAGTATTTCCCCGTGTAGGAGGATTCTTCGCACGCCACTTCTTCGGGCGTCCCGGCGGCGACTATGGTGCCACCGCCCTCACCCCCTTCGGGGCCGAGATCTATCACATAATCCACCGACTTGATGACATCGAGGTTATGCTCGATTATCACTACCGTAGCGCCATCGCTGACCAGGCGCTGAAGCACTGCCAACAACTGGCGAATGTCCGCGGAATGCAGACCGGTCGTCGGTTCGTCCAGGAGATAAATGGTATCTCCATTGGATCGGCGCGACAATTCCGAGGCCAGTTTTATCCTCTGTGCCTCTCCTCCCGAAAGGGTGGTCGCCGGCTGGCCCAGGCGAATGTAGCCCAAACCCACGTCCTGCAGGGTCTTCAAGTGGTGCGCGATGGAAGGTATGTCGGAAAACAGTTTGTACGCCTCATCCACGGTCATATCCAGCACGTCCGCGATAGTCTTCCCCTTGTATTTCACCTCGAGGGTTTCGCGATTGTATCTCTTCCCTCCACACACTTCACAGGGCACATAAAGGTCGGGGAGGAAATGCATCTCGATTCGGACGATTCCCTGCCCGGAACACGCCTCGCAACGCCCACCTTTGAGGTTGAAACTAAATCGACCCTTATCGAACCCCCTAATCCGAGCCTCGGGCGTCTTGGCGAAGATCTCGCGTATATAGTCGAAGGTACCCGTGTAGGTAGCGGGATTGGATCTCGGTGTCCGCCCGATCGGTGACTGATCGATCTCCACCACTTTACTGAGATACTCCAGGCCCGATATCCCGTCGTGATCGCCGGACGGACGATGGGCGCGGTTGAGATCTCGAGCGAGCCTCCTATATAGAATGTCGTGTACCAGAGTGCTCTTGCCCGATCCGGATACCCCCGTGACCCCGACGAAAAGTCCCAGAGGTATGGGAACATCTATGTCGCGAAGATTGTGTTCCCGCGCTCCTTGTACCACCAGCCACTCGTCGGTCGGCCGACGGCGAACCTTCGGAACCCGGATGTTCTCGACGCCAGTCAAAAATCGCCCCGTAACGGATTCCTCGGAGGCCATGATCTCTGCGGGAGTACCCTGGGCCACGATCTCGCCTCCGTGCTCTCCGGCGCCCGGTCCGATGTCTATGACGTGATCTGCCCGACGAATGGTCTCTTCATCGTGTTCCACGACTATCAGCGTGTTACCCAGGTCGCGCAGGTTCTCCAGCGTATTCAGCAAACGCCGATTGTCTCTTTGATGGAGGCCCACGCTGGGTTCGTCGAGGATATACAAAACCCCCACCAATCCGGAGCCTATCTGTGTCGCGAGGCGAATTCTCTGCGATTCCCCGCCGGCCAGCGTGGTGGCAGAGCGCGCCAGGGATAAATAGGGCAGGCCGACATCGATGAGAAAGCGCAATCTCTTTTTGACTTCCAACAGAATCGGGTGCGCGATCACCGCCTCCTGGCCCTCCAGGGAGAGATCCACGAAGAATCGATATGCTTCCTCGATCGACATTTCGGATATCTCGGCGAGGTTCAATCCGTCGACGGTTACCGCCAGTGATTCGGGTCGCAATCGGGCCCCGCCACACGACGAGCAGGCACGACTCGACATGTACTCCTCGATGCGACGACGGGCTCCTTGCGAAGACGACCGGCCGTGTCGCCTTTCGAGATTGGCCAAGACGCCTTCGAAGGTCCGGCGACGTCGTCGTTCGCGACCGTAACGGTTCCGGTAAACGAATTCCATCCGTTCCGCCCCGCCACCTTCGAGCAGGATGCGCAGCTTATCCGGATCCAGCTCCTCGACGGGTACATCCACGGGGATATTCCAGTGCTCGCAGGCGGCCGCCAACAGCTGAGGATAATACTCCCCGGTGCTCCACGGCGCTATCGCCCCTTCCTCGATCGTCATCTCGGGGTCCGGAATGACGAGTTCGGGATCGACTACGAGGTGGTGGCCGAGACCATCACACGCCGGGCAGGCTCCGTAGGGACTGTTGAAAGAAAACATACGCGGCGACAGCTCTTCCAGGCTAAACCCGCACCTGGGGCAGGCCAAATGCTCGCTCAAAACCATCTCTTCGCCATCTATAACGTCGACTATGGCGATTCCGCCCCCCCAGGAAAGAGCGGTGGCCAGGGAATCGGCGAGTCGCTTCTTCAGGTCGTCTCGCATGACGAGCCGGTCCACGACAATTTCCGCATCGTGACGTCGGTTCTTGTCCAACGACGGCACCTCTTCGAGAGCATATACCTCGCCGTCGATGCGCACCCGGACGAAACCGGCCTTCGATATGTCCTCGAGAACCTTCTCGTGTTCACCCTTCCTGCCCCGAACCACCGGGGCCAGCAATTGGAACCGGGTATCCTCCGGCAATTCCATCACCCGATCCACCATCTGATCGATGGTCTGACTCGCTATGGGAATTCCACAGTGAGGACAGTGCGGGTGACCGACGCGGCCGAACAAAAGCCGCAGGTAATCGTGGATTTCGGTCACGGTACCGACCGTGGAACGAGGATTGTGGCTCGTGGTCTTTTGATCTATTGATATCGCGGGGGACAGCCCCTCGATGTGCTCCACATCGGGTTTGTCCATCTGCCCGAGAAACTGGCGCGCGTACGCCGAAAGCGATTCGACGTATCGCCGCTGGCCTTCCGCATATATGGTATCGAAGGCCAAAGAGCTCTTCCCACTTCCCGATATGCCGGTGACGACCACCAGTCGATCCCGGGGAATGGAAAGGTCTATATTCTTGAGATTGTGTTGCCGGGCGCCACGGATTTCGATGCTATTCTTGGCCACTCGGTGGCCACCTCCAATTCGTCAAGGCCAAATCAGCCGGTACTCTTCCTTTTACCCCGTCGATCTTCCAATTCCATTATCATATCGCGCAAAATGGCCGCGCGTTCGAATTCCAGTTCGCGTGCCGCCTCCCGCATCTCGCGTTCCAAACGATCGATGAGATCCGGTACATCCTTGTCCCTGACATCCGAGAGTCTCTTGACGCCGATTCCCGAGCTTCCGGGGACTACCTTCGTGGCCTCGATGACATCCGGTACCGACTTCCGGATGGATTCGGGGACGATCCCGTGTTCTCGGTTGAACTCTTCCTGGATGCGGCGACGCCGATAGGTTTCTTCTATCGCTTTCTGCATGGATGCGGTAATTCGATCTGCATACATTATAACCTTGCCGTCAACATGACGAGCGGCCCTGCCTATGGTCTGTATCAGTGAAGGTTCCGATCTAAGAAAACCTTCCTTATCCGCATCGAGGATAATCACCATGGATACCTCCGGTAGATCCAAACCCTCGCGCAGGAGGTTGATACCCACCAGTACGTCGAATTCTCCCAAGCGCAGATCACGTATTATCTGCATGCGTTCCAACGTGTCTATTTCGGAGTGCAAATATCGCACCCTGAAGTTCAAATCTCCGAGGTAATCCGTCAATTCTTCGGCCATACGCTTCGTGAGGGTCGTTATCAGGACCCGGTGCTCGCGTGCTATCCTATCCTTCAACTCTCCGACCAGATCGTCTATCTGCCCCTCTATGGGCCTCACTTCGATTTCGGGATCCACCAGGCCGGTAGGTCTGACGATTTGTTCCACCACGTGGGAACTGCGTTCCAACTCGTACGGCCTCGGAGTCGCGGAAACGTAGAGGGTCTGGCCGACGTGCTTTTCGAACTCATCGAACGTCAGTGGCCGGTTATCGAAGGCCGAGGGTAACCGGAATCCGTGCCTAACCAGCGATTCCTTGCGAGAACGGTCCCCCGCGTACATCCCACCGATTTGGGGGACGGTCCGATGAGATTCATCTATTACGCACAGGAAATCCTCCGGGAAATAGTCCAACAAGGTAAATGGCGGTTCCCCGGGCGCCCTGCCGGTGAGGTGGCGAGAGTAGTTTTCTATGCCGGTGCAATATCCCACTTCGCGCAGCATGGCGAGATCGTAGCGTGTTCTCTGCTCCAGCCTCTGCGCCTCGAGGAGCCTGTCCTCGTCGCGCAGATCTCTCAACCTGGACTCCAGTTCCTCCTCGATATTGTGGACGGCCCGCTGCATCTTCTCTCGCTCGGTGATGTAGTGAGTGGCCGGATATATGGCGACGTGTTCCCGGTAACCAAGCACTTCCCCGGTAATCGTGTCGACTTCACTTATTCTCTCTATCTCGTCCCCGAAGAGCTCCACCCGTATGGCTTTCTCCCCCGAGGAGGCGGGAAACACTTCGACGATGTCTCCTCGGACCCGGAAGGTCCCCCGGGAAAAATCTATGTCGTTTCGGGAGTATTGTATGCCCACCAACGATCGAATGATCTCATCTCTATCCCGACGCGCGCCTCGTCGCAGAGATACCACCAAATTCCTGTAATCCTCCGGAGAACCGAGACCGTAAATACAGGATACCGAAGCCACCACTATCACGTCTCGTCGCTCCAGCAGAGCGCTGGTCGCCGAGTGGCGCAACTTATCGATCTCGTCGTTGATAGTGGCGTCCTTTTCGATGTACGTGTCGGTCTGGGGAATGTACGCCTCCGGTTGGTAGTAATCGTAGTAGCTTACGAAATACTCCACAGCGTTTTCGGGAAAAAAGTCCCGGAACTCGCTGCAAAGCTGGGCGGCGAGGGTCTTGTTGTGCGCTATCACCAACGTGGGTTTTCCCAGTCTTTCGACTACGTTGGCCACACTGTACGTCTTCCCGGAGCCGGTCACACCCAATAGAGTTACGTCGGAAGCACCGGCTTTTAGCCCGTCCGTCATTTCCTCTATTGCCGCAGGTTGATCTCCCCGGGGGCTGTATTGTGATACGAGATGAAATTCCGCCAAGAGCGTTCAATCCTCCCATGGATCCGCCCAAAAAACATACCACTCGAACATGCGTTCGTTCAAGGGCGCCCCCGTCGTCGAAAGTGAGTCGCAACGCGTTTCAGATATCGCATCAATATGCCGTCGCCTCCGAGATTCACCTGCGGCCTGTCTCCGGGTTCGGGGGCGGTGATCACACCCAGCGGACGTCCCGGTGGATGGCGATTGGACTCGAGGGTGCGCCTCTCCCCTTCGGTAGCACAAACCTCGAGTTCGAGATACCAGCCGGCGAAGATGACCGCTTCTTCCAGTTCCGCGCGGGAGGTCACCGCTCGATCGTTCACCGATAGGATTCTGTCTCCACGGCCGAGTCCCATCTTTTGACCGGGTTCACCGGGCACGACATCCAAGATCACGACTCCGTTCGCTCCCGATACGAACCGGGGCTTTCCGCTGTGCTCTCGGCCACCACCCACCTTTATCATCAACTCGTGCCCCAAAGGTCCGAAGAGGACCGCAAGCCAAACCCACGCGGGATTTTGCGTCGCGAGCAGGCACAGCCCCAACAGCACGATACTGAAAAGCGTAAGCAGTACCGCGGTACGGCGGGCTCGAATCGCGGGCATCTCGGTGATGGCAACATCGGAGTATCCCAAAGCGGCCACCACCGGAGTCATCACGTAAGCCCATTCTCCCGGCGAGGAGCGGGCCGAATCGATCAGTGGCCACCAATCGGGCATGCTAAATCCGGAAGCTATGGCGTCGGGCGGCACCTGCAAAAGGAACACTATCATAATCGGGATGGGCCAAAACCGTTGTACCAGATAGGCTCCGACGGTCCCGAAGCGCTTGCGATGAAGGTAAACGGCCGTAGCGACGCGGTGGCCGCTCACCGCCACCAAGAGCCCCTCCATGAAGTGCAGTAACGCCACCAGGCCCATGATCGCCACGGGATTCATCCCACCGGGCCATCCGGTGATCAGATACACCACCGAAACCAGGCCACCCGCATAGGAGAAACACAGATAACGAGGGTTGATCAAAAGGAGCATGAGGGCGACGGGCCACAAGTACATTATATCCTCGTACGAGAGGGCAACTCCGATGCTCACCATCAGGAGGCTACCCAGGATTCCCGCGCCGAGCCCGAAAAAGAGGGCCGTTGCCGTGTTGGCCCAGGGATCGTTACTGACGAAGCCGTGGATGCGTCGTTCCATCGTAGCGAGACGACGATACTGACTCCACACCAGCAACATCACTGCCCAAAACAACACGCCCCCGATATCCGTCGGGATGATTACCAGGGGAACACTTTTCACGATGTGCCCCAACAATTCGCCGATCAAAGTGAGGTCCAACGTCTTCGTGACCTCCCGGAAATCACTGAGTTGCTCGACTAATCTTCGAGCAGATCCCTCATTACCTCGAGCGCCTTCTGCAGCTGCGGATCGGAGTCAAATTCACCCATTACGTCGCCCTCGGACCACGGTACCTCGTGATCGGGCACCAGCCCTTCCTCTTCTTCGATGCTGTAACCGGAAGGCGTGAGGTAACGTTGCGTCGTTATCTTCATTCCGGTGGTCCGGTCGGGGTCCAAGTAGTAGACGCGCTGCACGGAACCCTTACCGAAGGTTCGTTCCCCGATCAGGGGGGCATCCAAACGATCTCTCAGCGCACCGGCCAGAATCTCGGACGCACTGGCACTGTAGTTATCCACGAGAACGACGATCGGGAGATCCCACCCCGGGTCGTCGACGGAAAGGGTCTCTTCCTTCCCTTCGCGATCTACGGTGGTGACGACGGGTCCGGGAGGAAGCAGTTGATCCGCCACCTCGAGTGACTCGTCCAACGTTCCACCCGGGTTGCTGCGAAGATCCAGGATCAAGCCCGATATCCCTTCGGATTTCAACTCTTCGAGATGCGTCTCGACCTGTTGCGGGGTATGGGCGGTGAATTGCGTTATGGACAGGAGGCCGACGTCGTCTTCCAAAACCTTCGAATCCACCGTGGGGATCTCTATTTCCTCCCGTTCGATGACGAAGGTGAGCTCCCTATGCCCGCCATCCCGGGGCCTTTCCACGATAACCTCGACGGTTTCACCCGCCGGTCCGCGTATCAATTCCGCCACGTGCTCGGTCGACATGCCTACGGTGTCGACTCCGTCGACCGAAATGATGCGATCACCGGAACGCAGACCTGTCTCCTCGTCATCATCCTCGACTCCCTCGGGAGATGTAGCGGAAGCGGGGGTATTGGAAAAGGGGACCAGGACGGTAACGTATCCCTCCATGTCGATCACCGATACGCCGATCCCGGAGTATTCTCCCTCCAGGGTTTGCATTCGAAGATCTTCCAGGGCGGAAGCATCGAAATAGGTCGAGTAGGGATCCCCCACACCCTCGATCATACCCTTGATGGCACCCTGGATAAGACGCTCGGGCGTGACATCCTCTTCATCCACGTAATCCTGCAGGATCAAATCCAGGGCACGCAAAAACTCGTCGTAGTTTTCGGCTTCTAAGACCGGGTTTTCGCTCCCATCGTCCGGTGCCGCGACGGACGGATCCTCGACGGAAGTATCCTCGAGGACGCCAGACTCGGTCACCGCGAATACCAATGCCGCCGCCGTGAGGGCAACAGCGAGAAGGATTAGTACCCCCTGTAGCGGTGTGACAACTATCAGATTGCCGTTTTGCTTTCTATTGAAGATGTGCATCGCCTCCAGAATTCAGCTCGACCGTCCGAACGAACGGTAACGTGGGATTCATTTTATCACAGGTATGTGGAGGTTTAGGTAGGGGAGTGGGCACGGACTTAACTGCACACTAGTCCAGAAGACTCACCGACTCCGACATATCGTCGGAGTCAGTTCATCTCGAAGGAAGATACTCGGTGGGGTCTTGGACCTGCCCATCGACGCGGACTTCGAAATGCAAATGTGGCCCGGTGGACATCCCGGTAGAGCCGACGAGGCCCACGGTATCGCCCTCTTTGACCCGTTGGCCGGACTCTACCCGCAACGTTGACGCATGGGCGTACAGCGTCGACACCGAGGAGGTGTGCGCCACGATCACCGACAGACCGTAACCGCCCATCCATCCGGCATCCAAGACAACGCCGGAGGCGGCCGACTTTATCGGTGTACCCGTACTCGCGGCGAGGTCTATACCCGAGTGCATCCGCCATTGACCGAGTATGGGATGATACCGCTGACCGAAGGGTGAGGAAACCCAAAACGTCCCCTGATTTAGGGGCCAAACCAGATATGGCGTGCCCTCCGCCAGCGCGAGCTCTTCCTGCTTTTCGGTGATATCGCGGGCGATTTGCTCCGAGCGGCGTTCCATCTCATTTAGGGCATCCAGATACTCCTGTTCCCTCGAAGAGAGGTTATCCAATCGGTTCTCGTAGCTGGCAACTTCGACTGCCAACTCCTCTCGCTTCTCGGCGACGCGTTGTTTCCAGGTGGCGGCATCTTCCTTTTGCGAAAGCCAGACCTCTCTTCGGTACTCCACTTCTTCTTTTTGTTCCCTCACCGATTCCAGGACGCTTACATCCTGATTGACGATACGCTGGAGGGTTTGGAAGCGGCGAACGAAATCGGAGAAGCTGCTGGAGGAAAAGAGCACTTCGAAATAGCTGACCGTGCCGAGTTCGTACATGGCGCGCACTCGGCCGTTGAGTAGATTCGTGCGGTAGGCGAGCTCCTCCTCGGCATCGCGCAAATCCATCTCCGCCTCGTCAACCTGCAATTCCGCCAGCTGCAAGGCCACGAGGGCTTCGTCCAATTGACTTTCGACCTGCTGCATCTCCACCTGGGCCTGACTCAGTTCCCGGGTAACCCCTTCCTCCTGCTGGCGAATCTGACCGAGGTCCCGTTCGTACTGACCCATATCTCCCTGGATACTATTCAATCGATTGCGGAGATCCTCGATCTCTCGCCTTATTTCGTCGGTGGAGGCGTGGACGGTCGATCCAGAGGCCATCCCGGACGCAACGAAAAAGGCGAAAGCAAAAACCAGGCCCAGTGCGATGAGGCGGAAAAAACCCTCAACTTCGGCGAGATGGCGTGACGAACGCACGAATACTCCTCCTTCTAAAGTCTGACGTAGCGGCGAGCGGAAAACCAACTACTCAAAACTCCCAACAATCCCCCGGTAATGGCGAGTAACTGGATCAAGTTCCCCAAAAGCGGCTGCGAGCCCAAGAGGGGCAGAAACGGTAGCGACGTGTGGATCGATTCCATCAGGTCCACATATCCCCAGAATACGACTCCCCCGGCCACCGCAGCACCGATCAGACCGAGTAATAACCCCTCCATCACCAGAGGTGCCCATATGAAAGCCGCGGACGCTCCGACCAGCCGCATTACCTCGATCTCTTCCCGTCTCGCATAGATGGTGAGACGGATGGTATTGCTGATCAGCAGAAATGTGGCGGCTGCCAGCAGGAAGACGAGACCGACTCCGGCTGTACGAAGCCCCTCCGTTAGGGAGTACAGGCGCTGAATGGTCTCCTGTTGATACGCCACATCCTCCACGCTGTCTATCGCGGCAACTTCCTCGGCAACCTGCTCAATCCGGCCGGGATCGGCGACGGTGATCTCCAGCGAGTCTCGAAGGGGGTTGTCATCCTCCACCGCACTTAACAGATCCGCCTGGGACCCGAATTGCTCCTTGAGCCGATCCAGCGCCTCGTCGCTATCGACGAAAGCAACCTCGCCAACTCCGGGTACCGCTTCGACCTTCTCCAGGAGAGTCTCCTCCCAGCGCCGGTCGAAATCGGGTTTACAGTAGGCAACTATCTCGACCTGATCCTCCAGGACGTCCGCCAGGTAAGACAGGTTGGCTGCGACGACCAAAAAGACGGCCAGAACCAAAAGAGATACGGCCACCGTCCCCACCGAAGCCAGGCTCATCAACCCGTGAGCCCATATGCTCTTGAAACCTTCAACGACCGATCGCCCGATTAGACGAAACACTACGGCTATATCCCCCTTGAGCATCGTCGCGGATTATCCTGCCGCCCTCGATCTCCACCACGCGCTTTTGCATGGCGTCGACGATGGGCCAATCGTGGGTGGCCACCAATACCGTGGCTCCGCGTTTGTTGAACTCCGCGAGGAGCCGCATGATCTTCCAGGACGAGTCCCGGTCGAGATTGCCCGTCGGCTCATCCGCCAGGATGACCTTCGGCGAATTCGCTATCGCCCTCGCGAGGGATATTCGTTGCTGTTCTCCTCCCGAAAGTTGTTCCGGGTAAGCCTTTACCTTGTCCGCCAGGCCGACGAGGTTCAATACCTGCGGCACTCTCCGCTTTATGAAACTGGTCGGCGCCCCGGTAACCTGGAGAACGAAGGCCACATTTTCGTAAACCGTCTTCGAATTCAGTAGTTTGAAATCTTGAAATACGACACCAATTTTGCGCCTCAGGAGGGGAATGTGGCGGCGGGGCAACCGCGTAACGTTGAGATTATCCACCAGCACACTTCCCCCGGTGGGGACCTCCTCCCGATACAACAGTTGAAGCAACGTTGACTTGCCCGCTCCACTGGGACCGACGAGAAATACGAATTCTCCCTTTGTTATGTTCACGGTCACATCGTCGAGAGCCTGGATGTCACCGTAGTCTTTGCTCACGTGACTGAGTACTATCAATGATCGGGCCTCCATCCGGCGGATACCCCGCGTTCCCCGGTCGGGGACCCTACGAGTATACCACCTGCGAAACAATGGTCGCATCGCCCGGACTACCCTCCAAAACGCGGGGGAGCGGCAATTCGCGACAACTAGCCCACTTTAGCGCTAATTCTCTTTCGATGCTCGAAATCCTTGTCGTTGTAACGCAAGTGTTAATCGCGAAGCGCAAATTCGGCCCTTCTGGCGCCCAAAGAAGACGATTTGCTCATCGGGGCCGCGCCGGAGAGCCTCGCGGTATATAATTACTTTGAGTCTCGCGAGACTCCGAGGAGGAATACGCCTTTGCGACCGCTTCATCTGATAAGCGGCGGCGATACCGGAGGAGCCAAGACCCACGTGCTCACTCTCATATCGGCGCTGGCCCAAAAGACCGACGTCAAACTGGTATGCCTTATGGATGGTCCCTTCTACCGCGAGGCCGTGGAGATGGGATTGCCCGTCATTCTTTCGGAACAGAAATCGCGAACCGATCTGTCGGCGGTGAGGCGATTACGGGATATCGTGGAGGAAATGGATCCGGATCTCATCCATTGCCACGGAGCCCGGGCGAACTTTCTCGGGGCCCTACTGCGCCGGAGAGTCCCGGACGTCCCCTTCGTCACCACCATCCACAGCGACTATCGCAGAGACTTCGAGGGGAATCTGTACAAGCACCTAGTTTATTCTACCCTCAATGCGTTGAGTTTGCGCAGCTTCGACCACTATCTCGCAATAACCGAAGATTTCCGGGGAATGCTGATAGACCGGGGATTCCCCGGAGGACGAGTGCATACCGTGTACAACGGTCTCGATTTCGAAAACGCAGCGGCCGTTAGCGATGAGGACATTCGAACCTTCAGGCGTGCATATGGAATTCCCCAGGATACCATTCTCGTCGGCCTGGTGGGCAGGATGGCTCGCATCAAACGTCACGACGTATTGCTCAAAGCTGCGGCGATCGCCGATCGACACGGATGTAACGCTCACTACGTACTGGTTGGTGACGGGGAACAGAGGCAGAGTCTCGAGAAGCTCGGCGAGAAACTGGGCATCGGAGAAAAGGTGCATTTCACCGGTCATTTGGACGATACTAACGTCGCCTTGGCCTCACTGGACGTCAACGTATTACCGTCCGAGAGTGAAAGCTTCCCCTATGTTTTACTGGAAGGAGCGCTACACGGCGTAGCCACGATCGCCACTCCCGTGGGAGGAATTCCCGAACTCATCCGCCACGAAGACACCGGATACCTGGCCGAAGTTGGAAATCCCCACGAACTGGCCGATCATATGGAGAGGCTTGCCCAGTCCAATTCGCTGAGACGATCGCTCGGCAACTCCTTGGCCGAGCGGGCACGCCATCGCTTCTCTTTGGAGGCGATGCGCATCCAACATCTGGACATATACCGACGCATCATAGCCGGCGGCAGGAATCCCGCGAGAGTAACCGTTTCCGGTTACTTCGGTTTCGGCAATACCGGAGATGAGGCACTTCTGCGCGGATTAATCGGCGGGCTGCGTCGCGAAAGACCCGGTGTCGACATATGCGTGCTTTCTGCGGCCCCCCGCACTACCGCCCGCATGCACCGAGTGTCGTCACTACCACGGTTTTCACCCCTCAAGGTTCTGTCCTGTCTAACGCATTCTCGCCTACTGATAAGCGGGGGTGGTACTTTGCTCCAGGACGAAACCAGTCTCAGAAGCCTGATATATTACACCTCCGTGATTTGCGGAGCCCGGCTCGTGGGCACGCCCATAATGCTCTATGCCAACGGCATAGGTCCCCTTCACACCGGCATAGGTCGTCGGCTGGCGATCGGGGCCCTTCGATCTGCGGCCGCCATCACCCTGCGAGACAGAGCCTCGGCCGGCACGATGCAGGCGATATTGGGTGATCGGCCGAAGGAAGCGAAGATCACTGCAGATCCTGCCTTCGGACTGAGTCAGCCCGCCGGGGAGGAAGTAGACGGAATCCTTAACGAGATTCTCCCGGACCGAAACTCGGCTCCCCTGGCGATAGTATCGATGAGGCCCTGGGGCGAGGACACCCGGTTGCCGGCAAACCTCGGGCTACGAGCGGTGAAGGTACTGCGATCGGCGGGATTTGTGCCATTACTATTGGCCATGCAGGAATCGCGCGACCTGCCCCTGGCGGAGCTCATCTCCGATATGTCTGAGCACGAAGTACGCGTTTTGGGAACCACGGGCATGGAACCGGAGTTGGTATTGGGAATGATGGGTCGAGCGCAATTGGTGCTCGGGATGCGGCTTCACGCTCTCATCCTCGCCGCCGCCGCCGGATCGATACCGGTCGGACTTAGCTACGACCCCAAAATCGACGGGTTCCTCTCGGATTTGGGTGCCCCCTGTCTCGGCAGCATAGAGACTATCACGCCAAAGCGGCTGGAAGAGGCGCTGCGAACTTCCGTACTTCCCCGCCTCGAAGAGATTCAGGACGTGGTAAGAGAGGGCGCCGAGAAGATGAAAAGAAAAGAGGAGGATAACGCCCGGTTGGCGAGTACCCTCCTCGAATAGGTATCCTTCGGAGCCCACTTAGACTTAGTCCCTAAGCTCCATCGCCTCGCGGCAGGCCGCCTCGATATCCTGCGGCATCAGGCCGTAATACTGCAGCAGTTCGTCGGGGCTGCCCGACTGACCGAAAACATCCCGTACTCCCACTCGGATCACGGGAACGGGACACCTCTCCGAGAGGAGTTCTGCAACGGCTCCTCCCAAGCCCCCGAGGATATTGTGCTCTTCCGCCGTCACGACGGCGCCGCAATCTCTTGCCGCCCGAACTATGAGATCCTCATCGAGGGGTTTTATCGTGGACATGTTGACTACTCGACACCCCACGCCTCGATCGCGGAGGCGTCGGGAAGCCTCGAGGGCGGCGGAAACCATGATACCGGAGGCAATTATCGCTACCTCATCTCCGTTGGAAAGGGTGGTACCCCGGCCCAGCTCGAAGTTTCCGTCGGTGACCGTGGGGACTTTGGCCCTGCCCAGTCGGACGTAAACGGGTCCGTCGAGGTCAACCGTCGCCCGAACTGCAGCTTCCGCTTCCTTTCCGTCGGCGGGCACGATAACCTTCATGCCCGGGATCGCCCTCATGAGCGCAATATCTTCCAGCGCCTGGTGAGAGGCACCATCCTCTCCGACGGTTAGGCCGGCATGCGTCGCCACGATCCTCACTGGTAAACGGGGATAGGCGACGGTGTTGCGTATCTGCTCCCACGCCCTGCCGGTCGCAAATATGGCAAACGTACTGGCAAAAGGCACCTTGCCGGCCAGGGCGAGTCCCGCGGCCATATTGATGAGATTCTGCTCCGCGACACCGGCGTTGAAAAAGCGATCCGGGTATTTTTCGGCGAACTTCTTCGTTCGCGTGGACCCGGACAAATCGGCGTCGAGGACTACCACATCGTCCCTTTCTTCCCCCAATTTCACCAGGGCACGTCCGTACGCATCCCTCGTCGCCTCAACCAACTCACTCATGGGACTTCAGCCTCCTCAGCTGCTCCAGGGCCAGGCGGCACTGATCCTCGGAAGGTGCTTTTCCGTGCCAGGATCCCTCATCCTCCATGAAGTCGACGCCTTTGCCCTTGGTCGTGTGGGCGATTATTACGGCCGGTCCGGCGCTCGCCTGGGCGGAGCGTAGCGTATCGTGAATCTGGTCCAGATCATGCCCGTCGATTTCGAATACCTCCCAGCCGAAAGCGCGCCACTTATCGGCCAAAGGCTCCGGGGACATCACGTCCACGATGCGGCCATCGATCTGCAGTCCATTGTTGTCCACCACGGCCACGAGATTGCCGAGGCGATAGTGAGCGGCAGCCATGGCCGCCTCCCAAACCTGGCCTTCCTGCATCTCGCCGTCACCGAGCAGGGCGTACACACCCCAATCGGCCCCATCTATGGTGGCACCCAGGGCGAGGCCGACTGCTATGGATAGCCCCTGGCCCAAAGATCCCGTGCTCGCCTCGACGCCGGGCGTTTTGAGCATGTCCGGATGACCCTGCAATCGACTGCCCAGCTGACGCAGGGTCTGCAATTCTTCGCGGGGGAAATAGCCGAGGTTTGCCAGGGCCGCATAAAGCAGCGGTGCGGCGTGACCTTTTGCCAATATAAAGCGATCCCTGTCGACCATACCGGGATCTTGGGAATCGAGTTTCATGACGTCGAAAAACAAAGTGGCCACGATGTCGGCACTGGAAAGGCTCCCGCCCGGATGGCCGGAACCGGCCCGGGTAAGAGATTCAATTACGTCACAGCGAAGTTGTAGGGCCATTTCTTGAAGATAACTTGATCGATCCGAAGTCAACTGTGGGGAAATGCGCATTCGAAAGCCCGGTGGTATCTCTCCGACCGAGCCCATCACCTCCCGAGAATATGCATGATCCCGATCGAACCTGCGACCGGGTCCGACACTACTTTAGCGCAAACTCGCTTTACCCGCCAGCCGAGCTCTGAGTACTCTCCACGCGAACCGCGGCAAGTCCAGCTGGCGGCGCCATCTACCCGGCGAACCGATGAGCCGGTATAGCCACTCCAGGCGTAGTTTTCGAAAGATTTCCGGAGCCCGTGCCACGCGCCCGGACAGGATATCGATGGCTCCCCCGACACCGAGGTACAAAGCCGGCGGGAGTGAGGGTTTCGCCCGCGAGAGAAACATCTGATCCCGGGGGACGCCCATCCCCACGAAAACCAGGTCAGGTTCGCTTTCCCTGATCAGCCGCGCAATGTGGCCGGTAGCGGACTCGGGGAAGTATCCGTGATGATATCCGGCAACTCGAAGCCCCGGGTATGCCTCGCGTATCTTCCGGGCGGCCGACTCGACGCTCTCCGAGGTGGTTCCGAGCAAGAACGTGCGAAGTTGCAACTCCGCTCCGCCGGCGAGAAGCCCTTCCATGAGATCGATCCCCGGCACCAACCCCGGTAGAGGATCCCCCAAAATGCGGGAAGCCCACACCACTCCGATGCCATCAGCGATCAATAGATCGGCCGAAAGCAGGGCGTCCTTCAGTGCCGGATTCCGCATCGCCCGTTCGACCATCTCCGGGTTGGGAGTAAAGATCACTGAAGGTTCGTCGCGCGGAAGCGAGGTCAATAGACATTGGGTCGCCTCGTCCAGGGTCATCGCCGCGAGGGGAAAACCCAACACATCGACCTCGGGGGGAGACATCAGCTGGCGCTCCCCGAAGCCTTCATACCTTCTTCCGCGCGCCGCTCCAGATAACCACGGATGAACTCGTCGATCTCACCGTCCATCACGGCATCGATGTTACCCTTTTCTACACCGGTACGGTGGTCTTTGACGAGAGTGTAGGGCTGAAATACGTAGCTGCGGATCTGGTTACCCCAGGTAATGTCGACCTTGTCACCCCGGATCTCGGCCAGTTCCTTCGCCTTCTCTTCCTCTTTTCGCTGGCGAAGTCTGGCGCGCAGGATCTTCATCGCCGCCGCCCGGTTCTTGTGCTGGGAACGCTCGTTTTGACAGGTGACTACGATACCACTCGGCTCGTGAGTTATCCTCACCGCCGAGTCCGTCTTGTTGACGTGCTGGCCACCGGCACCACTGGCCCGATAGGTATCGACACGCAATTCCTCGTCGCGGATTTCGATGTCGTCATCATCGTCGGGGAGATCCGGCATTATGTCCACCGATGCGAAGGAAGTGTGGCGTCTCCCGGAACTATCGAAGGGAGAAATGCGCACGATCCGATGTACACCTCGCTCCGCCTTGAGCAATCCATAGACGTTTTCGCCCTTGATCGCCAGGGATGCCTCCTTGATCCCGGCCTCCTCGCCGGGGACCAAATCGAGCAGTTCGTGGGAGTATCCGTTATGCTCGGCCCAGCGGACGTACATCTTCAGTAACATCTCCGCCCAATCCTGGGCGTCCAAACCGCCGGCTCCGGGATTTATGGTCATGATGGCGTCTTCTGAATCGTACTCACCGGAAAGTAATACCATCATTCGGAAATCCCGGACTGCCTCGGCCAAAGATTCCGCCTCGACTCGGAGACGCTCCGCCTCCGAGTCGTCGCCCTCCTCCTCGGAAAGTTCTACCATCAGGAGAGCTTCCTCGGTTCGCGTGCGGTATTCCTCATACTGATTCAAAGGGCCCTCGAGGACATTTCTACGTCGGATTATCCTCTGGGCTCGCTCCTGGTCGTTCCAGAAATCCGGGTCCGTCATGGACTCCTCGAGAGAAGCGATTTCTTCCCTGCGGGCTTCCGGGTCAAAGAGACCCCCTGAGCATATCGAGTTCATCCCGGACCTCTTCCAAACTATGCCGTATATCTTCCAGCATCGTTTTCCCTCCTAAGACTTACCGCAACAGTGCTTATACTTCTTCCCGCTGCCGCAGGGGCAGGGATCGTTCCTCCCGATTTTCGGTCCGCTGCGTTCGAAGGTTCGCGGCGCACTCTTCCCAGATGACTCTCCGGAGGATCCACTCACCTTGTGGGCGTCGAAAGCCCCGAGCGTCTTCCTACCGGCCTCCTTCACCACCGGCGAGCTTCCCGTGGCGACGGGTTCTCCCTTGTCGGCCGATACCTGGAGCTTATAAACGTATTTCACGACATCCTCTCGAATGGAGGCGATCATGTTGTTGAACATGCCGTGAGTTTCGCGCTGGTAGGCGACGAGGGGTTTCTCCTGTCCGTAGGCACGAAGGCCAATTCCCTGGCGCAGCTCGTCAACGGCGGCCAGATAATCCATCCATTTCGAATCGACCACCCTGAGCAGGAAAACCCTGGCCAATCGGTCGAAGCGTTCCCGACCGATCTTATCCTCTTTGGCCCGATAAACGGCTCGCGCGACCTCTACCAGGTAATCGTTGAGTCCCTCCAGGCCATCTTCTTCCGCCCGCTCTACCAGGGCATCTTTCGCGAGACGCCCGGGGGGAAGAAGGTGCATCTCCAAGGCGGAAATGAGACCGTCGAGATCCCAGGATTCCGGATATCTGCCGTCGGAGCAATAGGTGCCCACCCTATCCCGCACGACTTCTTCTGCCATGCCCAGGACGGTGTCCCGCATGGATGTGCCCTCGAGTACGCGGCGACGCTGATCGTAAATCACTTTCCTCTGCTCGTTGAGTACGTCATCGTATTCCAAAAGCCGCTTCCTGATGGCGAAGTTCTTCGCCTCGACTCGACGCTGCGCTCGCTCGATCGCGGACGACAGCATGGAGTGTTCCAGACGCTCGGATTCCTCGAGTCCGATCCGGTTCAGCATCCCTTCCAGCGCCTCACCGCCGAAAAGTCGCATGAGATCGTCTTCCATCGACACGTAAAACTGAGACGAGCCGGGATCCCCCTGACGCCCAGAGCGTCCGCGCAACTGGTTGTCGATGCGGCGGCTTTCGTGCCGCTCGGTACCCAAAACGTGAAGACCGCCCAGTTCTACGACACCCTCGCCGAGGACTATATCCGTTCCCCGACCGGCCATGTTCGTGGCTATCGTGACGCGACCGACTTCACCGGCACCTTTTACGATCTCCGCCTCGCGCTCGTGATACTTCGCGTTCAGGACTTCGTGTTCGATGCCCCGCGCGCGGAGCATATCACTCAATTCCTCGGACCTCTCGATCGAGGCGGTACCGACCAAGAGCGGTTGACCTTTCGCGTGACGTTGGACGATATCATCGACCACCGCCTCGAATTTACCTCGCTCTGACTTGTACACGGCATCGGGCAAATCCTCGCGAATCATAGGCCTGTTGGTGGGTATCACGATAACTTTCAGCTCGTATATTTCCGAGAATTCATCGGCTTCGGTCGCCGCGGTTCCGGTCATCCCCGCCAGTTTGTCGTACATCCGGAAGAAGTTCTGGAAGGTAATGGTGGCGAGGGTCTGGGTCTCCTCGCGAACCTCGAGGCCCTCCTTGGCTTCGAGCGACTGGTGGAGGCCGTCACTGTAGCGGCGTCCCGGCATCAACCTACCCGTAAATTGATCCACTATGACGACGCGATCATCGGTGATGACGTAATCCTGATCACGCTTCATCAATTCTTTAGCCTTCAGGGCCTGGGTGAGAAAATGATTCAATTCTATGTGGGCCGGATCGAACAGGTCTTCGATTCCCAACCGCTTTTCAACCACGCCCAAACCTTCGTCGGTCGGGACGACGTTTCGCGCCTCCTCGTCGACCGTATAGTGTGTATCCTTCTTTAGGAATCGCGCGATCTGCGCGAAAATGCGGTAATTGTCCGCCTGTTTCCTCGGAGCCCCAGAAATGATCAAAGGCGTCCTCGCCTCATCGATCAAAACGCTGTCAACCTCATCGATGATGGCGTAATGCAGCGGCCTTTGTACCAGTCTGTCCGCCGACGTGGTCATGTTGTCTCGAAGATAGTCGAAGCCGAATTCGTTATTGGTTCCGTAGGTGATGTCCGCGGCGTACGCACTGCGCCGCTCGTCGCTTTTGAGCCCGGAGACGATCAATCCCACGTCCATGCCCAAAAAGCGGTAGATTTCGCCCATCCATTCACTGTCACGGCGCGCGAGGTATTCGTTCACCGTGACCACGTGAACGCCCTCGCCCTGGAGGGCATTGAGGTAGGCGGGCATGGTTGCCACCAACGTCTTACCTTCGCCCGTCTTCATCTCGCAGACCATTCCCCGATGAAGCCCCACGGCGCCTAGGACCTGAACATCGAAGTGACGCTGACCCAAAGTTCGCCGGGCAGTTTCCCGCACCACGGCGAAGGCCTCGACGAGGATATCATCCAGGGTTTCACCGTCATCGAGACGTCGGCGAAAGGCGGAAGTCATCGCGGCCAGTTCGCCGTCACTTTTGGCTTCCATCTCGGGCTCGATCGCATTGATGGCATCGAGAGTCGGCCGAAGGCGTCGCAGCTCTCTCTCGTTAAAGTCGAATATCTTCTTCAGGAATCCCAGCAATCGGACGATTACCTCCCAGTTCGAATTCTGCTACTTAACATTTTAACATCAAACACTGGCACACACAGGGGTATCACTTCTCACTGATTACCAAAGAATCGTCGTAACTGAGCGGCTCGGAGATGTCGAGATGACCCAGCTCCCGCGATTCCCCATCGACGCTAATCATCGCGTGGGTGAAACCGAGGTCGTTATCCAACAGGGTATTTATCACCGAGTACACGGCGAGCATCTCACCCAAAGTTCCCTTGGCTTCCAGGATCTCGGAGCTGAAATCGATTCGAACCAGGGTGGGGTCGTCGGTATCGGGCACCGCCGTAATCCGGGTACCCTCGGGTAGGACTTCCTGAGCTCCCGGCTCCACGGGCCCCGCCATCAGTTCCCCGACCACCAGGTCGGCATCCTTCTCCTCCGCTCGTATCGTCCGATAAACGCGGGTCATATTACCATCGTCCGTGCCGAAGTACAGGGTCACGGTGTGGCGTGGCTTCTCTTCTTCTTCCTCGACTACCGCCCGGGATTCATCCACGACGAAATCGAAATCTAGATCTTCCACGGCTACCCCCGGGAGATCACTGAGGGCGAAGGATACCAGGGCCACCGGATAACTCGTCTCTTCGGGATATTCCCCGGATTCTTCGGGGGAGGTGTACGAGGCGGATACAGTTATCTCGTAGTCGGTTTCATCCTGAGAATACGTCATGTTCTCGACGACGACCCCGTAACCCGGATTGGGTACCTCTCCGCGAGAGACGGCGACGTAGACGGTGTCGTCTACCACCATCCAATCGCGCACGGCTTCGTTCATCGCATCCGTCCACTCGGCCACCTCGTCGGGAATGTCTTCGGGTTCCGCGAAATCAATGCTGCCGGATTCGGGAAGAGGTTCTTCCGATTGCCAGCAGGCCGCGGAAAAGGCGCCGATGAGAAGGATCAGCGCGAGCACTGTCAAGAATCTGAATCTATTCACGATTGATACGCCTCCTTTACCCCGTCAGTGGGGCGGATCTCTTCCGAAAGAGACGAAAACATCACTCCGATGTTCCAAAACGACACGACGGCCGGAGTCCGCAGGAACTCCGCACCGTCGCGGCATTCTCCGCGAGTGGGCCTGTAAGCCGAATTCTGTCGAGGACAGTCATTTATCTGGGACGCCGGTCGCCCGACGCCTCCAGCGGCTAACCCGAGAGGTCGGCGGGCCGCGTCATCCCTCTCCTATTTAGCCTTGCTCCGGGTGGGGTTTGCCTGGCCGACCGGTTACCCGGTCGCCGGTGGTCTCTTACACCACCATTTCACCCTTACCCCGCGAGGGGCGGTGTAATTTCTGTGGCACTTTCCTGGAGGTCACCCTCACCGGACGTTATCCGGCACCCTGCCCTTTGGAGTTCGGACTTTCCTCACCGACGATTTCCGCCCCGATTAACCGAAATTCTGCGCGACCGATAGATATCGGAGGCGGGAATCTATGGCGCGACCGTCCGGCCCACTCGCATCTAAAGTATAGCAAACCCGGCCAGACCTGTCCAAAATTTTCGCCGGCGACGATCCCCCGTATGACGGGGCAAAAGGGCAATGATTCAGATATGGATGGATGTCCACGGATCGATTATGGGTTCCAGCTCGATCAGCTCGCAATCGTAGCCGGCTTCCTCGAGGCCATCCCGTAATGCCGCGGCGAAATCGTCCAAGAATGGTGCCTCCGAGCCCGCGTGACCCATGTCGATGACGGCGAGGCCGGC
This sequence comes from Bacillota bacterium, assembly GCA_046483165.1. Lineage (GTDB taxonomy): Bacteria > Bacillota > Sulfobacillia > SLMV01 > SLMV01 > CSSED11-154. Next base: position 4,880 of record JAWODQ010000026.1, on the reverse strand, counting down.
CGCAGCCATATCTTCCGCGGCATGATAACTAACATCCCCCGTGATCAAAACGTCCGCTCCTTTGGACATCGCCGACTCCCAGATACCCGACCCGGCTCCGGAACTGATCGCCACCTCGCGAACGCGTCGATCCTCATCCCCGATTATTCGAAGAGAGTTAATCCCGGCCATATTGGCCAGATTCGCGGCCAGATCGTTCAATTTGTGGGTTTGGGACATCTGGCCCAACCGTCCCAATCCCACATTTGCGGGAATGTCGAGGGCATGGACATCGTAGGCGGGTTCCTCGTATGGATGCTCTCGCAATATGATCTCGATCAGATCTCCGAGCATGCGTCTTGGAGCCACCGTCTCCAATCGGAACTCATCGACGGAATTGATTTCACCGCGCTCGCCCAAGTAGGGATTTGAAGTTGAGGATGGACGGAAAGTTCCCTGGCCCGAAGCGGCAAATGTACAGTGGCTGTAGTCTCCTATGGCGCCCGCGCCTGCATCACCGAGGGCCCGCCGCAGCCGCGGCAGGGAATCGGCGGGCACAAAAACGGTCAACTTCATCAGATCCCTCTCGGGAATTATCGGAACGGAGTCCTCCAACCCGAGCCTTCGCGCCATGCGGGCGCTGGGCCCCAACCCGGACTTATCCAGATTCGTGTGTGCGGCATACACTGCCGTCCGGCGGGACAGAAGATCGTAAATCAAACGCCCCACGCGATCCTTCGGCACGACCGCACGAAGCGGGGAAAAGATCAGGGGATGGTGCGTCACCAGCATGTCGAGATCGTCACCGCATCCTCGATCCACTAGATCTGAGGTTACCTCCAACGCTACGCCAATTCTGGCGACACGCCGGTCGGGATCTCCCAGCTGCAACCCGACGTTATCCCAATCCTCGGCGAGATCTTCGGGGGCCAAGCGGCGAAGGACGGCACAAACTTCTTCCACCCGGGGATATTTCACGACCCGGCCCTCCCGATCGTCGCGGCCAGGATCAACGAAGCCATCCTCGCGGTCGCGGAATCCGCTCGCGAATTCAAGATGACGGGTACGCGCGCTCCCAGGACCAGCCCGGCCATCGGGGCGTTTGCCAAATAGGTCAGAGTCTTACCCATCAGATTGCCCGCCTCTATGTCGGGGACGACCACGATATCCGCATTCCCCGCGACCTCTCCGGAGATTCCTTTGGTGGCCGCGGCCTGCCCGTCGAGTGCGTTATCGAGACCCAGGGGACCATCCACGAATGCCTCACCGAACTCTCCTCGATCCGCCATCTTGGCGATAGCCGCCCAATCTCGAGTGACCGGCATATTACTTTGCACCTTTTCTACGGCGGCCACCAGGGCGAGACGTGGCGTGCGACCGAGGACGGCCCTTGAGGCTTCGACGGCATTGCGCACGATTTCTACGCGGGTCTCGAAGTCGGGATCGACGTTAATCCCGCCATCGGTCATCCCGAGCAACCGCGGAAAAGAAGGCACGTCGAAAAAGCCCAGGTGGCTCAGACGTCGCCCCGTGGTCAGTCCGGCATCGTCGCTCAGTAGGGCTTTGAGAAAAGCGCCCGAGGAAACTCTCCCCTTCATGACTATGTCCGCTTCCTCCCGGCCGGCACTCAAAGCGGCATCGGTGGCCGGATCCTGCGAATCACGGATCTCAAACGTCCCCTCGGGAATGTGTGTCGACTCGAGATGTTTCCGTAATGCGGCGATCTCGTCGAACAACAGGCAGCGAACCAATCCGTGGCGGGCGCCCTCCAGGCAGGTCTTTAGGACGGCATGGTTGGCCGCACCGGCGACCGCGACGACCGACGGTTCCGCGGAGGCGGCCTTTTCCATGAAGGGGGCGAAGTGATTAAAACCGAATTCTTTCAACGACGAAAACCTCCCATTCCTTCGCGGGTCACGAAGACGCTACTTCCTACCGACGAATGATGACCAGTGGTCAAGATAGTCTTTGGCGGTTCGACGGCCCGGCTCCTTCCCCTTTTTCCGTGGCGAGGATGTTGATAGGCTATGAATGATTCTCCATAACTCACTTCTGAAGAGCGGAAAGGAACGCAATATGTCGACGGACAACTCCGTGGCGATCCAAACCCGGGATCTATCCCGCTCTTTCGGTTCCACGATCGCCCTGGCGGAGCTAAACATCTCCGTGCCCCGGGGGGAAATCTTCGGGCTTTTGGGCCACAATGGAGCCGGTAAAACGACGACCATACGACTACTCAACGGTGTCCTCGAGCCCAGCTCGGGAACTTCCCGGGTTCTCGGGCTAGATCCTCAGACCCACGGGCCCGAGCTGCGACGACGCAGTGGGGTATTGACGGAAACCCCGGCCCTGGACGAAAGGATGACGGCCCGGGAAACTCTCGTATTACAGGCGGAGATGTTCGATATGGTAAGCCGGGATATCCCCGACCGAATCTCCCAACTTCTCGACACATTCGAATTGAGCGATCGGGCCGACGACAGGGTGGCCAGCTTTAGCAGAGGAATGAAGGGACGTTTGGCCCTGGCTCGAGCACTCCTGCACGATCCGGAAATACTGTTTCTCGATGAACCCACCTCGGGTTTGGATCCCGTGGCAACTCGCACAGTACACCAGATCATCGAAGACCTCTCCGAGAAAGAGATGCGCACGGTCTTCCTCTGCACTCACAATATGACGGAAGCCTCGCGCCTGTGTCACCGGGTTGCCGTGGTGGACCACGGACGTCTCGCTGCCCTGGGAGCTCCGAAGGAGCTTTCCTCGAGGCTCATCCCGGATATTTCGGTTCGCCTGGAGGTACGCCCCGAAGATACCGAAGTCGCCAAAGAAATCCTCGCGGGCCACGGCCCCACCGCCGGGCAGACACCGGGCACGCTCTCCATCTCGGTGAAGAGTAAAGAGGAGATTCCGACCGTGATGGCCACGCTCATGGAAGCTGGCGTCCTTATGTATCGCGTGGAACCGCGAGAACCGACGCTCGAAGATGTGTATCTATCGTTGTATCGAGGAGATCGATCAGTATGAACTGGCGAGCAATGCGGGCGATAGTGCAAAAAGATATCAGCGTAGTGGTGAGGAGCCGCGGCGTCTTTTTGCCGCTAATCATAGTTCCGACCGTCCTGATGATCTTCATTCCCTTAGTCCTGACCGTGTCCCTCGGAAGCATGGGCACCGACATAGCCCAGTTCGATCGTATGCTGCAATCCATGCCCCAAAACCTGCTGCGCACCCTCGAAGGGTTCGATGAACGGGCCAAGATCATCGTACTGACGCTCGTTTACGTGATGGCTCCCATGTATCTCGTAGTCCCACTCATGGTGGCCAGCGTAATCGCGGCCGACAGTTTCGCCGGCGAAAAGGAACGCAAGACTCTGGAGGCTTTGCTCTATACTCCCACCACGGATCGGGAACTCTTCTGGGCAAAACTCGGCTCCGCGTGGATACCGGCCATAGCCGTCGCGTGGGGTTCGTCCCTGCTTTACGGCCTGGTGGCCAACATCGCGGCCTGGCCCCTCGTCGGTCGGCTGCTATTCCCCAATTGGATGTGGCTGATCCTGGCCATTTTCGTCGCCCCCGCCGTAGCGGGCATCGGGCTCGGCACCTCGGTTATCGTCTCCGCGCGGGTATCGACCTTCCAGGAGGCCTACCAGCTGGGCGGTGCCGTAGTACTCCCCATCGTTCTGCTCATCGTGGCTCAGGTGACCGGACTCATGTATTTGGACTCCAGAATGGTTCTCTTGCTGGGCATGGTGTTTTGGATCGTCTGTGCCGTCTTAATCCGGCACGGAAGCTCTCTTTTTACTCGATCCCGGCTCCTGGCTCGCCTGTAGTTACCGACTTCTTATAGAACGAACTCTCGGCGAGATCCACCATGTGTGAAATCCATCCCGCCCGTCGAAGCGCTTCTCGACCCCTATCGGTGGTATAGAGGTTCCCCCCCTCGCCGAGAACCCGACCTTCCCGGGCAACCGTTTCTCCGGCAACAACCGTGGCCACGACATTCCGCCGAGCGACATCTACGATCGTCAAATCGGCATCGGATCCCTCCCGTAGGGTTCCCTTGGAAGCAAAACCGAACATTTTTGCGGGATTGGTCGAGATCTTTTGCACCAACTCTTGAAGACTGAGGGCTCCGAACTCCACCAGCGGTAATCCTCGAGAGAGCAGTTCATTTCTCCACGCTCCACCATCACTGGCCAGAGCATCGATCAGGAATTCGCCCGCCTCTCCCTCTCCTCCGGCACGTCGTTCCAACGCACAGGCCATCGCCGTGATGCGCCGATTTACGGGAAAAGATAGACCACAATTCCCGTCCAATTCACGCCATCGCCGATGCCCCGTTTCTCCGTTCAGATGAACCATGCGCCCATCCTGGGGGACGTTCACTGCGGCGTAACCGTCCCGAAGAGCCTCCTCGAGGCCACGCCGGTTCGGCACATAGCCCGCCATTCGCAGACAATTAACGGTAACCTGATCCAGCAGCTGATCCCCGTCGACCGCTCCCGAGGTACCGTTGAATGGAGCGAGATGTGATTCGGATACCACGGATTTGAGCTGCCTGATTATCTCCAATCCTTCCGCCAATTCCTCGTAAATCGGGCGAACCATACCGCGCATATAGGCATTGACGTGGGCGAGATGGAGACGGTTGGAGCCCACAATGTGTGGCAGCTCCCGCATTCCCTCCAGATTACTCGAAGAGTCCGTCGTTCCCACGTGGTAGGCGACGTAACAATCCTCCCGGTTGGCGACTTCGATCATGGCCTCCGTCGCTTCCGGGGACGAGGGATGATGCCCTCCCATGATCTTGACACCCAAAGCCCCGGAATCCGCCACCGCGCGAACCTCCTTCGCGATGAGGCCGCGGTCAATGTGTCGACTCGTATGGGGACCGATGATCC
>JAWODQ010000117.1:0-3567 GCA_046483165.1 Bacillota bacterium | reverse complement strand
CGAGACTTGACCGGCCGAACGAATGACTCTTGGTTACGGCGAGGCAACCCCGGGGGTTTGCCTCGCGCGACGAAGGGAAGGTATGAATCAATCACCGGTATCGAGATGAGACACTTTCCGAGGCCCTGGAGTGATAAGAGAACATGAATCCTAAGAGATGGGTCGGACAACGGTTTCCCCGAAGTGGATCTCGGGCACGTTCGCGGTGAAATGCCCGACCGAGTGGGGATAACGGGCAAACTCCAACCGGTGGCATTATCCGCATAAGGAAGGGATTGATATAGGTGAGTTCTTGGTACTCGGCCATCTTCGTCGAACCGTGGCCCTGGTGGGCCGGCGGCACGATAATCGGATTACTCATACCGTTGCTTTACTACACTGAAAACACTGCCCTCGGAGTCTCCACGGGATACGGAAGCATATTGAAGGCGTTGTTTCCCGCGAGTCGCCTCAAGTGGCTCAACTCTAAATTCGCCGACGGCCCCGGATGGCGCCTGTTTTTTCTAAGCGGCATGGTGCTCGGAGCCTTCGTGTCCGCGCGCCTGGCCGGCCTCCCCCTTTTGACCACGGAGATGGGAATATTTACGGCCAACGTCGACTGGAGCCTACTCGGCACCGGCGCCTTCTTTTTGCTCGGTGGAGTTCTCCTCGGCCTGGGAGCTCGTATAGCCGGCGGTTGCACTTCGGGACACAGCATCCACGGTTTGGCCAACCTTCAACTCTCGAGCGCGGTGGCCACACTGGGCTTCATCGCCGCCGGAATCGTAGCCACCTACCTCGTTAGAACCCTGATCCTTGGAGGTGCCCTCTGATGCGTGGTGCAACTACCTTCCTCCTTCTCGGTGGCATATTCGGATTCACCCTCAGCCGCGTCGGGGCATCCGAATACGATCTAATATACGGAATGTTCACGGGAACCGATCTGACCCTCGCCTGGGTCATGATCGCTGCGATCATCGTCGGCCATATTGGCATGCGTGTGCTGAAAGCCCTCGGAGGAACTACGCGGCACGGGGAGAAAGTCACAGTGAAGGCCAAACCCCTGCGGTCGGCCACGATTCTCGGCGGTTTAATAATGGGTGTGGGCTGGGGTATTTCGGGCGCCTGTCCCGGCACAGTCCTGGCACAACTGGGTGAGGGTAAAGTTATCGCCCTGGCCACCGTGCTCGGCCTGATCTCCGGTACCTATCTCTACGCCCTCCTCGTCGAGCGGGGATCGCAATCGAGGGGATGAGCCCCGAGAGGATGGATCCCTTTGATCGCATACACCGATAGACTGAAACGTTTCCGCGAAGCCATGGAAGACCGCGGTTGGAACGGAGCATTGCTGACCCCGGGCGGCGATCTACAATACCTCATCGGAATACGGCGAAAAGCGGCGAACTCTACGGAAACTCACATGCACGGCGACTGGCTTGCCGGGGCATTACTGACTCCCGAGCGCTGCACACTTGTCGTACCGCATTTGGCCCGGGGTCACGTGGAACCCCAGGCGGTGGACAAACCGTGGATTGACGAGGTGATCCACATAGATGAGGGGGCCGATCTCCCCTCGTTGGCCCGGGAGCTATTCTCCTCGCGCGTCGACACATCTGCAACCCTGGCGCTCCCCCGACAGGCCATGGCGGAGACTCCCATCAGACTCGCCTCGCTTTTCCCCGGGCTCGATTTCGCCTGCGCCGGGGATATCCTCGCCCCAATGAGGGCCGTCAAAGAACCGGGAGAATTGCGGGCCATGGAAGCGGCGGCCGCAACCGCCGATCTGGCCTTCACCCGAACTCTCGAGCATCTTCGACCGGGAATGACGGAGTGGCAAATTGCCATGGAAGTCGACGCACAACTTAGAGAGTCCGGAGCCGAGGGTACGTCTTTCGCCACCGGCATCATGATAAGGGGTGCGGGTTGTCGCGACATCCCCGTCGAGGCCGGAGGTAGTGAGGACAACACACTGCAGCCGGGCAGGGTACTCGCCTTCGACTTCGGAGCCGTAGTCGATGGTTACTGCAGCGACTTCGGCCGAACGGTTTTCGTCGGCGATCCGGATCCGGAGCTGCTAAGAATACACGACCTAATCGTCGAAGCCCAAACTGCCGGTATGCGCGCCCTACGGCCCGGTGCCGTCGCGTCGGATGTGGATCGCGCGGCCAGAACCGTCATCGAAGACGCCGGTTATGGAGAGGGATTTTTCCACCGGTTGGGACACGGAATCGGGGTGGACGTGCACGAACCTCCGTTCCTCGCGGTCGGGCGAGGAGACGAAATCCGAGAAGACATGTGCTTCACCGTGGAACCCAGCGTGACCATACCCGGCCGGTGCTTCATCCGCATCGAGGACGTCGTCCGGGTTCGCGCCGACGGTGCCGTGAAACTGAACGGGACTCCGTCGGATCCCGTAATCATCTGATGACGACTTCCCCCTGGAATACCGGTGTGCAATGTAGGCCAGGGGGAAGTTAAATGAATCTTAACTACTCCAGAATAGTTCCCCTCTATAATTGATAGGAGAACGGCAGGATGCCCGTGGGGATTAGTATTTCCCGAAGGGGGAATGTCCATTGGATATGATCGAAGTAAGCGAACTTACCAAGCACTACGGAAATAAGGTAGCCGTCGACAATTTGAGTTTCTCCGTAAACAAGGGGGAAATCCTGGGATTCTTGGGACCTAACGGAGCCGGAAAGACCACGACGATGAGGGTAATCACCGGACTCATACCTCCCAGTTCCGGAGTCGTCACGGTGAACGGGCTCAACGTAACCGAGAATCCCGTCGAGGCATCGCGGCTCATAGGTTACCTCCCCGAAGATGCGCCGTTTTATCCCGAGATGACCGTCGCCGATTTTCTCGATTTCATGGGAGCGATGAAGGAAATACCCGCGAAGGAACGCTCCCGGGAGATCGATCGAGTGGTGACCCAGCTGGAACTGGGACCGGTATATCGGCGCCTCGTGGGCAACTGCTCGCTCGGATATCGCCATCGCATAGGCCTCGCCCATGCCCTATTGGGTGATCCCGAGGTACTGATACTGGACGAGCCCACCGCCGGTTTGGACCCGCGCCAGAGGCTTGAAATCCGCGACCTGGTTCGCGCCATGGCGGGACGCCGCACGGTGATTTTGAGTTCCCACGTATTGCCAGAAGTGCAACAGACATGCGAGCGGGTCGTGATCATAAACGAAGGTCGATTGGTGGCAGAAGACACTCCCAGCGGTCTCGCGGCAAGATTGCAGGGTCAGAGCGTGTTGCGATTGAGGGTCGCGGCTCCCGCCGAAGAGGTCACCGGTGCGCTCTCCGATATGCCGGGGATCGCCGTAGTCAGGATGGAATCCTCCGGTGGAACGGACGCCCCTCCCGTCTTCACCGTCGAGATGGAACCCAATCGAGACTTGCGGGAAGATATATTCTTCCGCTTCGCCGAGGCGGGCTACGCCATACTCGAGATGACACCGGTGGGCTTCTCCCTCGAGGAGATATTCCTGAAACTCACCACCGAGGATCCGGAACGATCCGAACAAAACAGAGAGGAGGCCGTGGTATCGTGAGAAAAATCTGGGCTATCACGAGAAG
>JAWODQ010000086.1:0-5536 GCA_046483165.1 Bacillota bacterium | reverse complement strand
GCAACGCCGTGGACGTGGCGGCCGTATCGCGCGTGGTGGAGAAGCTGGAGGGGCCGGGGCACCTCATGCAGGAGCTCGCCCACACGCCGGAGTCCTGGCGCGCCGTCACCCGGCAGTACGGCCTCGCCTGCCCCGGGGGCCTTTCCTTCCTGGACTACTTCTGGATCCACCGCTTCATCAACACACCCGCTCTGAACCTGCTGCGCACCGAGCTGCCGGCTGCGCGCGTCTACCACAGCGCCTGCATGGGCAAACTCGTCCGTTTCTTCGAAGACTGGTGCGCGGCAATCGACAGCCTCAACGTTTGCAAGAATATCGCGGTTTGCATGGAAGCCCTACCCTTCGAGGGAATCGCCGAGATCCTTCGGGTAACGCGGGGTTGGGACATGAGCCCGGAGGAAGTACAGGGGGCGGGCGAACGGATAATAAACATCGAGAGGGCATTCTGTATGCGCGAGGGTATTTCCCGAGTCGACGACAGACCACCCAAACGATTCCTGGAGGAACCCCTGCCCGAAGAATGCGGACCCTCGGCCGGCATGGTTTTTGAACTGGAACCCATGCTGGACGAATATTACGGGGCCCGGGGCTGGGATCTTCAAAGCGGATGGCCCACGCGTTCCCTGCTCGAGGAATTGGGACTCGATTACGTAGCCGCGGAACTCGAGGAAATGGGAGTGGGAATTTCCTAGATGCCCGGACAAATCGAAGACGCCATTGCCAAGAACATCGCCGTCGGCGTAAGCCTTTTGGGGTTGGCCGCCCTGAGAGCTGATACTGACCGAATGCATTTTGAGTTTGAGAGAAAACCCCAACCCACGGTAGGTAAAGTGCTCGAACTTATCGAAGAATACATCTCCAGCGGTCCGGCCGATGCCGTGGTGAAGGCCGGTATCGAGGCCGGCCATTTGGTGTACCTTCGTCGGGCGGGATGTACGCGCAGCGTCGCTCTCATGAACGGCCGCGAAACACCCCTGTCGGATGGAGACGAATTGATCCTGGTCCATCGTTTCACGGGCGGATGAGATCCCAAACCGGCATACCGCCCAGATGAGGAGGTAGAGAATGTTGTACAAGAAAACCATTATCGCAGTACTGGCGGCGCTGCTGCTCCTTTCCGGGTCTCTGATCACTCCCGTCGCCGCACTGGATGCGGACGGCGCCACGGTGGTCCAATCCCCGTTTTCCGATCTGCCCGATGGCGATGAGGCCGTCGAAGCATTCGCGCTGCTTTGGGCTCTGGACGTTTTCGAGGGCTACGGCGACGGCCGCGTCGGTCCCGGGGACAGCCTGACACGCGCCCAATTCGCGAAGATCGCCATCACCCTGGCGGGGGAAGAGAAACTCGCCGAGACGCTTCAGGCGCGGACGCCGGAATTCTCCGATGCCGATGCCTTCCCCGGCTGGAGTCGAGGCTGGATCAATGCGGCGCACGATCTCGGAATGGTGGTCGGTCGAAGCGACGGAAGTTTCGATCCCAACGCTCCCGTTACATACGCCGAGGCCGTAACCATGTTGTTGCGTGGCTTCGGGTACGGAGGATTCATCAACCCCTGGCCCGAGGCGGCCATGCAGAAGGCATCGGATCTAGAAATCACGCGGGATCTATCCCGTCAGCTTCAAACCACACCCGAAGTCATACTCAGCAGGCGCCGCATGGCCATGATTACTTCGAGAGCCCTCGAAGTCCACCCTCCTTCGAGCGCCGAGCCCGGAGAACCGAACCAGGATGCCGAAACCCGACGTGAGCAACTGGCGTTGACCGGGACCTTGGAAGTCGTCGGGGCCGATCACATCGTGCTCGAAGGAGAAACGTTCGATCTGGCTTCGACGGTCGCCGTATTCGGCGGCAACATCCTCCAGGAACTGGTGGGAGTGCGCGTCGAGGCTTTCCGCAACGCAAATGGCGAGGTGGCCTACATTACTGCGGACTCCCGCTACCGGGTCGAAGACGTATTCGTGGAGTGGACGGAAGACGGCTACATTCTCCTCAAGGACGGGCGCGCCCTAATTCCCGTTCCCGATGAGGAATTGCAGGTGGCCATAAACGGAGGCGAACCGCGGCAGAAGGGAGACGAAGACTTCGGCGATTACGAAGACGTCAAAGCTCTTCTGGCGGAAGGGGACGACCTAAGGTTGACCCTCGACGAGGACGGGCGAGTCGAGCGCGTCGACGCGTACCGGGATACCCACGTGGATCTCGTACTCACCGGCATAACTCCATCCTATTCCGAGGAGCGCGCCGCCCACGTTAATCTCGTGGATTCGGAGGGCAATGGTTACACCTACCTGGTGACGGACCGAACCGAAATCACGGTGGACGGGGAACTCGTCGGCATCTCCAGGATCGAAGAAGAGATCTACGACAACCTCAACGCCTATCTCATCGCCTCGGTGCGGGCGGCGGACGATAGCGAAGAGGGTGGTCTCGATGTGCACCTGCACAGCCTGCGGGTGATCGCGAGCAACGTGGTGGAGGGTCGCATAACACATCTGGACGAAGATGAAGATGGGGAGTACGCGATCATAAATGGATTGCGTTACTACTATGATACCGGTCACCTGGAAGGCGGACCCGGAGGCGACTTCAACACCGGGGATTACGTCCGATTCCTTCTGGGTTCCGACGATGTGGCCCGGGTAATGCTCATGGGTCCTTCGGGCGTAAACTGACGGATTGCCGTAGGTAAAATGTGAAGAGAAGATACCAAGTCGGGGCGGGGACCAAAAGTCTCCGCCCAAATCTAGGAGGAATGATAGATGATGACGGATGATCTCCAGAATAGAGTGGCCGTGGTCAGTGGAGCGAGCAGGGGCCTTGGGCGCGCCATCGCCCTCGAGCTGGCGTCCCGAGGAGCCCGGGTGGCATTGCTGGCGCGCGATCGCCAAAGGCTGGAGGGGGTGGCTCGAGAAATCCAAGAACTGGGAGGCACCTGCGAGGCCTTCCCCTGCGATGTGAGCGAGGTGGACTCGGTCCTCTCGGTGGCGCGAGAAATCGAAGGAGAATTTGGACGCTGCGACATACTGGTCAACAACGCCGGCATTCCCGCTCCCCGCGGAATCGACGGGACCGATTTCGATGAATGGGATCGCGTCCTGCGGGTGAACCTGTTCGCAGCCTTCTATCTGACCAGGGCCCTCTGGAAACTACTTGGGGCCGGCGATTCGGGGTACGTCATAAACATCTCCGGAGGAGCCGGAAAGCGTGGCGGTGCCAGCCCCGGCTACGGAAGCTCCAAATTCGGTCTCGAGGGACTTACCGCCGCCATCGCCTCCTCGGGCAGCGAGCACGATGTCCGGGCGACCGCACTGTATCCGGGGTCCATGGACACCGGCTGGCGCGATGCCCCGATAGGAGAGAAGCCCGCCCGGGAGATCATGGATCCCGCCGAGGTAGCCCGATTCGTCGGATATCTCGTGACGACCCCGAAAGAATTCGTGATAAACGAGGCAATTCTCAACCCCATAGCCCACCCCTGGGGCTAACCGAAGAAAGTAAGGCCCGGCTCATGGCCGGGCCTACCACTACCCCAAAAGTTCCAAGAATCTATCGATTTCCCGACCGGTGTTATAAAAGTGCGGCGACACCCGCACTTTGCCACCGCGCACGTCGACGACCACTTCGGCCTCGACCAATCGCGCCAACACGTCAGAGGGCCTCTCAACCGCGAAAAAGACCGTCCCGCCCCGTCGCCGATAATCTCTGGGCGCGTGCAATTGCAGCCCCAGGTGATCCGCTCCCTCGATCAGTCTTTCTACCAGGGCCACGTTCTTTTCCCTGATCGCCCCGATACCGACTTCTCCGATGATCTCCAGGGCGGCCAATCCCGTGTAAATCGGTGCCACGGCCGGCGTGCCGAAAGAGAACTTGGTGGCATCGGAAGCGGGGCGGAAATCCACGTCGAAGGAAAATTGCTCGGAATGTGCAAACCATCCCACTCCCCGGGGGGACATCTCTTCTATGAGATCTTCGCGAACGTACAGGAAGGCGAGGCCCGGTCCTCCACACAGCCATTTGAGGATTCCTCCCACGGCGAAATCCACACCCAGATCCGCCAGGTCGACGGGAATGATGCCGGCCGAGTGATAGGTGTCCAGGAGCACGGAGGCCCCGCGCTCGTGGGCCATCTCGGTCAACGCCGCCACCTCCTGTATCGCGCCCGTACCGTAAAGGACGTGGGAGAGGGCAACCAATTCGGTATCGGAATCGATCAAGGGATCGTATTGCTCCGCGGGAATCGAAATTCCATCGGGAGACTCCGCCAGATCCAGGGCGGACTCGCGCCGCGTCTGCCACTGGTAAAGTACGGTGGGAAACTCGAGCTCCGAGGAGACGACCTTCTTGCGCTCGTCAAACTCCAGACACGACCCGACGACCGCCAACGCCGCGGAGACATTCGGCATAAGGCAGATCGTTCGCGGAGAAACTCCGAGTAAATCCGCCAAACGGACCCGCAACAACCTCGCCTTACGCATCCATTTCTCCCAGGCGACCGTACCCTGATCGGCCCAATCATCTCCGAAACTCGCCAGGGCTTTTAGCCCTCTGCTGGGAACCGCACCCAGAGAGCAGCTGTTTAGGTAGAGTTTCTTCTCCAGTATCGGAAATTCATTTCTGTAGGAGGCGAGATGTCGATCCAAGTCGCCCCCGGCCGAATCATGATGCTCGCTCAAATTCATTCTCCCCTTTCGACCGTCATCACGGTCTCGCAAATGGGAGCGAAACCGGTCGATGCACCTGTATGTCTTCAACAGCTCGAGGCTCTTTCCCGCCCGGACAGGGATGACGAAGAAGATCTTTCGTTCAAAACCCCGACTATGGCGACCGAGACTTCGCCTCGGGATGATTCGGCGGGCGCTCAGAGATATACTTTTAGGAGAAGGCGTCGCTGACGCTTTCCCGAGATTCACGCCACAGGGAGGCGACCATTTTGTGCGCCGACTCGTTCAACTACGACGCTCCGCCACTGTATCTGGACGGTGCCGCCACATCGAAGCCTCATCACGAGATCGTCGAAGAGGTTGGTCGTTGCATGCGAGAATTGTATGCCAACCCCTCTTCACCCCATCGCCTCGGCGTCGAGGCGGAGACTACCATGGAACACGCTCGTCGGCGCATCGCCCGACTGCTGCGAGTGGATCCCAGGGGCATATACTTCAACTCCGGTGCCACGGAAGGTAACAACACGGTGATCCGTGGCGTCGCCGACGAGTTTCGCAATCGCGGTAATCACGTGCTGATAACTGGCGTAGAACACCCGTCGGTGTATGAACCCTGCCGCAATCTTCGCGAACGAGGATTCGAAGTGGACGTCGTACGGCCCGAAGCCGACGGTAGAGTATCTCCCGAGGATTTTGCCAGGGCTCTCCGGGAAGACACCATATTGGTCTCGACCGCCACCGTGAGCGGCGAAGTTGGCGCGGTGCAACCCCTCGAGGAGTTCGCGGCATCCATCCGTGCTCTCCCGCGACCACACCCCATATTCCACACCGATGCCGTTCAGGGCCTGGGACGGATTCCGTTGGACGTGGAAAG
>JAWODQ010000081.1:0-3646 GCA_046483165.1 Bacillota bacterium | reverse complement strand
CCTTTGCAATTTTGTTTCTAAAATTTTCTATATCTTTTTCTTTTAATACTTTTTCTTTTAATAATTTAGTTTCAGCTTTTTTTATAGAGTCTTTTTTACGCCATTCTTCCATTTCCTTAGGGGTTCTATAAATTTCAGGGTCTCCTTCCCAATGTCCTCTATAGCAATAAGTCTTGGCTTCTACTAATAGGATGGGGTTTTGCACCTTCTCGAGGCCCAGGGTGCTGTCGTTTCTTTCCGATATGCTGTTGCCGCAGGCGGAGCCGGCCCCGTGCGCCGGGTACAACATCACTCCCTCGCCGAGGGGCAATATCTGCTCGTGGATACTTCGATACAGGGCGGTGGCGAGCTCCCGGGCCCGGTCGGGATAGAAGTCGGTGCGTCCTACTTCTCCCACGAACATGGCGTCCCCGGTGAATACCGCAACGGCCTCCTCGCCCGCCTCGGGATGGATGACGGCGTAGGAGAAACTCTCGGGGGTGTGCCCGGGAGTGGCCAGGGCCCGCACTTTCAGCTTACCCAGGGAAAACTCGTCCCCGTCGTTCACCGTCTCCCCGTACTCGAAATCCAGGGCATCTCCGTGGAAGACGCGGGCCCCGGTCTCGCGCATCAGATCGCACGAGCCGGTGACGAGATCCTCGTTGCGGTGAGTCTCGAAGACGTAGCGTATGTGCATGCCGAGTTCGGCGGCCCTCTCGGTGTAGGTCCACCAGTCGCGGCGCGGATCTATTACGGCAGCCTCGGTATCGGATCCCAATAGATACGACTGATGCGCTATTCCCGTGGAGCTAAATCGTTCGATTACATATTCCATCTTATCGGTCCCCCAGACTTCCTATGGCGCGAAGTATCATATTGGCGTGGGTGCGTTCTTCGAAGGCCAGCTCGATCAGGAGCGAGCGCAGCCTTTCGTCCGTCAAGAGATCGGCGGAGCGCCGATAGAAGTCGTAGGATTCGAACTCCCAGGCCACCGCCTTGTCCATGACTTCCGCGGGATCCTCGGGGTTCTTCAGCTCAATGTCCACGTCGAAATCCCGGGCCACCTCCATGACCAGGCCGTCTTTCAGCTCCCAGTTGTTGATCGGGCGCGTGGCGATCGAGTGCAAATCCTCCACGGTTCTCGGTTTCTCGCCGGCCTCCTCGGCGGCCTCTACGTACTTGGAGTAGACCCGATCGGTGTGACCTCGCTCCATGACCGCGAGATATTCCAGGATTTCCTCGGCGGCGGGGTTGGAAACCCGTTTCGAGGTGGAAGTGTAAAACTCGGCGGCGGCGATTTCCCGAAGGACGGCCACTATCAGAAGATCCGAAGTGGAAGTGAGCTTTTCGGGACTGACGGCCCGCGCCGGACCCCGAACCGTCTCGTACGACCAGGAATTCAGGCCTCCTTCGAGGGTGCGGGCGTCGAAGCCGCGGCGCACCAGGAGGCGGGCCGCGGTATCGCCGCGGACGCCGGAGCTACAGTAGGTGATTATGGGCCGGTCGGGATCGAAGCCCCGGGCCGCGATATCGAGCTGTCCCAGGGGACTGGAGACGGCGCCGGGAATGTGTCCCCCCTCGAATTCCTCGGGTTGGCGGACGTCGATCAAAAGCGGCGCGGAGTCCGATTTCATCATATCGTTCAATTCGTCTGCGTTGGCGGGTTTTTCGGGAAACCTGGGTTCTTCGGGCACGATTGCACTCTCCCATCAAATGGAGTTGCCGGGGAGGTATTTACCCCGAAACTGCAGGAAAGATGCGCAGCTTGGGACTATTGCGATTCTCCTAGATCGCCCTATTCGATATTTCGACCGACGCGGGGTTCATCCTGCCCCACTGGGTCCTACCTGCAGTCAAAAAGGGTCGTCGGTCGATCGCGATGGGGATTCAGGCGGGTTCGTCTTCGGCGTTGGCGATGGCCACTATCCGGTTTTTGCCCTCTGGCCTGGTGCGAACGAGGGTGGCGTCGGCGCGACGGAGCATTTCGCGCCACTTGATATCGCTCTTGCCGAGGGCGGTAACGCCGCAGCTTAGCGTCACCGAGGGAGATCTTCCTCCCCGCAGGGAGAAAAGCCCATTTCCCACCTGGCAGCGGATGCGTCCTGGCAAAATGCGGGTGCCTTCGAGATCAGTATCGCCAATATTGCGGTGAATTCCTCGCGGCGACGCGGGAAATCCCCGGATCTATGTTTTGATGCCGAGCGTGTGCGCCTCGCCGCGATGCGCTTTTCGGATTACGCAAACGTCTTATCTAGATCCGATGTACCCGACCGTTCTTCATGACGAAAGAAATCCCGGATTTGAGCAAGGATATGTCTTCTAGGGGATTGCCGTGGATACCTACGATGTCGGCCACTTTGCCGATCTCCACGGTTCCGTAATCCCCTTCGATGCCGAGGCATTCCGCGCCGTTCTTGGTGGCGGCACAGATGGCGTCGCGGGGACTCATGCCGTATTTGACCATGGTTATCGGCTCGTCGGCGTTGTCGCCGTGGGCACGCATGGGGGCACCGAAGTAGTCGGGGCCGGTACACATGGTGATCCCGGCCTCGTAGGTGCGGCGAAAGCTCGTTTCCATGGCGTCGATGCACTCGCGCTGTTTTCGGAGGCGCCAGGGCGGCATATCCAGGGGATTTTGCACCGAGGCCTTGAACACTTCTATCAGGGCCAGGGTGGGGACGAAGTAGGTTCCTCGCTCCAGCATCATGGAGATGCATTCCTCGTCGATGAAATAGCCGTGCTCGATGGTGTCGACGCCACCCCGGAGGGCGTTTTTCACCCCGGGTGCTCCCTGGGCGTGCGAGGCCACGCGTCGTCCCGCGCGATGGGCCTCATCGCAGATTGCGCGGACTTCTTCCACGGTGAAGCGCTCGTCGAGGGGATGGGTCTTCTCCGAGCCCACTCCGCCGCTGGTGGCGATCTTTATGAAGTCGGCTCCCAGGCGGATCATTTCGCGGGTGGCCTTTACGCACTCGTCGGGACCGTCGGCCAGCCGCGCCAGGCTGTTCGGGTCATCCCTGACCGTCTCCACGGGTAGGTAGTGGGAGTCGCCGTGGCCGCCGGTTTGCGTGATGATCTTGCCCGAGGCGTATATGTCGGGACCGGGGATTACACCCTCGCGGACGGCGCGAGCCGCGGAGAGGGCGATGGTGCTGCCGCAGTCGCGAACGAAGGTGAAGCCGGCATTCAGGAGTTTGGCGCAATCTTCGGCGACCCTCAGTACGCGAAAGTCGTGGGGATTGATTACGTACTCGGCGGGACTGTAACCGCGAACTCCGAACAGGTGAAGGTGCACGTCGATCATGCCCGGCATCAGTGTGCGGGTGCCCAGGTCGATGATTTCGCCCTCGAGTTCCTCCGGCAGAGGACTCGAATCGATGTCGATTATCCGATTTCCCTCGATGACCACCACGGGATCGATGAGGGGATTTCCCCCACAACCGTCCAGCAACGCCCCCGCCGTCAGATACACTCGTTCAGCTCCCATAGTCGCACGTCCCTTCGAGGAGGTGATCTTTGGGAGTTCTATATTCGGGGGCTCGAGCCCTTCGCCGAGGTGAATTTGGCCCAAAAGGGCAGCACGGCCCGAAGGCCGTGCTGTGGGAGGGGGTACTGCTGATCCCGATGATCCACCAATGTGGGAGGGGGTATCGGGACGTCGCATCGT
>JAWODQ010000098.1:0-10829 GCA_046483165.1 Bacillota bacterium | reverse complement strand
GAAGTTCCTTCCCGAGGATCCTGGGAGAATTCGTGCGCGAGAGGCGAGCGCTTACCCTTCCCGAGGCGGTGCGGCGCATGACTTCGGCATCGGCCGCCCGGTTGGGTCTGACCGACCGCGGAGTCGTCCGGGCCGGCAAGGCCGCGGATGTGGTAGTATTCGATGCGGATAAGGTGGAGTCTCGGGCGAGTTACGAGGAACCCCTCATACCGCCCAGGGGTATCGAGTACGTTTTCGTCAACGGAAGTTTGGCACTCGATGCCGGAGAACCGACGGGCGTGCGCTCGGGATGTGCCCTGCGATCCGGCCGATGACCGGCGGTAGGGGATCTCGGAAGGAGCGTATCACCCGCTGTCGAACCATGAGCTGGGCCCGATCCGAATGGAACCGACGCGGATGCGGAATACGTTCAATATATTGGGGGAAGATGTGATGGAAACGGTGAGGAGCAAAGAGGAGGGATCCCGGGTGAACGCCCGCCTGGATGTGGGACGATGGGGAAGGTCCGGACCGTCATGGGATAGGGTGCGGGCCGCTTTGATGCACCTCAGAGCGGATCGCATACCGATCACCGCGTGGCGGCATTTCCCGGGCTTCGACGATTCCGAGGGGCTGGCCAGAGTCCATTTGGCCTTCCAGATACGGTACGGCTTCGACATGGTCGTATTTACGCCGCCTTTCGGTTACACCGCAGAGGCATGGGGGTTCGACCGTGGCGAAGATATGGACGAGCACGGTCGACCAATTCGACCGATACGCCCGTTGGAAGGCATGCGGCGATGGCCCAGTTTGCGCGGCAAGGGAGTCGGTACGACTCCGTTTTCGGACGTAATCCGAGCCGTTCGACTCACTCGTCGGAACCTGTCCGAAGACGTACCCGTCATCCTCACGATTTACGGCCCCCTGACGACCGCCCTTTTCTTGCGGGGTGACGAGATGCGTCACGATCTGAAAAGCCTAGCCTGTGGCGAAGATTCCGCGGAGATCGGACCGGCGTTGGAAGTCATCCAGGACGTCACATCCCAGTTCATCGACGCCGCCCTGGAGGTTGTCGACGGTATCTATTACATCTCCTATTTTACCTGCGCGGAGCACAGCGACGACGAGGACGTCGCCCTCCAGGCGCTGGATCGCGATTTACGACCCCTGGTACAGCTCGAAGACCGACAGAAACTCCTCGCCCTTCACATGCACGGTAGCGACCTGCTGTTCGACGACGTCATTGAATATCCGGCCGACATTTTCAACTGGCACGACCGCTGGGCAAAACCGAGTTTGCGCGACGCCAGGATGAAGACCGAGGCAGTGCTCATGGGCGGTATCAACGAGGCCGATACCATGCACCGCGAGACCTCGGCGGCCGTCTCTTTGCAGATTGGGGATGCTGTCAGCCAGGTCGAGGGTCGCGGGATAATCATCTCCCCCGGAGGTCCCATCAATCTGGAGACTCCCCCCGAGAACATCCGTGCCGCAGTGACGGCGGTGGAAGAACTCGGTTGACGTTTCTGAAAGCATACCCGCAATTTCTCGCGGGGCCTGGAGATTCGTCTCTCCGGGCCCCGCGCTCGTTGGCGATTTTGGGCGAGATGACGGGTGACACCAAAGATCGGACGTAATACCATTGTGGCGACGAATCAGCTTTCCCACAGCACTTTGGAGGTGCGGAATTTGACCGAGAAGATGACGGGTGGCGAGGCCGTGGTTGCGGCCCTGCTGCGCGAGAATGTAGATACCGTATTCGGAATCCCCGGCGTACACACCCTGGCGATATACGACGCCCTTTGGGATCGGCAGGACAAACTGCGGCACATCGTTACGCGTCACGAAGGTGGCGCCGGATTCATGGCCGACGGCTACGCCCGGGCTTCGGGTATTCCGGGAGTGAATCTGGTGATCACCGGTCCCGGCGTCACCAACAGCGCGACCGCCATGGGACAGGCCTTCTCCGATTCATCTCCACTCCTCATGATATCGAGCCAAAATGACTCACGATACATGGATAGAGACATGGGCGCCCTGCACCAGATGAAGGATCAGATGGCGCACACCTATGGGTGTACCGCGTGGAACGCGCGAATCACGGAAGTCGGGGCTATTCCCGAGGCCGTCTTCGATGCCTTCAACTACCTGCGGACGGAGCGGCCGCGGCCGGTTCACCTGGAAATTCCCACCGACGTTTTGGAGATGGAATCAGAGGTGGAGGTTGGAGATCCCCCAAAACCCCTCTTCGTTGCCCCGGATCCCTCCGAGGTGTCCGCGGCGGCTAGGATCATGGCGGAATCCAAAAGACCCCTGATATGGCTCGGGGGCGGCGCCAAGGATGCCCCGGAAGAGATCACGCGGCTGGTGGAGCTTCTGGGAGCGGCAGTCATCACCACCTCGGCGGGTAAAGGTGTCGTATCGGAAGCACACCCGCTGTCTTTGGGTAACTGCCTGCGTTCGGACATATTCAAAGAGAAGATAGAGTATTTCGATGCGATACTGGTGATCGGAAGTGAACTGGGAGTGGCCGAGACCGCGGGCGGAGAATTGAATCTTCCCTCCGAGATGATCTGGGTGGATTTGGAACCGCGCGAGTCCAAGTACGAGTACGTACCCACCCTAACCGTCAGAAGCGATGCGGAATTGTTCGCGCGGGCTCTCCACGAGGAACTGGAGGGAACCACCTTCTCCGACCGCGAATCATACCGAGACTTCGTAGCGGATCTCCGGGAAGATTTGCACGGCGAGTATTCCTCCGCGCTGGATTTGGAGATGGCCCGGATCATGGCCGGCATCCGGGACGCCCTGGGCCCCGACGACGTGCTGGTCGCGGACATGACCACCCTTTGTTACCGCGCTTCCCGCATATACCCGGCGTACGCGCCGAGGACGTATCTGTTCCCCCAGGGATTTGGCACTTTGGGCTGGTCGGTCCCGGCGGCCTACGGGGCGAAGCTCGCCCTTCCCGATCGCAAAGTGGCGGCCATAGCGGGCGACGGAGGTTTCCTTTTCGCCGCGCAGGAGTTGGCCACGGCGGTCAAATACGAGATACCGGTACCCGTCGTCATTCCCAACAACGATCACTACGGCATCGTGGCAAAAACGATGGAACGGCGGTACGGCCGCAGTATGGCCACGGACATTCACAATCCCGATTACGTCAAGTATGCTGAAGCCTTCGGCGCCAGGGGTGTGCGTCTCGAAGACGCGAGCCAGCTGCTCGAGACCTTGAATGAGGCCTTCGAGACCCCGGGACCGACTCTCATAGACCTGCCGGTAGAATTCTGAGAGGGTGATCTGTATGACCGATCGTTTCGACGCGCTTGTATCACGAAGAGCTCGGATCCGCGGAGTCGAGGGAGTAATTGGCGGTCTGAGAAGGCAAAAGAGAGATGCGGTGCCGCTTCACTACGGCTACCCGTATCCCGACTCCTATCCCCTTGAAGACCTCTCCAGTGCCGCTTCGGCGTCACTTCTGCAAGACGGCGCCGAGTGCGTCAACTACGGTGGAGGAGATCTGGCGGAAAAGTTCTCCGAGATGGTCCGGAATCGATTGCACCAGCGCGGTATAAGCTGTGAGGAAGATGAAATCATCATCACCGGTGGATCCTCTCAGGCGATCAACCTCGCCTGTGCGGTGTTCGTCGACGTGGGAGATCGGGTGCTCGTGGAAGCACCGAGCTACATGGGGGGGTTGAATTCCTTCCGCAACTTCGGCGCCGACATGCTTCCCGTCGAGGTGGACGAAGATGGTATCATAACGGACTCTTTGGCCGAACAGCTTTCGGAATGGCGCGAAAGCGGAGAAAAGATGCCCAAGTTGCTCTATCTCATCGCAAACTTCAACAATCCTTCCGGGTACACCACGTCGCTCGCACGCCGCCGGGAACTCTTGGAGCTTTCGCGGGAGTACGGATTCCTGATCCTCGAGGATGATGCCTACGGCGAGCTCCGTTTCTACGGCGAAAACATCTCGCCCCTGGGAGCTTTGGACAGCGAGGGAAGAGTCATCCACGTCGGATCCATGTCGAAGATACTGGCTCCCGGCGTCCGCCTGGGATGGGCCGTGGCGCACCCGGACATCATCCGGATGTTCAACGTGCATAAGGCGGACGGGGGCACCAGCCCGCTGGCCAGGACGATAGTGGCGGGTTATCTCGAGAATGCGGATCTCGAAAGCAGACTCGAGGAACTTCGCGCCGGCTACCGGGTGCGTCGTGATGCGGCGGTCGAAGCCCTCGAGGAATTCATGCCACAGGGGTGCAGCTGGACTTATCCCGAGGGCGGCTATTTCGTCTGGCTCACCGTCCCAGAAGGCCTCGATTCGGAAGATTTGCTCCCGGAGATGGCCGAGGAAGGCGTAAAGCCCCTGGGGGGACGACAGTTCTACTGTGACGGACGCGGCGCGCGCAATTTCCGCATTTCCTACAGCTACCCCGAACCCGACGAGGTCCGCCGGGGCATCGAGGTGATGGCCCGCGTGATTCGCCGTCACCTGAAGGGGTAGGTCGAACTTGTCCTCGCTCGAGAGTCGCGGCGAACGGTGGCTCGCCGCGGAGACGGCCTTCGTCGAAGACATGGCGAAATACTGGGGACCGTGGGGAGTAAACTCAGAAGTGGGCAGGTTGCGCTCCCTCCTGATGCACCGCCCCGGCGCGGAGATAGAGGGACTGGAGGATCCCTCCGAGGCCCGGTGGCTTCGGGCGATGGATCCCGAGGTTGCCCGCACTCAGCACGATCGGCTGGCCGCAGTATTTCGGGACTTCGGCACCGAGGTCCACTACGTTGCGGGCCAACGCCTCGACCGACCGAACGCCCTCTTCGTACGGGATCTGGTCGCGATGACCCCCGAGGGGGTCATCGTGGCCCGTCCCGCCATGGAGTCCCGCAGAGGAGAAGAAGTGGCCGTCGCCGGGACGCTCGCGTCCCTCGGAGTTCCCATAATTCGAACGGTGAGCGGGCGCGGTACCTTTGAGGGCGCCGACCTGATGTGGGTGGATGGGCGCACGGTTATCGTCGGCGTGGGGAACCGCTCGAATCGTACTGGGATCGCCCAGCTCGAAGAGGTCTTGCGTCCCCAGGGAGTGGAGAATTTCCTCTACTTTCAGGTTCCCTACGGACAGGCACACATAGACGGGCTATTCAATTTCGCGGATCGCGACCTGATTTGCTTTTTCCCCTGGCAGGTTCCGTTCGAGATCGTCGATTACCTCCGCCGCCGCGATTTTCGGATGGTGGAAGTCGCCAGTCCGAAGGAAGCGAAGGAGGGCATGGCGACAAACTTTATCGCCCTCGAACCCGGTACGATCGTGATGCCGACCGGAAATCCGATGACGCGATCCGCCCTGGAACGTGAGGGCGTAAAAGTCATCGAAGTCGACGTGAGCGAACTCCAAAAAGGATGGGGTGGCATACACTGTATGACGGCACCACTCTTCCGCGATCCGGTTCCCGCCCCGAAGATATCTCATGGCGAAAACTCTGAAGAAGCCGAACGATAGGGAGACGTAGCACAAATGAAGAAGACTCTTATGGTCGCATGCATATCGATCCTTCTGTTGTCCATGCTCGCCGGTATCGGAGGTGCCGCTTCGGCGGACGAGACCCTCGCGGAACTGCGCGAAAGCCCGTTCACCGGATACCAACCGGACATCGAGTTGAGCGCCCAGTCCGCGATGGTGGTAGATCTCGTCACCGGTGACATCCTGTTCGAGAAGAATGCCGACGCGAAGATGGGACCGGCTTCGCTGGTAAAGATCGCTACGCTTGCGCTCCTTTTCCAGGCACTGGAGGAAGGCGAAACCGACCTCGAGGAGACCGTGACCGTGAGCGAGCGCGCCTGGTCCGCCAACGTGGTCGGCTCGCGAATGTTCATCGAAGTTGGCGAAGAAATTCCTCTCGATCTCCTGATACAGGGTATCGCAGTCGCCTCCGGAAACGACGCCTGCATAGCGGTGGCGGAGCATCTCGGGGGTAGTGAGGCACAATTCGTATCGCAGATGAACGAGCTGGCGAATCGTTTGGCCATGGAGGATACGAGATTCGCTACCCCACACGGTTTGCCGGCCGAAGATCAACATACGACGGCCCGCGACATCGCCAAATTGGCCCGCTACTTCAGCCTTCGCTACCCCGAGGCTGAGGGATATACGAGTCAGCAAGAATTCGTCTACGGAGTCGAGACACCTCATCGCCACTGGAACGGCCTGCTGTTCAAAGACGATCGGGTTGTGGGCCTCAAGACCGGCTACACCGAAGAATCCGGTTTCCATCTGGCGGCCACCGCCCGCGAGGGGGAGAAGCATTATCTGGCCCTGGTGATGGGGGTCGGTACGGACAACTCCGTCGATTATGCCGAGGGGACCGCGATCCGTGAAGACGAAGCCGGGGCCCTTTTGGATTGGGCCTTCGAGAATTTCCGGCTCTACGACGTCCCGACGCCGAAAGAGATTCCGGATTCGGTGCGCATCTTCGGCGGAGAGGTGCTCGAAGTTGACCTGGAAATGGAGTCCAATCGTCCGCCACTGAGTCTCCCCAAGGGTGCTGAACGTGAACTGGTGTATCGAGTTTCGGTGGATGAGCCCCTCCGGGCACCCCTGGGTGGCGATGAAGAAGTAGGCTCCGTACGCGTATTCTGGCAGCCCCCAGAAGAGGATGACGAGGTTTTGCTGGCACGATGGAGCATCCATCCCACCACCGACGTGGCAATCGGCGGTCTTTGGCGCCGCTTCGTCGACTGGCTGATACTTCTTTTCAATCACTGATGAAATCTTCTCAGATCGGCCGCCGTAGCGTGTCACGGCAGGAATATGTGTTACGATAAGGAAAGAGATGCGAGGGTATCGATTTACCCACGGGAGGTATCGATTTATGGCATCGAGGCGACGAAGGGCGGTAGTCTGGACGTTTTTGGGAGTAGTCGTACTCTTCTTGCTCCTTTCGTCCACGATCGCGTATTACTACACGGAGGTTCTATGGTTTGACGAGCTCGGTTTCCGGGATATATTCGTCACCCGGGCCCTGGCTCGAGCAATCCTGGGCGTTGTGGCCGGCCTGGTCTTCGCTCTCTTCTTATGGATTAACCTGAGGATCGTTCGCGCCACCATAATGCAGCTTTGGAGTCAGGCGGAAGAGCTGGGCTTCGGCGGATTGATTCGACCGCGCATCATCGATCGGGTGAGCATTGTGGTCTCCGGCGTTTTCGGGCTTTTGGCCGGAATTTCTTTCTCGACGGAATGGGAGATGGTGCTGCGTTTCATCAACCGGGTACCGTTCGAAATCGCCGATCCGATATTCGGGCGGGATGTAGGGTTTTACATTTTTACCCTCCCCGTTTATCAGTTGATTTTCGGATCGCTCAGTTTTCTTTTGCTTTTCGCCCTGGTGATAATGGCCCTCATCTATTTCTTCTCGGGGTCCATCAACTTCCTCGGGGGACGCATCAATGTGCATCCGAAAACGCGCCTGCACCTGGGAGGATTGCTCGCCAGCTATTTCGTCGTGCGGGCCTGGGGTTATTGGCTCGATGCATACGATTTGCTCTATTCCCCCCGGGGTGTTGCCTTCGGTGCATCCTACGCGGATATCTACGCCCAGCTTCCTGCCCTCCGGATAATGGCAGTGATCGCTTTGTTCGCGGCCGCTTTGACTTTTTGGTACGTTCGGGCTCGAGATATTCGCTGGATTTACGCCGCACTGATCCTCATGGTTATAGGTTCGGTGGGTCTCGTCAATGGATACCCGATGGCGGTACAGCGTTTGGTGGTTGAGCCGAACGAACTGGCCCGGGAAGCCACCTACATCGAGCACAATATCGACTACACCACGAAAGCGTACGGTATGGAAGAGGTTGACGAAAGGCAGTTTCCCGCCGTCGGCACTCTCGCGTGGTCCGATCTAGAGGATAATTGGGATACCATCGAAAACACGCGTATCTGGGACTGGCGACCGCTGGTGACAACCTACCGCCAGCTCCACTCCATCCGCGCCTACTACGAATTCCTCGACGCCGATGTGGGCCGATACGAAATCGACGGGGACTACCGTCAGGTTCTCTTATCACCGAGACAGATCAACTCGAGCAAGATACCCGGGGCGCAGACCTGGGTCAATCAAAGATTGCAGTACACGCACGGCAACGGCATCATAATGTCGCCGGCCTCGGAAGTGAACGAAAACGGGCTGCCCGTCATGTTCATCGAGGACATACCGCCGAGCAGTAACGTGGATCTCGAGGTGGAAAATCCCTCCATCTATTACGGCGAGGGTCCTATGGATTACGTGATTGCCAACAGTCTGGAACCGGAGATCCACTATCCGGAAGGCGATCGAAATGTTCACATCCAATACGAGGGTGACGGCGGTGTAGCGCTGGGAGGAATCCTGCGCCGGAGTGCCTTTTCCCTTCGCTTCGGAGATTACAACATACTGATAAGTGGAGCGCTGCGTCCCGAAGCGCGCGTGATGTATTACCGCAGTATCCAGGACAGAATACGGCACATCGCCCCCTTCCTGCTCTTGGATGAGGATCCCTACATCGCCTTGAATGAAGAGACGGGGGGACTGGTATGGATCCAGGATGCCTACACCCATTCGAGCCGCTATCCTTACTCGGAACCCTACGGAGGTCGACTGAACTACATCAGGAATTCCGTTAAGATAGTCGTTGACGCCTACGATGGCGAGACGACCTTCTACGTGTTCGACCGGGAAGATCCCATGCTGCAGACGTACCGAAACATCTTCCCCGATATGTTCGTGGATGCCGAAGAGATGCCGGAGCAGCTGCAAACTCAGGTACGCTACCCCATCGATCTTTTCAATGTCCAAATGGACATGTACCGAACCTATCACATGACCGACCCGACGGTCTTTTACAACAAGGAGGATCTTTGGGAGATTCCCGAAGAGATGTTCGCCGGGACCGCCCAGCGTATGGAACCCTATTATGTCATGATGCGTTTGCCGGACAACGACCGCCTCGAGTTCATCCAGATGATCCCGTTTACGCCCTCGGGACGGGATGTCATGGTGGGATGGATGGCCGCCCGTTCCGACGGGGACAGGTACGGTGAACTGCTGGTGTACAACATGCCGCGGGACAAAACCGTCCTGGGTCCACGGCAAATCGAGGCTCGCATAGACCAAAACGCCGAGATATCGCAGCTGTTTACCCTGTGGGGACAGGGCGGATCTTCGGTGATACGCGGGAATTTGTTGGTGATCCCCATCGCAGATTCCCTGCTTTACATCGAGCCCGTATACCTCGAAGCCACGGACACGGCTGTACCGGAACTGCGGCGCATAATCGTCGCCCACGCCGACCGGGTGGCCATGGGTAGGACGCTGGATGAGGCCCTGGAGATACTGTTCGGCGTGCGTCCCGAGGTCGAAGGCCCGGATGCGCCCGGTGGCCCGATGACCGATATCGAACTAATCATTCGCGCGTACGAACTCTACGACGACGCCCAGGAGGCACTGAGGCTCGGCGAATGGAGTCGATATGGCGATCTCATGGATGAGTTGGGCGAGGCGCTCGATGATTTGAGCGAGGACCTTCCCACCGAGGGACAGGAGGAACAGGAATCTACCGACTGAGGAGTGCGAGATCGCGATGACGGCGCCGCATCGATCGCGGTGCCGAATTGGAGGTTGAAGATCAAGGTATGCGAGATGGCAGCTACGTTTCGGTGGCGGATTTATCGGAATACCTAGGCGAGCAAGTGCGAGTTCGCGGTTGGCTGTACAATCGCCGAACGGGCGGACGAATCGCTTTTCTGGAGATAAGAGACGGTACCGGCATCGTACAGACGGTAGTTACTGAAGCCGACGTGGATGAAGAAACCTGGGCGCGCGCCCTCGATGTCACCCAGGAATCCTCCCTGGAAGCCGTCGGTACCGTCAAGGCCGACCCCCGTTCGCCCGGGGGTGTGGAATTGCACCTCGATACCCTCGAAATCATTCAGATGGCGGACGAGTATCCGCTGGCCCTGAAGGAACACGGCGTCGAGTTCCTGCTCAACAATCGCCATCTTTGGCTGCGGACTCCGCGACAGGTGGCGTTGATGCGGTTGAGAGATCGCATAATGCGGGAATGCGAGGAATTCCTGCGCGAAGACGGTTTCGTCCGGGTGGACACTCCGATCTTGACTCCCAATGCCTGCGAGGGCACCACAAACCTCTTCGAAACCGATTTCTTCGGCGAGCCGGCCTACCTGGCGCAAAGTGGGCAGCTGTACAGTGAGGCCACGGCGGCGGCGCTGGGCAAGGTGTATTGCTTCAGCCCGGCCTTTCGGGCGGAGAAATCGAAGACGCGCCGTCACCTGATCGAATTCTGGATGATCGAGCCGGAGATGGCCTTCTACGATTACGAGGACAACCTGCGATTGCAGGAACGCATGATGGAGCACGTCGTTCGACGGGTCTTGGAGGAATGTCCCGACGAGCTGGAGACGGTCGGGCGCGACATCGCACCGCTGGAGGGGGTGCGAGCGCCCTTCCCGAGAATAAGTTACGACGATGCCATCTGGGCACGCCTGAAGGCGCTGGCGCACCGTATTCTGGTCGAGTCCTCAGAGGCGTCCCGAGGCGGCGCTGGTGCCGGCGTTAATGACAATGATTGACCACTTGATAAGAGCGCCATCATGATTCAACCCGTAAAGACAGACCTTTTTGCTTCAAAAGCCCCGCTTGAATGGGCAACGTTCGCCAATGGCATCCTGTTCACTGCCCAGATCCCGATTGGTGTCGATGGCGTTGTAGTGGAAGGAGGCATTGAAGCGCAAACACGCCAGACGCTGGATAATCTCCAACACACGCTGGAATGCGCCGGCGGCAGCATGACATCG
>JAWODQ010000079.1:0-10679 GCA_046483165.1 Bacillota bacterium | reverse complement strand
TACGGTCTCTATCTCCACTTCCTCGCCCACCCCGGCTTCGTCCAGGGCGAACCCCTTGACCCGGCTCAAGAGAGGTAATTGGGCGGTGTCCTCGGGGACTCCGGGACCGCGATTTCCCGCCTCGAGGACCACATTTTCTATCTGAACCCAGTCTCCTTCGCGGGCTCTTTTGTCACTCATCTATCCTTCCCTCCAATTCTTCTCGGCTCCGGGATCCCGGAGCAGCTCGGCCGCCGCCATTAGATTTCCGGCCACATTCCTGGGTACCGGAAGCTCCGCCATGGTCAAAAGACCCGGCCCGGCGGCGAAGACCGCCGGTATCATGTTAGCGGTCACCGCTATGGTACCAATTCCGCCGGGGATCTCCGGGGTTATGGCCAGGGAAAGATCCGGAATCCCCTCGATCTCGATGAAATCTCCCGTCTCGACTCCGGCGGCCGCCGGTTGAATCTGTTGCGGGTGTTCCAACTCCAAGACCACGCGATCTCCTACGAATCCTCGGGCCGAATGATTACAGCCCGCCACCGATCCCGCCGGAACTCGTACGTGTTCGCCCACTCTCTCCTCTTCGGCAATTATCGGTCTTCGGGTTTGCTCGATGCGGTCCAGTTTCCAGCCGAGGGCCCGGGCTATCATCATCATGGACTCCGGGAATCCCACGTGTCCCACTATGGTACCCCCGGACAATCCCCTTTCGAATTCTTTGGGCGTAGTACCTACTCCCTGGGTCTTCATCACCGTGGGGCCGAACGGTGACAGATCGTTCACGCGCCGGGCGCGGATCCCCCTCACCTCCATACAGGCCCCGGTGAGGGCGATTATCAGGGTATCCAGCACGAAACCGGGATTAATCCCCGTCCCCAGTACCGTTTTCCCGGCAGCTCGGGCCACCCGATTGATCTCGGCTGCGGCGGATTGATTGGAAGCGGCGGGGTAGGCCATTTCCTCGGCGATGGTTATGCAATCCAACCCCGCGTCCAGGCAACCGACGATATGGGAGCGTACCTCCCGCAAAAACGAAGAGGTCGCCACGATGCAGAGGTCGGCCCCAGATTCGGCCAGGGCTTCCTCCAGCGTGGAAGAAACGATCGCCGTTTCCTCCGGGCGGTCGATAATCTCCCCCAGGGATCGGCCGATCTTTTTCGGATCCGCGTCCACGCCCCCGCTCAACCGTACGCCCGCCCGATCCGCGAGCACTCGCGCGATTCCGCTCCCCATGGCTCCAAGACCCCATATGACTACACGGATATCCTTCAAATCTCGGCTCCCTTCGCGACTCACTACCTCGATCTGTCACGGCTTCCGTCTTTCGGCCTGCGAAAGACATTATGCACCGAATGTATGACTTCGCCGGACCCCGGCCGGGCCCCTCCCACGACATGCGATCAGAACGCGAATGAAGGCTCGCGGGATAGCGGGGGTTTTTCCAAAAGGGATAGGCTTATCGTGGGCATCGGTCGCCCACTTCGTGCGGGGAGACATTTTCGGAGAGATTCCGCCCAATTTCTGACGGAAGCCCGCGGCATGCCGGTCATAGAAGTACCGGTAAATTGACGGGTGGGATTGGGAAACTCACTCGGCGGGTTTTCCGTGGCGGAAATCGGGGGGACCAAAAAACGGAGGTGACGCCCGATGCGAGACGGGCGCCACCGGCAATCTCGATTCACGCCTGGGGCTTTTCCCGCCATTTTACGTCGGGCCTTAGCACGTACCCGCCCTCGGGCGCGTCCCGTAACGCCTCGAGGCACGAGCGCAACACGGTCATCTGAACCTCTTCATTGCCGGGATCGCCGAAGGGTGCTCCGTAGGGGAAGGCCACTTCAATGGTCCGCGGCGGCACCACGCGGGAAGTCACCTCGGGGAATATGCTTACGGTGGCGGTTGATATTCCGCGCTCTTCAAATGCTCTCGCTATCAATCCCACGGATTGATTGCACACCGGTCAGGTGGGAGCGAGGATCGCCATATCCACCCCGTCTGAGAGTAGCAGCTCCGCCGCCTCGGGTGCCGTTTCCTCCGCCAGGGCGCGGGTGCGCAGACAATACCCCATGAAACTCAGGTGCCTGGGCGCGACCTCACCGATCACTCCCTGGGCCTCGAGCTTCTCAATGTGCGGCAGGGGAAAGGCGCAATTGATATCGGCCTCAATATACCTATGATCGTAATGAGTGTGGGCTATCCCCATCTCATCGAGTCCCGTCCCCCGGGGTATCTCGCGAAAGGCTGGATCTCCCATGGGATCTTCGGTGTCGAAGGGCGGATCCTTGAGGAGGTGGAATCCCCCGGAAGAGATTAGGGCTATACGCGCTTCATCCGGCGACTTCACCGGCGGGGAAAACGGTACGGGTTTCCCCCGATTGTCGGGTATACGAAAGTTCGGATCTACCCTCTCTCGCAAACCTTTCTCCAGTTTTTCGGCCTTCATTTACATTCCCCCGTTCAATGTAACTTCTTCCCGGGGAAGCACTACCGAAAACCATAGGTTCTCCAACGAAGAGACGCTCCTCTTCCAAGAGACCTTACCCGACTGAGACGTGTCGTTCACGTCGCGCCGTGACTAATCCTCCTCGAGCACACCCTGGGCGAGGCTAAGCTGCTCCCTCACGGCCTCGGGGCCCGTCCCTCCGCTTATCTCGCGAAGGTTCACGCTCCCCCGCGGTGTCAGGCGATCGGCCATATCCCCTTCGAAAAGATCGGAAAAACCCTCCCACTCCCCGGGGGTCAGATCGACGAGTTCTTTCCCGCTCGCCTCGCAGTGGGCCACGATCTCGCCGACCAACCTGTGAGCGTCCCGAAACGCCATTCCCCGACCCACCAGATAGTCTGCGACATCGGTGGCGGTGGAGAAACCTCCCGTGGCGGCTTCGAGCATTCTCTGCGGGTGAAAGGTCAAAGAAGAGATGATTCCCGAGGCCACCTCCAGGCACGCCCGGAGGGTATCCGAAGCATCGAACAACGCTTCTTTATCCTCCTGCATGTCGCTGTTGTACGCCAGGGGGAGTCCCTTCATCACGCCGAGAAGCGCCATCAGGCTGCCGTAGACCCGACCCGTCTTCCCCCGGATCAGCTCCGCGGAATCCGGATTGCGCTTTTGCGGCATGATACTGCTTCCCGTCGAGTAGCTTTCGGGGAAGCTCGCAAACCCGTATTCCCCACCGGACCAAAGGATGAGCTCGGTGGCCAGACGGCTGAGATGCATCATCGTCGTCGCCGCCGCCGACAGAAACTCCAGAACGAAATCCCTGTCGGAGACCGCGTCGATGCTGTTGGGATATGTTCGGGAAAATCCCAGCTGATCCGCGGCGAAACTGCGATCGAGATCGAAACCCGACCCGGCCAGGGCCGCGGCCCCCAGCGGGCTCTCGTCCGCCCTGCGACGACAGTCGGCGAAGCGCCCCCGATCACGCTGGAACATCCAGAAGTAGGCCATGAGGTGGTGGGCCAAAGATACCGGCTGGGCCCTTTGGGTGTGGGTGTACCCCGGCATCAAGGTATTCACGTGGTCCCCGGCGCGCGAGTGCAGATGCCACTGCAGACCGCGCAAAAGCCCCGCGATCTCGTCGACCTCACCCAGGACGTAGAGGTGCATATCCGCCGCCACCTGGTCGTTGCGGCTCCTGCCCGTGTGCAATTTGCGGGCCAGTTGGCCTATCTCGCCGGCCAGAAGCATCTCGACGTTGGTGTGTATGTCCTCGTATTCCGGCGAAAGGGAAGCTCGACCGGATTCTATCATCTCCTCGACCTCGTCGAGCCCCCGCAGGATCTCCTCCATCTCCCAGACCTCGATTATGCCGGCCCGCTTCAGCGTGCGCGCGTGGGCGCGGTTCACCCGGATATCTTCGCGATACAAACGATGATCGAAGGATATCGACGAGGTGAAGGCCCGAGAGGCGGCCCCGGGATCAGAAGAGAAGCGACCTCCCCACAGGGGACGATTGCGAGCCTCGGAATCCATTCAGTTCACCGCTTCCCCGTAATCGCTCTCTTCCGAGTTTTTCTTCCCCACGGAAGCGTGCACGACGGTGGGCAGACCCCAAACGGATATGAAGCCTTCGGCGGCCCGGTGATCGAAGCTGTCATCCCCGCCGTAGGTGGCCAGGGACAGATCGTAAAGCGAATTGGGGGATTTCCGCCCCACCGCACGACACGATCCGTGATGCAGCCGCACTCGCACAGTTCCCGTCACCCGATCCTGAGATGAATCGATGAAGGCGTCGAGCGCCTCCCGCAACGGTGAAAACCACAGGCCGAAATACACCAGTTCCGCATACTTCGACTCCAGCGTCTTCTTGAAATGGGCGAGCTCCCGCGGAAGCGTTAGGTCCTCCAGGTCTCGGTGTGCCTCGAGCAATATCGTGGCGCCCGGGGCCTCGTAGATCTCCCGCGATTTGATGCCCACCAGACGATTCTCCACGTGGTCCAATCGACCGACTCCGTGCAGTCCCCCGATCTCGTTGAGCCGAGATATCAGGGCGGCGGGAGACATCTTTTCGCCGTCGAGGGCCACGGGTATACCGTCGAGGAACTCTATGGTGACGTAGGCGGGCTCGCTCGGGGTCATCCCGGGAGCGCGCGTCCACTCGAAGGCTTCCTCGGGCGCCTCCACCCAGGGATCCTCTAGGACGCCGCACTCGATGCTTCGTCCCCAAAGATTCACGTCGATACTGAACGGATTCTCCTCACCGACGGGGACCGGTATGTTTCTCTCCCGTGCATAAGATATTTCTTCCTCGCGGGACATGGGCCATTCCCGTACCGGGGCCACGACCTCCAGTTCGGGATTGAGCGCCTTAACCGAGACGTCGAATCTCACCTGATCGTTTCCCTTACCGGTGCATCCGTGGGCGACGGCCACGGCACCCTCCGCCTCGGCACATTCCACCAGCATCTTCGAGATCAGGGGACGAGAGAGGGCCGAAGAAAGCGGATAACGATCCTCGTACAAAGCGTTGGCCCGCAGCGCCGCAAAGGCGTATTCGCGGGCGAACTCCTCTCGCACGTCCACTACGTAGCAATCCAAAGCTCCCACGTCGATGGCCTTTTGCTTGATGGCGTCGAGGTCCTTGCCCTCGCCGACGTCCGCCGCCAGGGCTATGACGCCCAGCCCGTAGTTTTCCCGAAGCCAGTCTATGGCCACGGACGTATCCAATCCCCCGGAGTATGCCAACACAACTTTCTTCATGATGACCCCTCTCCCGAATCGAGTCGCAGAATACGTATGAGTATACCGGTATATAGCATGTTTATGCAAGGACCTGCGGAAGGATCTACCCTCTCTCTGCAGAAGCACTTGAAACAGGAGGTGGCAATGTGGATCTCATCCTCGATTTGAACAGCGATCTCGGTGAAAGTTTCGGTAATTACGAGATGGGACACGACGACGAGATCATGGATCTTATAAGCTCCGCCAACGTCGCGTGCGGGTTCCACGCGTCCGATCCCATGGTTATGCGAAGAACCGTGCGCGCCGCCGCAGAACGCGGTGTCAGCATAGGAGCGCACACCAGCTATCCGGATTTGGTGGGCTTCGGACGCCGTCGCATGGATCTCACGCCCGAAGAAATCGTCAACGACCTGATATACCAGGTGGGAGCCCTGGAGATGTTCTGCCGCGTCGAGGGCACGCGCCTCAATCACGTCAAAGCCCACGGGGCGATCTATAACACGGCGGTGAAGCACGAACCCACCGCCCGGGGCCTCATAGAGGGTATGAAGGCCCTCGACGTGGACCTGTATTTCTACCTCCCCGCGGGAACCGAATTCCTCGAGCGCGCCAGGGCGGAGGGATTGAAGGTGGTGGCCGAGGCCTTCGCGGATCGGCTATACGATGACGAGGGCAATCTGGTATCGCGCCGCGTACCCGGCAGCGTCTTCGAGGATCCAAAACGAGCCGCGGGCCAGGCGGAAAGCATCGCCCTGAAGGGACAGGTGACCACCCAAAGCGGCAAGGTCATCCCCATGGAGGCCCAAAGCATCTGCGTACACGGCGATAGCCGCAAGTCCCTCGAGATCTCCCGCACCGTGCAGGAGCGCCTGGTGCAAGCCGGCGTGACCATAAAGGCACCGGGGTGGTGAGATTTGTCCATCGTTATTCGGCCGGCCGGTGAGGCGGCGCTGCTCTTGGAGTACGGATCCACCATCGATCCCGAGATAAACCTCCGGGTGGTACGCGCCGCGCGCCGGATCTCCGAATCCGGGCTGGCCGGTATCGACGACGTCATCCCGGCCTACACGACCGTGCTGGTGTCATTCGATCCCGCGCGGGTGTCTCGCGAAGATCTCAGTGCCCTATTGCGGGAGGATCGGGAGGTATGCGAACCGTCGGCCTCCATCGAAGAAGTGGGAGATACCCACGAGGTTCCCGTAGCCTACGGGGGCGAGGACGGCCCGGACCTCGACGAGGTGGCCAGGCAATGCGGGCTTTCGCCCGAAGAAGTCGTCCAGATCCACACCGGCGAGACCTACCGGGTGTATTTCCTCGGATTCACGCCGGGCTATCCCTACATGGGTGAACTCGACCCCAGAATTGAGATCCCCCGGAGGCGAACGCCGCGAACCCACGTACCCGCCGGCTCCGTGGCGATAGCGGGACGTCAGACGGGGCTTTATCCCATGACCACCCCCGGTGGATGGTCCATATTGGGTCGCACCCCGGTCAGGTTGTTCGACCCCTCCTCGGACGATCCCACCCTGCTGCATCCGGGCGATAGCGTGAAATTCCACCCCATCGAAGGACCGGTGGAAGCGCCGGATATGAAATTCCCGGAGTTCGAGCCCGAGCGGCCGATCTGCCGGGTAGTGCAGCCCGGGCTTTATACCACCCTGCAGGATTGTGGGCGACGAGGCTACATGCACCTGGGCGCGTCGCGGGCGGGGGCCGCCGATCGCCATTCCCTTAGGCGGGCCAACGCCCTGGTCGGCAACTCGGCGGACGCGGCGGCCCTGGAGATGACCGCCCTGGGACCGCAGCTGGAGTTCTTGCGGGAGTGCCGGGTGGCCGTGGCCGGCGCCCAAACCACCCTGATCGTCGATGGCTCTGCGATACGAACGGCGGACGCGGTATCGGTTTCCGCCGGTTCCAGGGTGTCCTTCGGCCCCTTCGAATCCGGATTGCGCGCGTACCTGGCCGTGCAGGGAGGATTCGACGCACCCATCATGATGGGGAGCCGATCCACCGATACCGTATCGGGATTCGGCGGCATCGGTGGCGGAGCCATCCGTCCCGGTACCATCCTGGGAGTTACGAGAGATACCGACCCCGAAGTGAGAATCCCCGAGCCTCGCCCGCCCATACCCGCGACACCCGCAAAACTCCGGATCCGCGTTACCCCGGGGCCCCAGGCCCATCATTTCCCCCGGGAAGCGAGGGAGATACTGGAGAGCGAATCTTTCGTCGTATCCACGGACTCCAACAGGATGGGTCTTCGTCTCCTCGGGGAACGGCGGATACCGCACAACGATCTGGGACCCGATATCATCTCCGAGGGAATCGTACCGGGGGCGGTACAGGTACCCGGCGACGGGAACCCCATAGTCATGGGTGTGAACGCCCAAACCACCGGGGGATATGCCAAGATCGGCGTGGTGGCCGCAGCGGACATGCACCTGGTCGGGCAGGCACAACCCGGGGATACCATAAGATTCAAATTGGCGCGGGACTGAGGGGCGGGTTTTCCCCGAGGGAGGATCCCGCGGACCACATGCTCCGCTGCACGAACGAAAGGAAGTGCGCATTGACGCAAAACGAGTCGAGCAAGGAAACGAGCTCGGATTATCATACCCCACTCTCGCGGGGCGAGAGATATTATTTCTCCTACGGCAGCCTCGTCGATCGGGACACCATGGCGAGTATTTGTCCCGACGCCACGGCGGTCTGTCGGGCGCGACTGGAGGGCTACGAGAGGAAGTACCGGGATAACCTGACCCTCATCGAGGCTTCGGGGAATCAAATTCTCGGAGCCCTATATCGTATCTCGGCCGACTGCGAGGCGACCCTGGACCGGGCCGAAGGATTCCCGGGGGGCTGCCGAAAGGCGGAGGTCGCAGTCCACACGCCGGACGGCGAGGTAGTACCGGCCTTCGTTTATCTGCTCGATGACGGCCCCAGTATCCCGCCGAGCGAGGAGTACCTGCAAAGGTGTCTGCGCGGCGCCCGGGAGTGGGGCATCGGGGAAAACGAATTCCTCGATCCCCTCGCGCGAGATGAAGAATAGATCCGTCGGCGGGTCCGGGGGGCATCTAATGTGAGGTCCCCGGAGGAAGGAGCGAGGAATTTGCGGCGATTACTCATGACCGGTTTCGAACCCTTCGGAGGAGATGACGTCAACCCGGCATCCCTGGCCGTGGCCCGAATGGAGGGCGAGCAAAGCGGCGATCTGGAAGTATCGACTCTGCAGCTTCCGGCCGTCTTCGAAGAGGCGGCGGGGGCGGTCATCGCCGCCGCGGAAGAGGCGCGCCCGGACATCATCATAAGCGTGGGACAGGCCGGGGCGGCCTCGGAGATTAGGGTGGAGCGTCTGGCGGTTAACATCCGCGACGCGCGCATCGCCGACAACGCGGGTAATCTGCCCAGGGATGTGCCCATAATTCCCGAGGGTCCCGCGGCCTATTGGAGCACCCTACCCACCCGCACCCTGGTCGAAGACCTCCTGGAGGCAGGAATACCCGCCTCGGTGTCCTATTCCGCCGGCGCCTTCGTGTGCAACGACGTGTTCTATTCGACCCTACACCGCGCAACCCTCGACGGCTGGGCGACCAGGGTTGGATTCATCCACGTACCCCTCCTACCCCGTCAGGCTTCCGAAAGGCGCGATCGCCGACTACCCAGCATGTCCCTCGATACCGTGGTGGAGGCTTTGCGGGTCACGCTCGATACCCTGGCGCACCACTAATCCCACACACGAGGGTCGGGGAGGAAATGTCCCTCCCCGACCCCGATCGGACCGGATTACCCTGGTCCGTCACCTAGGCATCGTCGGTGTGAACGTCGAGCTGCGGATAGGGAAAGCTGATCCCCTTCTCGTCGAAGACCCGCTTGGCCTGGTCCATTATCTGGAAGTATATGGTCCAGTAATCGTCTCGTTTGCACCATCCCCGAACGGTGAACGTTATGGCGCTGTCGCCGTACTCGGTAAGCAAGACCACGGGAGCCGGATCCTCCATAACCAGTTCGTGATCGGACATCATTCCCATCAGGGTTTCTTTCACCAGGTCGAGATCGTCATCGTAGCCAACCCCGAATTGCAGATCGACCCGGCGGGTGGGGTTGACGGAGTAATTCGTGGTTACCGCGTTGGACAGGTTGGCATTGGGCACTATGATCCGCTTGTTATCCGGCGTGTTGAGGTCGGTGTAGAAGACCTGGATATCGTGGACGGTGCCGGATGTTCCGCCCGCTTCGATGTAATCGCCCACTCGGAACGGCTTGAGTATCAGTATGAGGACTCCCCCGGCGAAATTGGCCAAACTGCCCTGGAGGGCCAAACCGACGGCAAAACTGGCCGCGGCAATTACGGCCACAAACGAGGTCATCTCCATACCCAGCACCGAGGCGAGGGATATTACCAACAACACGGTAAGTCCCACGCGCGCCAGGGAGCAAAGGAAGGTGTGCAGCGATCGATCCACCTTGCTGCTTTCCAACTTACGCTCCAACATCCTGACGATCCTGCCGATTATGTTGAGGCCAACGATGAGGGCGAGTATCGCCCCGGCAATCCGTATACCGTAGAACACCAGCATCTCGTATATCATCTCTGTTGGCATATCATCCTCCGCTTCCGCAAGTCGATATCCACCAATAATCAAAGACAGGTGATCCTGGTCGGTCCAGCGTTTTCCTCGTTAGGGCCCATCACCCAGCACGGGAATCCCGGTGGTCAGATCTTCATCCAGTAGATCGGTTACGAACATATGCCCGGGAACGTGAGCCATCGCGAGCGGCGGGGCGGCGGCCAGCAGGGCACGTTGGCTGGTTACACCGCAGGCCCAAAATATCGGGACGTCTCCCCCTCGCATCACCGGGGGCTCACCGTAGTCCGGGCTCATTATATCGTCGATCCCGATGCTCCGGGGATCGCCCGCGTGCAAAGGCGCCCCGTGGGCGAACGCGTACCGGGCGCTAACCGTCGTCGCCCGGGATACCAGGTGCGCGGGTACCGGGCGCATGCTCACCACCACCGCTCCTCCGAAGGGGCCGGCCTCGCGAGTGGGAACGTCGGTAATGTACATCGGGACGACCCGCTCCGCCTCCACGTGGCGGAGGGGAACCCCGGCGTCCTCGAGCGCCCGCTCGAAGGTATAGCTGCATCCAAGCAACACGCCGACCATTTCCTCATCCCAAAGCTCATCCAAATCGGATACTACCTCGTCCAACTTTCCGTCACGATAGACATTGTAGCGTCCGAGGTCTCGCCGGAGATCGGCACCCGGAGCCGATGCCCGCGGCTCGGGATCTCCCGGATCGGTGACGTCAATTACGGGACAGGGTATGGGATTCCGGGCGCAAAAGACCAGGAAACTCTCCAGGAGCTTCCGGGGGATTACCACCATGTTGGCCTGGGCGTACCCGCGGGCCAAACCCGCCGTGGGTCCCCGATAACTTCCCTCCCGCAGCGCCTCTCTCAAGGCCCGCGGAGCCGCATCGAGAAGATCTTTCACGCGGGATCGCTCTCCTCTCC
>JAWODQ010000069.1:0-34677 GCA_046483165.1 Bacillota bacterium | reverse complement strand
GGACCTACCCTCGGAGATCTTTGTGGGCTGCGACCTGGCACCCCACGGCGTCATTTACAGGGGCGGAGGCAATCCCGCCGACCGAGAGGAATATCGACGGGGGCTTTATTCCATCCAATCCGAGGCCTCACAGCTACTCACCGTCGCCGCAACTCCCTCCCCGGGAGATAGCATACTCGACGCGTGCGCGGGGAGAGGCGGAAAATCGACCTACCTGGCGGAGCTTTGCGACGACCGAGGCCGGATTCTCGCGGTCGACAAATACCGGAATAAGCTCGAATTCCTCAATTCCGAAGCGAAACGCCTGGGCCTCTCCTCCATCGAGGTATTGGCTGGCGATATGTCGGTTCTCGAACCGCCACATGAGCTGAAGGATCTCGTCTTCGTCGACGTCCCCTGTAGCGGGTTGGGTACCATCGGACGCGAAGCCGATGCCCGCTGGCACAAGACGCCGCAGATGCTCACGGAAATGCCAAAGATTCAAAAGAACCTACTGGGCGCCGCATCGCGTTGGGTCGCACCCGGAGGGCTCTTGATGTATGCCACGTGTTCGGTGGCCCCCGAGGAAAACGAAAAGGTGAGCGAAATCTTCGCGCGCGATAATTCGAATTTCGTCCCCGCGGATATGGACTCGGGCTTGCCGGGAGTCTCGGGACACCGAATGAATCTCTTGCCACAGGAACACGGCACCGATGGCGCTTACGCCGCCCTCTTCCGAAGGAGGTAGTCTTGTTCACAAAACACTTGTTGGGCCGCCCGCCGGCCCAACTGGAAGACATGATGCGCGATATGGGATATCCCGCCTTTCGGGGAAGACAACTGGGACGGTGGATATACAAACACCGCGTCCGCGATTTTTCCGAGATGACTAACCTGCCACAGAAAATGCGCGACGAGTTGTCTCGCGATTACGTCGTCACCGCAGTTGAAGAATGCGGTCGATGGGTAGGTTCAGGAGGTGCGGCGACGAAGTACCTCATCGGGTTCGAAGATGGACATGCGGTCGAAAGCGTGCTGATGAAATATGATTACGGTTACAGTCTCTGTATCTCCACCCAGGTGGGGTGCGCTTTCGGTTGTCCCTTCTGTGCCTCGGGTGCTGAGGGTTTGATCCGCAACCTTTCGGTCGGGGAAATACTGGGGCAATGGTTCGTCATTCAGAGGATTCTGGACCGAGAAGAGGAAAGGATATCCCGGCTGGTGTATATGGGGAGCGGAGAGCCGCTGGCGAACTACGATGCCGTCGTCTCCTCCATGAAGTTGTTTAATTCTCCGGATGGAGCGGGTATAGGATACCGGCGCATGACACTCTCGACCGTCGGATTAATACCCGGAATGAAGAGACTGGCGGCGGAAGAGCTGCCCATCACCCTGGCGATCTCCCTCCACGCGCCCAACGATTACCTGCGAGACCGTATCGTGCCAAACAACGAGCGTTATCCGCTCTCGCAGTTGATCCCGGCGGCGAAAGATTACGCCCAAAGTACGGGGCGGAGGCTCACGTTCGAGTATGCTATGATAGGGGACGTGAACGATCATCCGGACCTGGCGAGGGAGCTGGCGATACTGCTGGAAGATGTGCCCTGTCACGTAAACCTGATTCCCTACAACCCGGTGGACGAGTGTCCCTGGGGGGCGTCTAGGCCGGGGCGGATCGCACAATTTCGCGATACCCTGCAGCTCGCGGGAATCGGCGCCACCGTGCGGCGCTCCCTCGGTCAGGACATACGGGGAGCCTGTGGGCAACTCAAAAGAAGTACCAGAGAGGGCTGAAATGTTCGGACGAACGACTCCCGGTGCGTGGGGGGCAACCAAGACCTCCACGAGCCGCAACAACGACCACAACGAGGACTCCTATTTGCTCGGCCCTCTTGCGGATAGAACCAACTTAATGCTGGCCGCCGTGGCGGACGGCATGGGGGGACACCTCGCCGGAGAAGTTGCGAGCGAGATGGCCCTCAACGCGTTGCGTCATCGACTCATACGGACTCTGCACGAGGATTCCCGCACGCATATGGGCGACGATTTGCGCGATGCCGCAATCTATGCCAATCAGGTGGTTTTGCAGGCCGCCCGTTCCCGTTCCGAGTGGAGTGGTATGGGGAGCACACTCACGGCGGTCCTGGTGGACGAGTTCGATTTCGCCGTGTGTCACATCGGCGATAGTCGGGCGTACTGGTATTCGCGCGACTTCACTGAACTGGTCGCCCTCACGCGGGATCATAGCCTGGCCGCCGAGGCCGCCGGAGAAGTCGATCCCTCCCTGGCCGGAGTCCTGACCAGAGCTCTGGGGGTAGAGGAGTCCGTCGAAATCGATCACTCTTCGGGCATGGCGAAACCGGGCGATCGTATACTGCTTTGCACCGACGGTATTACCGGAGTGCTCGATAGTCGAGAGATCTGCGGCGTGATCAAGTCGCAAGCGCCGCAGGTAGTGCCCGAGACATTGGTGGATAAGGCGGTAGCGGGAGGTTCCGAGGACGACGCGACGGCGGTCATATTGGCGTGGTTCGATATCGAGGGGGAGAGCGTCTTTGATCGGTAGGGTTCTTGGTGATCGCTACGAGATCGTGGAACGTCTGGGGACCGGCGGTATGTCCACAGTGTATCGCGCCCGTTGTTCCTATCTACACCGTGATGTGGCGGTGAAGGTCCTGCACGGACAACTCGCCCACGACGAGGAGTTCCTCGATCATTTCCGCAAGGAAGCCTGGGCCGCCGCCCGTCTCAGCCATCCGAACATCGTCGGCATATACGACGTAGGTCAGGAACCCGATGAAGACCTTTACTACATAGTTATGGAACACGTACAGGGTCCCACCCTCGCCCGCGTACTCGACGAAGAGGAGCGACTCCCACCCGACCGGGCGATCGGTATAGCGGTGGAGATTCTAAAAGCGTTGAATTTCGCGCACCAAAAGGGCGTCGTGCATCGGGATATCAAGCCCGATAACGTCATAATTGATGAAACGGGCCGCGTCAAGGTTACCGATTTCGGCATCGCCCGGGCGGCGGACAGCGGAACGATAGTTGCCAACGATTCGATAATGGGATCCGCCCGCTACATGGCACCGGAGCAGGCCCGTGGCTCCTATACCGACGCGCGCGCCGACCTCTACGCCGCCGGAGTGGTACTCTACGAAATGCTCACCGGCCGAGTGCCCTTCGACGGAGAGGGTATCGTCGAAATTGCCATGTCCCACGTGAATGGAGAAGTACCGGATCCGCGAGCATTCAATCCGGAGATATCCGATGATCTGGCGCACCTGGTTTTTAAGGCCCTGGAGAAAGAGCCCGCAAGGCGCTATTCCACCGCCGAGGCAATGGGGCGAGACCTGGTCAAGATAGCCCGAGGCGAACCCCTACGTCGCGATCGTCTCGGCCGTGACGATCGCACCCGCGTATTGGCGGCAGAGCAGTTGTCTTCTGCGTTCGGCGAGGACGCGGGCGCTCTCACCGGGGATGGAGATGCTCCCGAAATGGAGGTCGAACGCCACTTCCCGGAGGACGGCGAGGTCGAGGAGCAAGAATCCCGGAAGGGACCCTCCGCGGCGGTGGTAATACTCCTGATTTTGACCTTCGCCGCCCTCGGTGTCGTCGGATATGCCGGATACCTCGTCTACGATTGGCTCATGGTTCCCGCGGTAGATGTTCCACCGGTGAGCGGCGAACGCCTGGCCACGGCGGAGTCAATTTTGCAGGAACATGGCCTGAAGGCGGAAGTGGTAGCATCGAGAC
Source organism: Bacillota bacterium (assembly GCA_046483165.1). Classification (GTDB taxonomy): domain Bacteria; phylum Bacillota; class Sulfobacillia; order SLMV01; family SLMV01; genus CSSED11-154. Next base: position 30,939 of record JAWODQ010000069.1, on the reverse strand, counting down.
ACGACGACGAAATACCCGCCAACTACGTCATCCAACAAGATCCCGCCGCGCAGAGGCAGGTCCGTCGTGGGCATACCGTCTTGCTGACCATAAGCGAGGGCCCCGAATGGATCGAAGGCGGTGTACCGGACGTTTTGGAGTTGACACGACAGGAGGCCGAAGTATCTTTGGGTAACGTGGGGCTTTCGGCGACCATAGAAGAACGGCATCACGACGACGTTCCGCGCGGGCACGTCATCGACCAGGTGCCCGAGCCGGGAGCGCGGGTCCAGCGCGGCAGCGAAATAGCGCTCGAAGTGAGCCTGGGGCCCGAACCCCGTCCCTTCAATCTGGCCGGATTCATCGGTAAGAGGGAATCGGCGGTGGTGGCGGAACTGGCGTCGGCGGAACTCTCGGTCAATATTGTGCGCGAGAACGCCGATTTCCCCGAGGGCATCGTCATCGACCAGGAACCCGCGCCGGGCAGTGAAGTCACCGCCGGTGACACGGTCACCCTGGTCGTAAGTCGAGGAACGGATCGCACGCCCAACGAGGAGACGATATCATTCCAGCTGCCCACCGAGCCGGCCGTCCAAAACGTGCGAGTAGAGTTGATCGACCAATTCAGCCAGAGGGTGGTTTACCAGGACCGCCTAGAAGGCGGAACGTCCGTGGAAGTGACGCTTTATTGGTACGGTATCGGTGCGCGCGCCTTCGCATACAGCGGAAGTGCCATACTGGAATCCTTCATATTCGAAGAACCCGAAGAGACCGAGGATCCGGATCAGCCCGCCGAAGAGTCGGACGAACCTCCACCGGAAGAAGCCCCCGGGCCATCCGATGAACCCACGGATGACCAGGATCAGGATACCTGAGAATCGGAGAGGAAGTGTCAATTGGCATCGACGGAAGAACTGTGGAATCGAAAGGATAGAATACTCGTGGCCCCGTCACTCTTGTCGGCGGACCCCTTGAACGTTAGAGAAGGTGTCAAAAGGGCGGAGGAGGCCGGCGCCGACCTCTTGCACGTGGACGTCATGGACGGCCATTTCGTGCCCAACCTCGGCTTCTCTCCGGCCACCGTCGCCGCATTGAAACGCGACTCGATACTTCCGGTCGAAGTGCATCTGATGGTGGAAAACCCCGAGTTTTTCGTTCCTCTATTCGTTCGAGCTGGAGCCGACGTGGTGGTCTTTCATCGTGAGACCACGGCACATCCCCACAGGTTATTGCACGATATCCGACGGTCAGGGATGCGCGGGGGGCTCGCCTTCGCGCCATCGACGCCCATAGACGATCTCAGATATGTGCTAGATGTATTGGATTTAGTCGTGGTGATGGGCGTAGACCCCGGCTTTTCCGGCGGTAGTTTCGTGCCGTCCACCGAAGATAAGGTGCGCGCAGTTCACTCCGCCGTTGCCGGAAGTTCCGTACGAGTGGGCGTCGACGGGGGGGTCGGACCACAGACGGCGACACGGCTCGCAGTCGCGGGGGCCAATCTCCTCGTTTCCGGATCCCATTTCTTCTCGGACCCGGATCCCGCCGAAGCAGTTCACAGCCTTCGCAATGCCGCCGAATATCGAGTCTAGTAGTCGCCAGAGATGTTGGGGGTTTTTGGTGGTAGGTATCGATCTCCGTCCGAACAACGCGAACCGGGTGAAGAAGGGGAAAGGCCGGCACAGTTTCTGGCCGGCCCGACTTCAAAATCCGCAGTGTTGGAACTCTTCGCTACAGAGCCTTGGCGACCTTACCGGAGCGCAGACAACGCGTACACACGTTGATGCGCCTCGTCTGTCCGTCCTCTTTAACGCGCACCTTCTGGATATTGGGTTTGAATGTCCTTTTATTGTGATTTACGGCGTGACTTACAGTGTTGCCGCTGGTTTTCCCTTTGCCGCAAATTTCACAGCGCCTGGCCATGGTTAACTCCTCCAGCCGTTGAAGTTTTGATATCTTTACGCTAGCTTAACTATCGGTATTGTATCAGGGGTGGGTCCGCCCGTCGAGCAGGCGCCGACATAATGCGCTCGAACGCTCCGGGGGATGCGAAGACCTATCCCGAGGAGGTCCAATTATGAGCAAACATCTCGATACTGATTGCGGTCGCATTACCATCTCCGACCGGGTCCTAGAAGATCTGGCCGGTATAGCCACTACCGAGTGTTACGGAGTGGCGGGAATGGCGGCGAAGAACATTCAGGACGGATTGTCAGCGATGCTTGGGCACGAAAACCTCGGACGCGGGGTATCGGTCGCGCATTCGGAAAGTGATGGTCCCTTGGACGTCACGGTTAACATTGTGGTCGGCTACGGGGTAAACATCGGACAGGTGGCGCGCAACATTCGCAAAAAGGTCCGGTACGTACTCACCTACTGTACCGAGCTTCCGGTATCCCGGGTGAATGTGAATGTGCAGGGAGTGAAGGTGACCGCTCTCGATGAGTGATACGAGACCCCTGCGACGCGAGGCGCTCGACGGACCCCTATATTACGATATGCTACGGGGCGCACTCGAGTCGCTACGCTCGCGCAAAGACGAAGTCAACCGTCTAAACGTATACCCCGTACCCGACGGCGACACTGGTACCAACATGCTCCTAACCCTGGAGTCCGCCGTGAATCGAATCGCCGATCCCACGGCTCCACTACACGAGCTGGTATCGCAATCCTCCATGGGATCGCTCATGGGGGCCCGAGGAAACTCGGGAGTCATCCTGTCGCAGTTTTTCCGAGGAATCGCGGCGCTGCTCGAGGACAGGGCAGCGATGGACGCCGTGGCCCTGGCCGATGCCTGTCAGTCCGGTGTAAAGGCTGCGTACAGTGCGGTAATGAGGCCCGTGGAGGGTACCATCTTAACCGTGGCCCGCGAGGCGGTAGCGACCGCAGAGCGAACCGCCCGCGGAGGTGGCGACCTTTTGATGGTGCTCGACGACGCCCTGGATGCGGCGCGTGCCACTCTCGCGAAGACGCCCGAGATGCTGGATGTCCTCGCAGAGGCCGGAGTGGTCGATGCCGGGGGCCAGGGCCTGGTTTATATTCTCGAGGGAGCCATGGCCGTATTGAACGGCGAGTCTCTATCCACCGCCGATGGAACAGCGCCGGAGAAACGCGTGGACTCGCGAGAGGAGGACGACCACCTGGAATTCCCCTACGATCTCGTTTTTCTGCTCACGAGTGACGACGAACGCGCCTACTCCACTCTAACGTGGGAGGATTGGGGTGATAGTCTCGTCATGGTCCGAGATGAACCTTTGATCAAGATCCATATCCACACGGATCGACCCCTGGAGGTACTTGCCCTGGCCTTCGAGTTCGGGGGAGTCATGGAAATCGAGATGCACGACATGTCCGTACAGGTGGCGGAAAATCGGGCGCGACTGGAAGAAGCCCTTCCGGAAGACCTACCACCCGGATATTCGGGCGACACCGGAGACATCGCGGTCATCCCCATAGCCATGGGTGAAGGAGTAACCCGCGTGTTCCTAAACCTCGGTGCGGCCAGCGTGATAGCCGGAGGCGCCACCATGAATCCCAGCACCGAAGACATCCTCGAGGCCGTTCGCGCTTCGGGCGCCAATCACGTGGTCCTCCTGCCCAACAACTCCAATCTGATTTTGGCCTGCGAACAGGCGCGCGATCTTATCGACGTAACGGTCGATGTCATCCCCACCGTGTCCGTAGCCCAGGGACTCGCGGCGGCGAGAGCCGCGACGAGGGACCATATCTCGGGTAACCACCTCGTCGAGGAGATGCGCCGGGCCGCCCTGGCAGTACGATCGGTGGAAATCACCTACGCCGTGGAAGATAGAGTCTTTTCGGGGATCGAGCTGTCCGAAGGAGACGTGATAGGATTCGTCGACGGCGAACTGGTCGCGGTGGGATCCTCTCCCGTCGCGGTACTGCTGGAGATTTTGAAGCCTATGGACGGCGATAGGAAGCGACACGTGGCGGTCTTCATCGGTGCCGGCATCGGTGAAGAAGAGATGAGACGGCTGCGCATCGCCCTCGACGCCGATCTCGAAGATTTCCATATAGATTTGCTCCCCGGCGGCCAGGAACACTATTACCTGGTAGCCGCGGTAGACGGGTAAAGATGCTGAATTTACCCAACACCGAAGCATTGGAATCGGTCACGACCCTGCACGGGGTTGGGCCGGCCCGCGCGCGGGCCCTGGGAGATTTGGGCGTGGGATCGATCGGAGAACTGCTGGTGCTCATGCCCCGCCGATATGAGGACTGGCGCTGTGTGCATCCCTACGGTGCGGCAACCCGTCGCGAAATCGCCGCCGTCCGTGGCCGCATACTCTCCACCTCTCATCAACGCTACGGCGTATCCCGAACCAGGATAGAGATAGGTAACGGCCGCGAACGGGCCCGGGGATTCCTCTTCGGGCGCCGCGGTTTCGAAGGCAATTTGCGGCGCAGCCGGCCGATAATCCTTCGGGGCCGGTGGCGAAATCGCCGCGCGGATCTGGTCGAATCGGACAGCGTGGAAGTGGAGTTCGGCCCCCGCGGTGAAGTTAGACCCATATACCCGGCATCCTCCGCGATCTCCTCGAACATGGTGGGTAAACTCATCAAGACGGCCCTCGACGATTTGGATCTATCGGCATCCTTCCCGCACCGCCTGGCCCACCAAATCGGCCACGGCAATCTGCGGGATGTACTGGAGGCCATCCATAGACCTCGTCGCCCCCGGGAAGCGGAGCGGGGGCTTTGGGCTATGGCGTTTTTGGACATGCTCATGTTTCAGCTCGCCCTGCACCGGTTTGGCCACAGACCTCAAACCGGTTTTTCCCACGCGGACTCCGGGGAGTTGACCGACCGGTATCGTCGCGACCTGCCTTTCGAATTCACCGGCGAGCAGGAGACCGCGATAGGAGACATCGCCCGGGATATGGCGTCCCGACTTCCCATGTATCGTCTCCTGCAGGGGGACGTCGCGACAGGAAAGACCGTCGTGGCGATTTGGGCCACACTGCGAGCCGTCGAAAATGGCGGGCGCGCCGTATGGTTGGTACCAACGCGACTCCTGGCGGACCAACATGTTGCGACGCTCAAGAACTATCTCGATCCCCTGGGTATCGAAGTTTCCCGACTGACTTCCGGAGATCCGAAACCCGACCAAGACGTCGTGGTCGGTACCCACGCGTTGATCCGGGCGGAAATCGACCCCATTACCCTGTTGGTCGTCGATGAACAACAGCGGTTCGGCGTGAAACAGCGCCGACAACTGGAGGAGACGGATCCTTCACCGGACGTGCTGCTCATGTCCGCCACCCCCATCCCGAGAACCCTGGCACGGTGCATGTGGGGCGACCTCCAGGTGAGCACCCTCCGCAGCCGGGCCGGGATGAGAAGGCGGGTCAGAACTCGGGTCCTGCCCTCCGAGCGGCGAGAAGATTTGTACCGTTACGTCGTGCGGGCGGGCCGCGAGGGAGTGGGCACGTTCGTAATCTGTCCCACGATAACCGGCAACGAAGAGGATCCTCCATGGACCTCCGCGGAACGATGGTCTGCGGCGCTGGCGAAGCGGATGTCTTCTCTTAGAATAGCCTGCATCCACGGTTCCACCGAAGACGAGCAAAAGGACAGACTCCTGCGGGAATTCCGGGACGGCGGCATCGACGTCCTGGTTACAACCAATGTAGTCGGGGTCGGAATCGACATACCGAGGGCTCGCTTCATGATCGTCGAGGCGGCGGAGCGCTTCGGGCTGACGCAGTTGCACCAGCTTCGCGGTCGAATCGGGAGGGACGGCCGACGGGCTTTGTTCGCACCGGTGGTTTCGGAGGATAGATTCCTCGAACGGATTTCCGTCCTGGAGGAGATTCGGGACGGCTTCTCCATTTCCCGAGTGGATTTGAAGCGTCGCGGTATGGGTGATTTCTTCTCTCGCGCACAACACGGCGGCCCACCGTTCTTGTTGCCCGAAATGTCCACGTCTTCGCGGATAATGATGCCGGCGGCCAGAATGGCGCGAAATCTCGTCCGCAGAGATCCCCGGCTGGTCGAGGCCGAGAATGTCGGCCTGGCGGCCCTACTTCGGGCCTCATATCCCGAAGACAATCCCTGGGTGGACGTTCGCTGACGGATATTGCCGGCATATTCGCCGAAACGATGAAAGTGGAGGAAAATGTCGCAATTTCGAGAACGATGTCAAAAGGGGAGAGAGGTAGGTGCCACGGGTGAACGAGATAATCTTCGACGGTGATCCCTATGCGGCCGAGGACGGCCTGGCTCCTTACGCGGCGCGTTCGCCGCAATCGCTCGGTCGAGTATACGGTGATCGAGACGCCGTCGACCCCTATCGCACTCCCTTTCAGCATGACCGCGACCGCATTCTCTATTCGACCGCCTTCCGCAGATTACAGTACAAAACCCAGGTCTACGTCGTCCACGAGGGCGATTTCTACCGCACTCGCCTCACTCACAGCCTCGAGGTGATGCAGCACTCCAGGACGCTGGCCCGGGCGCTGTCACTCAACGACGATCTGGTGGAGGCAATATCTTATGCCCACGACATCGGACATCCTCCCTTCGGACACGCGGGAGAAGAGGCGCTGGACGAGATTATGCGAGATGGGGGTCAGAGATTCGAACATAACCTCCAGAGTCTGCGCATCGTCGACAAGTTGGAGATGCGTTATCCCAGTTTTCCGGGCTTGAATCTCTCCTTCGAAACGCGCGAAGGTCTCGCGCGACACAGTACCCCCTACGACGATCCCGCGCTCCCCGCAGAATTCACCAAACGCCTGCGACCGGGCCTGGAAACCCAGGTGGTCGACGTCGCGGATCAGGTCGCCTATTGCACTCACGACCTGGACGACGCCATGAACGCGGAATTGCTCACCGCGCGAGAGGTTCGGGAATGCGGGATTCCGGTGGTGGAGGAGGCCGCCGAGCGGGCAGATCGCGAAGTGGCGGAAGTCTCCGATCGACTCGCCCGGGAAAACATGTGGACGAGGCGACTGGTGCGTCATCTGATCGAGGTATTTAGCGTGGACATAATCGAGACCACGCGGGAAAATCTGAGGCGCTGGAACATCCGTAGCCTGGAGGACGTCGTGGACCGCGAAGAGCCAACGCTGGCCCTCTCTTCACCCATGGGTGTCCAGCTGGAGGCTTTGCGCAGCTGGCTATTCGAGGCAGTATACCTTCATCCCCGCGTCCTGCGGCAGGTAACCAAGGGCCGCATGATTCTCCATCGGCTGTTCGAGGCGTTTTGGGACAGGCCGAGAATGTTGCACCCGGCCACCTGGGAGAAATGGCGGATCGCCGAAGGTGACCAAAAGCTGCAACGGCGAATACTCTGCGACCACCTCGCGGGAATGACTGACAGGCACGCGATGGACCTGTACCAGTCCCTCTTCGAACCCTACGAGCGCATAATGCACCGGGGGTTGTAGAGAAACCCTACCCCGCGGATTGAAGTAATCTCGTCACCTAAGACCTTCCGGATTGCCTGGACGAAATGCATACGAGCCTTGCAATATATCTCCATGTCGTTAATACTAACTATTAGTATCTGGTCTTAACGCCCGGAGAGGGAGATGCGGTTGAGCAAAGAAAGGCGAAGGAGCAACCTGAAATCTCATCTAGATGAACATCCCTTTCTGACTGACGAAGAACTGTCGGATTATTTCGGCGTCAGTATCCAAACTATAAGACTGGATCGCTCCGTTTTGGGCATTCCCGACGTGCGCGAGAGGACCAGGCTCCTCGCCGAGAAAAACTACTCTTCCGTGCGCGCGATAGGTTCCGGAGAAATCGTGGGTGAATTGTTGGAGCTGGATTTGGGGCATTCCGCCACCTCTTTGCTCACAACGGACGAGAGCATGGTATTTTCCAAGACGAACTTGGTGCGCAGCCACTTCATTTTCGCCCAGGCCGATTCCTTGGCACTGGCGGTAATAGATTCGGATCACGCGGTAACGGAACTTTCCAATGCCAAATTCAAAAGTCCCGTGACGGCCGGCGAGAGACTCCTGGCCCGGGCACATATCATACGGTCCCGGGCGGCGGACGAGTCGGTAGTCCTGGTCGAAATTGCGGCCGGCGAAAGAAAGGTGTTTCGTGGCAAATTCGTGGTGGCCACCGACGGAGCCCTTAAGGAATCTGGAGTGATCGCATGAAGGCCCTTTTGGACGCCATGGGTGGGGACGCCGGTCCGGCCTCGCCGATCGGCGCAGCATTGAGCTTTTTGCGACGCCATCCCGGAGATGAGATTGTTTTGGCGGGAAACTTCGAGACGATAGAAGAAACCGCCGCGCGTTACGGAATGAATCTGGACGTCGCGGGGTTGAGCTTCGTCGATTGCGACCAGGTCATCGAACCCCACGATGAGCCGGTCAGAGCCATCCGGAAAAAACGCGACTCCTCCATGGTCCGTGGCCTTGACGCCCTTCGGGACGGCGAGGTAGATTTCATGGTCAGCTCCGGCAACACCGGAGCGCTCATGGCCGGAGCGGTAATGATGATCGGCCGAATATCGGGGGTCGAACGCCCCGGGCTATCCTCGGTCATTCCCACCCTGGACCATCGAGACTTGGTCATGCTGGATTTGGGGGCCGGAGTAGACATTAGGCCCGCCAGTCTCCTGCAGTACGCTTTGATGGGTTCCGCCTACGCCCGGGTAATAATGGGCAAAGAAGTGCCGAAGGTGGCACTTTTGAATATCGGAACCGAGAAAGGTAAGGGCGATCGGCTTCGACGCGAGGCTTACGCCCTCCTGAGCGAGTGGGCTGGAGGTTCCGCTTCCCGTTTCGTCGGCAATTTGGAGGCCCGCGATCTCCTAAGGGGTGACGTCGACGTGGTGGTAACCGACGGATTCACCGGCAATATGGTACTCAAAACCTTCGAAGGAACGATCGATGCCTTTCGCGAGATCACACGTCGAGGCATGAACTCCGGTATACTCTCCCGCCTGGGAGCTATGCTCAGCAGACCGGCGTTGAAACGACAGTTCGAACGCTATACCTATCAGGCCTACGGAGGAGCCACACTGTTGGGGGTGCGCCGACCGGTGATCAAGTCTCACGGTAACGCCAACGCCACCGCGATCGCGAGCGCCCTCGAAGTCGGTGTTCGCGCCGTCCGCGGCGACGTCACCGGATTGATAGAGAGATTCCTGGAGGAGGTACCGAATGGAGAATAGGCTTTCGAACATAAGAGGAGCCGGGATATGGGGAGTCGGGCATGCAGTACCCGACCGAGTCCTCACCAACGCCGACCTCGAAGAGATCGTGGACACCAGCGACGAGTGGATCGTAACCCGTACCGGCATCAAGAGGCGAAGGATCGTCGCCGAAGACGAGGCGACATCCGATCTGGCCTACGAAGCCGCGCTGAGCGCGATGGAGAGGTCGGGCGTCGATGCCACGGATATCGACATGGTCATCGTGGCGACCGTGACACCGGATATGCCCTTTCCCGCTACCGCCTGCCTTCTGGCCGACAGGCTTGGCACCCAACATGCGGCCGCCTTCGACGTAGAGGCGGGATGTACGGGTTTCGTCTATGCCCTGGTGATAGCCGCGCAGATGGTGGCCACGAGGGCCTACGACCGGGTGTTGGTCGTGGGTAGCGAGACACTCACCCGCATCACCAACTGGGAAGATCGCAGCAGCTGCGTGCTCTTCGGCGACGCGGCCGGCGCGGCCATCGTCGGTCCCTGTTCCCCGGGTACGGGAATCCTATCACAGGTATTGGGTTCGGACGGGTCCGGCGGAGACGTGTTGAAAATGCCCGCGGGCGGAAGCAGGATGGTGGCCTCGGAAGAAACCGTACGCGAGAACCTACACACCATAAGTATGAAGGGGTCGGAAGTCTTCAAATTCGCGGTCCGTGCCATGGCCGATTCCGCCTCAGAGGCCGCAGCGCGCGCCGGGTTACGGGTGGAAGACATCGACTGCTATATACCGCATCAGGCGAACATTCGCATCATCGCTTCGTCGGCGAAGAGACTCGGTATTCCCATGGACAAAGTATTCGTGAATCTCGAAGAATACGGCAACACGTCCTCGGCATCCATTCCCCTGGCGCTGGCCGAGGCCTGGGAGCAGGGGCGAATTAAGCCCGGCGACGACGTCTTGTTGGTAGGATTCGGCGCCGGACTGACCTGGGGCGCCACCGCCATCAGATGGCTGGACGAATCGGATCGCATTCTCGAAGGAGACCGGTAACCATGCAAAGTTATGCCGCAGTGTTCCCGGGACAGGGCGCCCAGTATGTAGGTATGGGCGGTGAGTTGCTGCGCGAATACGAGACGGTGCAGACGATGTTTCGACGTGCCTCCGACGCCCTGGGATGGGATCTGGCGAGCCTCGTCTCCGAAGGCCCCGAGAACAAATTGAACCTCACCGCCTACACCCAGCCCGCCCTCTTGGCCGTCAGCGTGGCCGCGTGGGAGGTCTTCCGCCCCCAAGTGGCGAAAGATCCCGAATTCTCGGCCGGTCTGAGCCTGGGGGAGTATTCGGCGCTCGTGGCCGCCGGTAGCCTGAAACTCGAGGACGCGGTGCGACTCGTTCATCTGCGCGGGAAATACATGCAGGAAGCAGTACCGGCCGGAGTAGGAGGAATGGCCGCCGTGTTGGGAATGGACGAATCGCCCCTCGAATCGGTCTGCCGCGAGGTATCCGATGACGACGACTTCGTCGCTCTCGCAAATTTGAACTGCCCCGGACAAGTAGTCATATCCGGTCACATGGAGGCAGTTAAGAGGGCCTGCAACCTGGCGAGCGAGCGAGGCGCGCGTCGAGCCGTCGTCCTGCCGGTGAGCGCACCCTTCCATTCGGAACTCATGCGACCGGCGCGAGATAAGCTCGGCGAAGCCATGGACGACGTCGAGTTCCGAAGGGCACGGTTTCCGGTAATATCCAACGCCAGAGTCGTTCCCCTGACGGATCCCGACGACATACGTGAGGCTTTGCTGGAGCAGATGACTTCACCGGTTCGCTGGGAAGCTTCGGTCCATTACATGATAAATGCCGGGCTCAGGAACTTCCTCGAATTCGGACCAAAGAAGACGCTCACGGGTTTTCTCCGACGCATAGATCGTTCCGCCCGCGGCTTTACCGTGGAGACCCCCGAAGACGTCGACGGGGTGGTGTGCGAACTGTGATGAACCTCGATAACCGAGTTTGCCTGATAACCGGTGGTTCGAAAGGTATCGGACGAGCGATATGCGAGGAGCTCGCCGAATGCGGCGCGGCAGTGGCAGTGGGCTACAGATCGGGCAAAAACGAGGCGGAAGCTCTGGTAGAAGAAATCCTGGAGGCGGGAGGACGCGCCATCGCGGTAGGTCTCGATGTGGCAGATCCCGACAGCATAGACGAAGCTTTCTCCGGGGTCGAAGAGAAGTTGGGACCGGTGGAGATTCTGATCAACAACGCCGGAGTGACCGACGACGGGCTTTTCATGAGGATGAAGCCCGAAAGCTGGCGCCGTGTGGTCGAGGTCAACCTGTTCGGTGCCCTACAGACTACTCAGCGAGCGTTGCGGCCGATGATCAGGATGCGCACCGGAGCGATAGTAAACGTATCTTCTCTGGTGGGCATGGTGGGTAACGTGGGACAAACTAACTACGCCGCATCCAAGGCCGGGCTCATAGGTTTCACCAAGAGTCTGGCGGCGGAAGTGGGCAGCCGCGGCATCAGAGTAAACGCCGTGGCACCTGGCTTCATCGAGACGGACATGACGGCGAATATGCCGGCCGATTGGTCGAAACGCGTAACGTCGTCTACGGCGCTGGGCAGACCCGGGCAACCCCGGGAGGTAGCCCGAGCCGTAGCGTTTCTGGCTTCCCCCGCGAGCTCTTACATAACCGGTGAGGTGCTCGTGGTGGACGGAGGTCTCGGGGTAGGTCTTTGACCCCGAGCAACAAAGAATGCCAAATATACCTGGGAGGTGTCGAGAATGTCTAGAGAAGAAATTGCGGAAAAAATTGCGGAAATGTTGGTGGACCAACTGGGCGTATCGGAAGATGAAATCGAAGAGAGCGCGGAATTTGCCGGAGATCTCGGGGCGGATTCCCTCGACTTGGTCGAATTGATCATGTCCATGGAGGAAGAGTTCGACCTGGATATCCCCGACGAAGACGTGGAAAACATTACTAGTGTCGGAGATGCCGTAAATTACGTCGCGGAGAATATCTGACGCAATTGGGTGGAGTTGAGAATGCCATGAATAGGAGAGTTGTAGTCACGGGTCTGGGAATAATTTCTCCCCTGGGACTCGATACCCCGACCTTTTGGCAAAATCTGCTGGAAGGCCGCTCCGGAGTGAGCACGATAAGTAAGTTTGATGCTTCGGATCTGCCGGTGAAGATCGCCGCCGAAGTTCGGGGCTTCGATCCCACGGACTATATCGACCGCAAAGAGGCTCGACGGATGGATCCCTGCAATCACTATGCGGTGGCCGCCGCCATCGAGGCGCTGGCGAGCTCCGGTCTGGACCTCGATTCCACGCCCAAAGAGAGGATCGGGGTGACATTGGGCACCGGGCAGGGAGGTGTGACCTCCCTGGTGGAACAACTCGACGTCTACAGGGAGAAGGGACCCTCCCGCGTCAGTCCTTTCTGCATACCCATGATGATCTCCAACATGGCAGCGGGGCACGTGGGCATACAGATCGGAGCCCGCGGCCCCAACCTCACGGTAACTACGGCCTGCGCGGCTTCGGCCCACGCCATCGGCGAGGCCTTTCGGTATCTGCAGCGTGGAGACGCGGACGTGATGATAGCCGGCGGGACGGAGGCCGGTGTACTCCCTTTATGCGTGGCGGGCTTTTCCGCGATGAGGGCGCTGTCCACCCAAAACGAGAATCCCACGACGGCCAGCAGACCCTTCGATTGCGACCGGGACGGATTCGTCATCGGCGAAGGTGCCGCGATATTGGTTCTTGAGGTCCTGGAAAATGCCGTAGCGCGAGGTGCCACCATACTGGGAGAGCTCCTCGGATACGGTATGTCGAGCGATGCTCATCACATCACCGCGCCCTCTCCAGACGGCTCGGGCGGAGCTCGGTCGATGGAGACGGCAATCGACGACGCGGGGCTAAACGCAACAGATGTCGACTACATTAACGCGCACGGCACGGGAACGCCCGTGGGCGACGTCGCGGAATCTCGGGCCATCCACAGCGTTTTCGGTGACGCGGCGAAAGAAGTCGCAGTCAGCGCGACGAAATCCTCGACCGGGCACCTCCTGGGTGCCGCCGGAGCGCTGGAAAGTGCCATCTGTCTGTTGGGCATGCGGGATGGCGTGATACCGGCGACACTTAATCTCGACAACCCGGATCCCGAATGCGACCTGGATCACATCGCCCTCTACCCCCGCGAGATGTCGGTCGATGTGGCACTGACCAATTCCTTCGGGTTCGGCGGTCAAAACGCCACTTTGATTTGGGGGCGCGGCGAATAGATGGCTCTGCGCGCTTTGCTGGCGAACCTCGGGGTCGAAGTGGACCATTCCCTTCTGATGCGGGCCCTCACCCACAGTTCCTACGTAAACGAACATCCGGGTGAGGGTCCCTCAAACGAGAGACTGGAATTCCTCGGTGATGCAGTCCTCGGACTGATCGTGAGTGAATATCTCTTCGGACATCATTTGACGGTCAACGAGGGAGCTCTGTCGGCGATGCGTTCCGCCGTGGTGCGCGCGGAAACCCTGGCCCGGTGCTCCGCCGATCTGAATATCGGGTCCGAACTGAGATTGGGGCGCGGCGAGAAGGAATCCGGGGGAGGACACAAAGAGTCGGTGTTGTCCGACGCATTCGAGGCAATAGTGGCGGCCATTTACCTTTCCAGCGGACTCGAAAGTGCCTCGCGTTTCGTCCTGGAGGTCCTGTCGAAACCCCTCGCCGCGGCCGCGAACATCTCGCTCAACCCGGACCCGAAGTCGGCTTTGGATCGGGTCTCACGAAACATCGACAATTCGCTTCAACCGGAATACGTCCTGGTGCACCGGGAAGGGCCCGATCACGATCCGCGCTTCACGGTCGAAGTTAGGCTGGAAGGAAGGACTCTGGCCCGGGCGACGGCCCGGACTAAACAGCGAGCCGAGGAACGTGCGGCGGCCGCTGCCCTCCAGATTCTGGGTATAGACTGAAGGATATCGCGGGCGTGCCTCGAAGATTCCCATTGTGCCGCGTCGCCTTCTCCAGAATGGGAGGAGATGATTTTCTTGGAATTGCTCCGGGTTTCATCGAATTCGAAGCCGAAATCTGTAGCCGGCGCACTCTCCGCGGTGATACGATCCCAGGGAGAAGCAGAACTTCAGGCCGTTGGAGCTAGTGCCGTCAATCAGGCGGTCAAGGCCATTGCCATCGCCAGGGGGTTCGTGGCGCCGAACGGTATCGACCTGGTAACAGTCCCGGCATTCGTCGAAATATCCATCGACGGCGAAGAGAGGACGGCCATCAAGTTCCTGATTGCTGATCGCTAATAGCATTGCAGCTGGGAAGAAGGCGAAGTGGTACCCGGCGACGGGCCGGCAACTTTTCGGAAGTCCTCGCAGGGCTTGTCCCCGCGCACCGGGCGCGCGGACAGGCCTAATGTCGTGAAGGGGAGAATCTAATGCGGCTAACTCGACTGGAAATATCGGGGTTCAAATCCTTCGCCCGCTCCACCGTTTTGGAATTTCCGCAGACATTAACCGCCGTCGTGGGTCCCAACGGTAGTGGCAAGAGCAACATCGTCGATGCCTTCAGGTGGGTGTTGGGCGAACAGAGCCCATCGCTACTCCGCTGCAGTCGCATGGACGAACTAATTTTTTCGGGAACCACCGGACGGCGCCGACTCAACATGGCCCAGGTATCCGCATGTTTCGAAAACGACGGATACCATTCCGATCTCCCCGCGGAAATCTGCGTGACCCGACGACTGGATCGCGACGGCGGAAGCGAGTACCTGCTGAACGGGGCGCGCTGCCGTCTCAGGGATATTCAGGAGCTGTTTTGGGATAGCGGCCTGGGTAAGGGGTCCTACGCCGTAATCGGGCAGGGCGAGGTGGAACGCATCGTCGATGCCAGCGGCGAGGACCTGCGCACCTATATCGAAGAGGTCGCGGGCGTTACTCGATTTCGGGTGGTCCTAAAAGAGTCGGGTGATCGTATGTATCGCGGGCGCGACCGCTACCGCCGTCTCACCGACGTCCTTTCGGTAAGACGCGAGTACGTGACCCCGCTCAAAGAACAGGCCAAGAGGGCCAGATTACACCGCATCCTCTCATCGAGAGAAATGAATCTACGACGCAAGGTACTCGGCGCCGAATATACGTCGGCCGCATCTTCCCTCTCTCGTGCCCGCGGACAACGCGAACAAGCGTCCGCGGAACTGGCGAGTTACTCGAAGAGTATCGAGGAATTCAAATCGCGATCGGAAGAGCTCAGACAGAACCTTCGCCGGATCGCGGCGAACGAAGAACTGTTCGAAAAGGGTTGTGGCGTCCTGGAACGGGATAGCGCCCGGCTATCTTCCGATCTCAACGTGTTGCGCGAACGGATGCGTTCGGTGGAATCGGAGATCGAGCGGAATCGGGCCGAGCTGAAGAGAACTTCCGAGAGTATCGGAAATATCGACCCCGATCGTTCTTGCGATCTTCGCCGATTGTCGCTTCGTCGAGACGAGGCCAAAGGCGAACTAGCCGAGTTGGAAGAGTGGGTGCGAAATGTGGATTCCCGTTCCGGACGAGACGAGGCGATACTCCGACGTGCGATTCGACGGGAAGAATGGCTGCGCGGCCGCATTCGCGAGACCATTCGAGCGATCGATGACGCCGAAGAAGCCATCCGAGAGAATTATTCCCTGGCCAGTCGGCGAGCGCAATCCCTCGAGGAAGTGCGCGCCGAGTTAGGGGGCCTGGGGGAGACCACCGACGTCGCCGAGGCTTCCGGATACCCCAACATCGAGGGGATACGAAGCGAGATCGCCGGAATGCAGTCGCGGTTGGCGGCGGGACAACGAGAAAGAGAACGCCTGGCGAAGAGCCGAGAGAGACTCACCTCACAGATCACCTCTGCCGAATCTCGACGAAATACTCTCGAAGGAGTCATCGGGGGACAACGCTCCGGGATCGATGACGATGGCCACAATTCCGAGAGGGAGCCGGGGCACCTACTTCTGACCAAATTCGACACTCCAAAAGACCTGCAAGAGGCGGTGCAGGCCGCGCTGGGCGATTACGCGATCGCCAGAACCGTCTCGCGGCAACGCCTAACGCCCGCGGCCATCGATGGCGGTGGCCGCTATGTGGTGGAGAATCCCCCGGAAAAAATGCTTCCTCCCCAAACCGAGGCCGCCTGGCGACGAGCTCGGGTAGAATGGGAAACCTGGCTCGTCGACCGGGGTGTCGGCGAGTCCGCGGCAGGTTGGCTCGACGATCTGTTGCAGATCGAAAACTCCGGCGAGGACGAACGCGACCCGCTCCTGCAGCGATTGTTTTCCCGGTTCCTGGTCCTCGAAGACCGAAAGACTCTCGTGAAACTCCTACACCTCGTCTGGTCCGAACGGGCACCGATCTCTTCCGGCCTACCTTCCCTCGTCAGCCTCGACGGATACCGGGCGGATCTCCGAGGTGCGATATCGGGATGTGGGGGAGGAGCGAAGGGGGGCCGGATCGACCGCGTAAGTATGGCCGGCGAAATACGCAAATTGGAGTCAACGATAAAGCAGATGCGCAAGGAGGCGGAGCAACTCGATCCGCTATTGCTTCAGGCCGGTGAAGAAATCGCCGGCCTGCGAGATCAGATATCTGACCGCAAAGGAGAGCTGCGGGCGGCCGAAAAGGCCGTCGCCGGGGCCAAAAGAGAGGAATCTGCGATCAGGGATAGATACCGAAATCTCAACCGGCAAATGCGGGAGCTCGAGGAGGCGCGCGAGCGGGCCTCGCAGGAAGCTCGGAAGATGGAGCGCAGAAAGGCCGACTTAGATGAGCGGCGAAGGCGTTTCATCAGGGCTCTCTCGGCGTTGGCGTTATTCCGGTCCTCTCGTGAAGAGCGCGTGGGGCAGTCGACCCGGGGACGCGAAGAAACCAACTCGCGCATAGGTGAAATCCGAGAAGAACTTCTCTCCCTGGCGGAACAGATCGCGTCGGTGGAATCGTATCAACGGCGTCGCAGCGAAGAGATCGCCCGGTTGCAGAAACGCGAAAACGAGCTTCGAGCGCAGTTGCGACGACTCGAGAGCAAGCGGGACGAACTGCGGGAGCAGATGAACCGGCTGCGTTATCTCTGCGATGGTTATCGCAAGGCGATGGCCCGAGCCACGAAAGGCAAGGAAGAAGCCCGGAAGGCGCGAAAGGATACCGCCCGCGAGAACGAAGAAACCCGGGTCCGAGCGGCGGAGATGGAGGCCGCTCGATCGGATCTGAAAAACAAACTGGCCTCTCTCGAAGCCAAGGAGAGACGTTTCGAGGAAGAGCTGAATAGGATTAAAATGGTGGCCCGCCGCGATCACGACGTCGCCCCGGGGGATTTGGGCGCAATGGATCCCGTGAGATCCATTGGTCGAATACGCCGTCGCATTTCCGCGCTGGAGCAGAGGAGGCGCTCCCTGGAACCCATCAATCCCATGGCGGTGGCGGAATACCGCCGGGAGGTGGCCAACCTCACGGCCCAGGAGGGGCGGGCCTCGGACTTGCACGATTCCCTCGAGGGACTCGAACGGCTTCGCGCGGCTTTGGCCACCAAGGTCGAGAATCGTTTCCTGGGTACGTTGGAAGCAGTATCCGAGGAATTCTCCCGCACCTTCGCGGAACTCTTCGACGGGGGCGAAGGGAGAATTCGGCTCAAATCGGAGGATGGCTCGGGCTATCCGAAATTGGAGATCCAGGCGCAGCCTCCGGGCAAGAAACTGAGCCGCATGAGCCTCCTCTCCGGCGGGGAACGCGCTCTCACCGGTATCGTCTTCCTCTTCGCCCTGTTGAAGGTGCGTCCCGCCCCGGTCTGTCTGCTGGATGAAATCGATGCCGCCTTGGACGAGCGTAATACGGATCGGCTGGCCAGGTATTTGCACGATTCCAACGGCGGCGTCCAGTACATCCTCATAACTCATCAGAAACGTACCATGGAAACCGCGGAGGCGCTTCATGGCGTAACTATGTCCGAGCCGGGGGTCTCAGAGCTCGTTTCCGTGAGGCTCGAGGACGCCGAGCTGGCCCCGTCGGCGGCCGGATACGACAACGATAATTGACGGACACGCTACGGAGGTGCGCTAAGTGAATTCCAACGAGGAACGAACCGGGGGCGGCCTGTGGTCGCGCATGAAGGCGGGCCTGGAAAAGACCCGTCGACGCCTGGTCGAAGGATTGGGTGCGATAGTCGATCTTTCGGGGGGCGACGAGGAGGTCTTCGAAGAACTGGAAGCGCTGCTTGTACAAACTGATATGGGCGCCCGCACGGCGATGGAACTGCTGGACGAGCTGAGGGAGTGGCGCAGGAGAAATGCAGCCGCCGACCGCGATGCCTTAATCGAGGCACTGGGGAAACTACTCGAAGAGAGACTGAAATGCGAGCCCTCGGAACGCGATCTTCATCTGGGGGGTAAACCCGCAGTAATCCTCTTGATCGGCGTCAACGGTGTCGGCAAGACGACGAGTGCGGCCAAGCTGGCACATATGCTCAAGACCGAAGGACGTCGTCCCATCCTCGGAGCGGCGGACACTTTCCGAGCCGCCGCCATCGAACAGTTGAATACCTGGGGGGAACGGCTGGATGTGGACGTAATCTCGCACAACTTCGGTGCGGATCCCGCGGCAGTCGCCTTCGACACCGTCAAAGCGGCCGAGGCCCGGGGAGCCGATACGGTAATCCTGGACACTGCGGGCCGCCTCCACACCAAACGCAATCTCATGGAAGAACTGGTGAAAATCGTGAGAGTAGTGGGCCGAGAAACCGGTTCTCCCCCGGACGAAATACTCCTGGTTCTGGATGCGACTACGGGGCAAAACGCTCTCAAACAAGTCGAGACTTTCGGCGAGGCGCTGTCTCCCAGCGGTATCATCCTCACCAAGCTCGACGGAACCGCCAAAGGCGGCATCGTCGTGGCGATAGAATCCACCTCACCCACCAAGGTCAAGTTCGTGGGTCTCGGTGAGAAGCTCGACGATCTACAACCCTTCGACGGGAGCACCTTCGTTCGCGCCTTGCTGGAACTGTAAGGTCGCCCGATCGCACATCTCGGCGCAGCGAGACCCCTTGACGTTACCCCACCGAGCAGCCTAGAATTGCCTGTGTGGTATGTAAAGGTGTTAACCTTAACAGGGGGAGATGAGGCCGAGTGGCTTCCCAGCTGGAACGAACACTCCGAGCCAACAGGCTATACGATCTCTACGCCGGCCTCCTGACGCAACGGCAGCGGCGGGTGGTGTACCTTTACTACGCGATGGATCTGTCGCTTGGAGAAATCGCCGAAAGGCTCGGCGTCACTCGTCAGGCAATTCACGATTCCGTCGTGCGGGCGGTCTCGACCCTGGAAGATGCGGAGTCTTCCCTCGGGTTTCTCGAACGCTGGGAGAACGCAAAGATACTCACGGAGCAAATTGAAAACTCACTGTTACGAGACGATCGGGCATCACTCTCGGATGCGCTGGAAAAGTTGCGAGAACTAAACCCACTAGGTTGATGGGAGAGAGTCTATGGCGTTCGAAACGCTGGGCGAAAGAATTCAAGGCGCCCTGAAAAAGCTCCGGGGTCGGGGCAAACTGAGCGAAAAAGATGTGGACGCCGCCATGCGGGAGGTGCGAATGGCACTTCTCGAGGCGGACGTAAACTTCCGCGTGGCCCGCTCGTTCACGGGACGAGTCAAGGAACGAGCCGTCGGCTCCGAGGTCATGGAGAGTCTCACTCCCGGCCAACAGGTGGTCAAGATCGTCAAAGACGAACTAACCACCTTGATGGGAGAGAGCGAACGACGCCTCGAAACGGCACCTCGCCCGCCGACCGTGATTATGCTCCTGGGACTGCAGGGTTCCGGAAAGACCACCACTGCCGCCAAATTGGCCCGACATCTGCGTGGGCGCGGGCGCCAGCCGATGCTCGTGGCCGGCGACGTCCATCGTCCGGCGGCCGCAGATCAACTCCAGCAGCTCGGAGATAAGATCGAGGTCAATGTGCGTCGTCCCGGGGATTCCGAAGGCCCCGTAGAACTGGTCCGAAACGCGGTATCGGAGGCCAGAAAAAGCGGTAGCGATACCGTAATCGTCGATACCGCCGGACGACTTCACATCGACGAGGAACTGATGAACGAACTGCAGTCCATGGCCGAGGCCGTCGATGTGACCGAACTACTGTTGGTGCTGGATGCCATGACGGGGCAGGATGCGGTCACCATGGCGGAGGAATTCAGCTCCCGAATTCCGATCACGGGTATCGTCTTGACCAAGTTGGACGGAGATGCCCGAGGGGGCGCGGCCCTTTCGGTACTGGAAGTAACGGGATGCCCCATAAAGTTCAGCGGAGTGGGCGAGAAGATCGAGGATCTCGAGGTCTTCCACCCCGAAAGAATGGCATCTCGCATCCTCGGGATGGGTGATGTACTCACCCTGATCGAAAAGGCCGAACGCAGCATGGACGAAACGAAGGCGAAAGAACTGAGCGAACGCCTGCTCAAGGATCAATTCACGCTGGACGATTTTCTGGAACAGCTACAACAGGTAAGGGAAATGGGGCCGCTCGATCAGCTGATGTCCATGATTCCCGGCGCGGCCAAGCAAATGGGATCCGCTGAGATTGACGAAGATGAGCTGGTCAAAACCGAGGCCATAATAAGATCCATGACACCGAAAGAACGGGCGAATCCGGACATAATCAAACGTAGCCGGCGGAGACGGATCGCCGCCGGAAGTGGAACGCGTGTCCAGGATGTCAACAGGTTGTTGAAACAATATCGAACGACTCGCGAAATGTTCCGACAGGTGAGCAAAGGGAAAATGCCCCGCGGCAAAATGCCGAAGATGCCCTTTTTTGACTGAGTGCAAATTCCGGGGCAAAAAACGACGGGAGGAACTGGATAATGGCAGTGAAGATTCGCTTGAGAAGACTTGGCGGTAAGAGAGATGCCTTCTATCGAATAGTGGTGGCAGATTCTCGTACCGCGAGAAACGGACGCTTCATCGAGGAGATCGGTTTCTACGATCCCGTAGAGCGCCCGGCAAAGGTGAGAATCGATGCGGAGAGGGCCCAGCTCTGGCTCGGACGGGGTGCGCGTCCCTCCGAGACCGTCCGAGCGATATTCGCTCGTGCCGGCCTCGTCGAAGGATACTCGAAGAAGGCCGACGATGCCGAGGAATCGTTTGACGTCCAGCTTGTGGGCGAGGAAACCGCGGAACTGGAGATGGAGCGCCCCGGCGATAGCGGCGAGGGGAGCTGAGGAATATGCTCGTTGCCGAATTAGTCGAATATCTCGCGCGCTCTCTCGTGGATGACCCGAATTCCGTGGAGGTCAACGAGGTGGCGGGTGAACGTTCCGCCGTCGTGGAGGTCAGCGTGGCTCCGGACGACATCGGGAAGATAATCGGGCGTAACGGCAGAATCGTCGGTGCCATCAGGACCGTCGTCAAGGCAGCCGCCGCCAAAGAAGGCCGGCGAGTCGAAGTGGAGATCCTGGAATAAGTGGAGGGGAGAGATCACCTTGCCTCGGGGTAGGGACGACAAGTCGGAGCGAATCCGTTTCGGTACAATTACCAAACCCCACGGCCGCAAGGGTGAGGTGCGGGTTACCTCGCATCTCCCGGAAGATTGCGTCGGAGAAGAGGTCGTGGTCGTAACCCCCGAAGGCGAACGCCGATGGGCGGTCGAGGCTCTCCGTGTGCACGGTGGTGTGCTACTTCTCAAACTGTTGGGAGTGGACAGTCGCCGCGAGGCAGAAAAGCTTCGCGACTTCACGATCGAAATAGACCGGGAGCAAATGCCGGCCCTGGAGAAGAATTCCTTTTATCTCGATGACCTCGTCGGGTGTCGAGTTCGAAACACCGACGGGGAGGAACTGGGCCGAATCGTCGGTCTGTTGGACGGCGGCGACAACCAGGTACTCGAGGTGCGGCGGGATGAGTCCACATGGATGCTTCCGGCCGCCAGAGAGATAATCCGGGAGGTACGACTCGAGGACTGCCTTATTATAGTAAATCCCCCCGAGGGGTTGGTGGAGTTGAGTTGATCTTCGACATAATCACCCTATTCCCCGAAGCGGTCGACGCGCCGCTTTCCAGCGGGGTGGTGGCGAAGGCCCGAGAATCGGGTCTCATACGGATTCGAATTCACAACCTGCGCGACTTCGCCACGGGAAAGCACAGGGTAACGGACGAACCACCCTACGGCGGTGGGCCCGGAATGGTAATGAAGCCGCAACCCTTCTTTCGTGCCGTCGAATTCTGTGTGGACTCCACTGCCGAAGCGAGAATCGTACTTCCCACCCCCCAGGGGCGAAGACTCACTCACAAGCGATGTGAGGAACTGGCACGAGAAGATCAACTCGTCATCTTGTGCCCCAGATACGAGGGAGTAGACGAACGGGTGCGACAATGGGCAGTCACCGACGAGATTTCCCTCGGAGATTTCGTACTGAGCGGAGGAGAGATTCCCGCGGTTGCCCTGGTGGAAGCCGTCGGCAGACTTATCCCGGGCGTACTCGGCGGGGCGGGCTCGGCCGAAAGCGATTCTTTCAGCTCCGGACTCCTGGAGGGACCGCAGTATACCAGGCCACGGGTTTATCGCTCGATGCGGGTACCCGATGTGCTGTTGTCGGGAAATCACGACACCATAAGGCGATGGCGCCGCGAAGCTGCAAGGCAGGCCACCCGGCAAAGGAGACCCGACCTGTTGTCGTCAGCATCCAAATACGACTATCATAATTGAGGGTTTGGACGATTGGGAGGAATAAGATCATGGTTGATCACATAAGAACCATCGAGAGTGAGTTCATGCGCGATGACGTACCGGATTTCAGCCCGGGAGACACGGTAGTGGTGAACGTACGAGTAACCGAAGGAGGACGGGAGCGAGTCCAGGCGTTCGAGGGTATCATTATTAGGCGCCAGGGATCCGGCCTCAACGAGAACTTCACCGTTCGCAAGGTCACATACGGCGTGGGAGTCGAGAGAACTTTCCCCGTACACTCGCCCGGTATCTCGAGCATCAGGGTTCTCCGGCGCGGCCGGGTACGCAGGGCAAAACTCTACTACCTACGCGAAAGAAAGGGCCGCTCGGCTCGAATTAGAGAGAAGAGAACTCCACGTCTTTGAGATCCACCGCAACCGAGACGGAGGATTCGGACATGCGGAAACGTGGCCGGTCACTGTTTCGCGAACTGCTGGAAATAGTGGTAATCGCCCTCATCCTCACCTTCGTCATCCAGACCTGGGTGGTGGAGACCTTCGTGGTTGAGGGCGATTCGATGTTGGATTCGCTTCACGATGGTGACAGAGTCCTGGTGAACAAGTTCATTTATAACTTCAGCGAGCCGCGGCGGGGAGAGGTCGTGATTTTCGCCCATCCCGGCGAAAACTCCCGCGACCTGATAAAGAGGGTCGTGGGCACACCCGGAGAAATAGTGGAGATTCGCTCCGGAGAGGTTCTCGTCAACGGTGAGCCCATCGAAGAAGATTACCCCAACCGTCCGGACTCCAGCGATTTCCCTCCCACGAAGGTCCCACCCAGAACGATCTTCGTACTGGGCGACAATCGGGGCAATAGTGACGACAGCCGCTCCTTCGGTTTCGTACCCTACTCCGAGATCCGCGGCCGCACCTGGCTGATATTCTGGCCACCGAGTTCTTTTGCCATCGTGGGATCGACCCTATGACCGCCTGCGGCTCCGAAGACGAGGTCCGCCGCCCCGGTGAGTCACCGTGGATAGATGAAGGATCTACACGACGTCTGCGATATCTCGAAGAAGCACACCGCCTACGCCTCATGGCCGATCCCTCGGATCACCCCTGGGTGGCCGGTATGGATGAGGTGGGTTACGGACCCCTGGCCGGTCCGGTGGTGGTCGCCTCAGTCATGTTACCTCGAGGTGTAATCATACCGGGTCTCGATGATAGCAAGAGACTCACTGCCCCCGCGCGCTCGAGGCTATATCCGCAGATCGTCGAACGGGCCGTCACCATCGCCGTGGCCTTCGAACCGCCCTCACGCATAGACGAGATCGGAATACTTGGAGCAATCGGTGCGGCGATGCGGCGGGCCGTCCGTCGTCTGCGTCCCACACCGCACCTGGTTTTGGTGGACGGACGCAACGAGGTGGTCGGGTTGAAGGTTCCGCAGCGCACCGTGGTCCGGGGTGATTCCCGCTACGCGTCGATCGCCGCGGCTTCGGTCGTAGCCAAAGTCGTACGAGACACAAGAATGATACTCCTCGGACGGCACTACCCGGAATACTCCTTCGAGAAGAATAAGGGATATGGAACGGAAGAACACCGGCGGGCGCTCGAGGAATGGGGTCCGTGTCCCCAGCATAGGCTATCCTTCATGGGTGGGTACCGCGAGCAGTTCTCCATCTTCGAAAACCGCGAAGACCCCGCGGGACCCCCTGGAGGATGAGGGATACTCCACCTATCCCGGAACCGGGACGCAAAGGAACTGCACTCAGTTATCTTCTTCATCCTCGCGTTTTTCTCGTCGTCGTTCCCGGGATCTTTCCGCTCGAACCAAGAAAACGCCGACTATTCCCACCCATATGCCCACGAGTAGAGACCAGCTTTCGCCGACGTCGAAGAGCGTCGGTAAAAGCAAGATGATGATGGCAGCAAATATGAAGAGAAGCCCGATTTCTCCCAGATGTTCTCGCACTTGTCTCTCCTGTCTAGCCCCGCGAATATCGATGTAGCAAAGTATCTTTTCGGCATGAGCTGTGTTGCGACCTCCACGCGAAGGGGCATTCCCGTTCCTCTCGTCTCCTCTTGCGGACTCGCGGTTACCCCAAGAGTCCGTCGATGTTTTCCGTTCGGGATTGAGGGGGAGAACACCAAGAGTTGGTTTTCTTGAGGTTGAAGAGATGCCGTAAGATCGTCCGTGCTCCGAACCGGCTTCACGTCGTGGGTGGACATCGATCGTCGAAAAGGGTAGGTTGGTGCCTGCAGAAGGCGTGTGGTCGGCCGTGCAGCGCATACCCCTGTCGAGCATACTGGACACACGTGGTATAATGATGAGCGCTTTCGCGGGAGTGGACGGGTTAGGTTTCGCTATCTTTTATGAGTGAAATGGTCCGAAGATGAGACCGACATACCCCGCGAAAGCCTATTTGCGACACGGGAGTTGATCTAGCTTGGCTAAGAATCTTCTGATAGTTGAATCTCCGGCGAAGGCGCGTACTCTGGAGCGTTACCTCGGTAGGTCCTTCAAGGTGGCGGCCTCGATGGGACACGTGCGCGATCTACCCAAGAGCAAACTCGGAGTGGACATAGAGAACAATTTCGCCCCTCGTTACATCACGATACGCGGTAAAGGCAAAGTCCTCGACAAGCTGCGCAAAGCGGTGAAGTCCGCGGACAAAATCTATCTCGCCACCGACCCGGATCGCGAAGGCGAGGCGATCGCCTGGCACCTCCAGCACGCCCTGAAACTCGAAGGCGACGAATCGATTAGAGTGACGTTCAACGAAATCACCAAGAGCGCCGTCAAGGGAGCCCTGAAAAAACCCCGCACCATCGATCGTGCCCTGGTGGACGCACAACAGGCACGGCGGATACTGGATCGTCTGGTCGGTTACAAGCTGAGTCCGCTCCTTTGGAAAAAGGTACGTCCCGGCCTGTCCGCCGGCCGGGTTCAATCCGGCGCGGTGAAAATGATCGTGGACAGGGAACGAGAACGGGACGCCTTCGTTCCCGAAGAATACTGGACGCTGGAGGGGACCTTCTCCGCCGGAGATGAACAATTCAACGCCAAATTGGCTTACGTCGACGGAGAAGAACCCGTACTCTCGGACGAGTCTACCGTGGAAGCGATCCTGGAACGGATGCCCCGAGAACAATACCAGGTGGTCGCCGTCGATAAAGAGGAGAAGAAGCGCTATCCTTCCGCACCGTTCAATACCAGCAGCCTGCAACAGGAGGCCTCGCGTCGCCTGCGCATGAAAGCGACACAGACCATGCGGACCGCCCAGCAGCTTTACGAAGGCCTCCCCTTGGGCGACCGAGGCGAACACACCGGCCTGATTACCTACATGCGCACCGACGCGACGAGGGTTTCCCGGGAGGCGGTCGACAACACGGCCAAGTACGTCCGGGAAAGCTTCGGTGCCCGTTATTCGGAACCCCGGGTTCAAAGGGGAAAGGCCCGGGGGACCCAGGACGCCCACGAGGCCATTAGACCCACGGACGTCCATCTGACCCCCGATGAGGTTAAACCCTATCTCAATAGCTCTCAGCAACGGCTCTACACTTTGATTTGGCAACGCTTCGTCGCGAGCCAGATGACACCGGCGATCTACGACGAAACCACGGTCTCGTTACAATCGTCCGACTTCGTCTTCCAGGCCTCCGGAAAAGTCATGAAGTTTCCCGGCTTCCGCGCGCTTTTCCCCAACTCCGAAGACGACAACGCCCTGCCGTTGTTGGAAGTGGACGCACGCGTCAATCTCCTCGAGATCTTGCCGGCACAGCATTTCACACAACCGCCGGCACGCTACACCGAAGCCTCTCTCGTGAGGGCTTTGGAAGAAGAGGGCATCGGGCGGCCGAGTACCTACGCCCCGATAATCGATACCGTGCAACGCCGGGGTTACGTGGCCCTCGAAGACAATCACTTTCTACCCACCGAGTTGGGTCAATTGGTCAACGAGCTGCTCGAGGAATACTTCGCTGACGTCGTGGATCTGGGTTTCACGGCTGAGGTGGAGGAGAAACTCGACGAAATTGAAGAGGGAGATCTGAACTGGACCGAAGTGGTAGAGGAATTCTGGAAACCCTTCTCCGAAGATCTCGATACGGCAGAGGAAGAGCTGGATAAGGTCGAGATACCGGAAGAGGAGACGGACATAATCTGCGAGAAGTGTGGCCGCACGATGGTGGTGAAGTACGGGCGGTATGGAAAATTCATCGCCTGTCCCGGCTATCCCGAGTGCAAGAACTCCATGCCATATTTCGAAAAGACTGACGTTACCTGTCCGGTATGCGGTGGAGAAATCATCAAGAAGTTCAGTCGAAAGGGTAAACCCTTCTGGGGATGCAGCAACTATCCCGAATGCGACTTTGTAGTTTTCGACGAGCCCAGTGAAGAAAAATGTCCCGATTGCGGGTCATTCATGGTGAAGAAGCGAACTAAGAAAAAGGGCGCATTCCTCCGCTGTAGCAACAAAGAATGCGGTCGCGAGGTGACCCCCGCGGAGGATGCGGATTTGTCCTGACCGCAAAGAGGTGAACGATATGGCGGCGACGGATAAGGATGCTGGCCCGCTACTTGGGGAATTCCGGGAACATCTGCGCTGGGGATTGGGATACTCGGATCACACCGTTCGCGCGTATTCTGCCGACGTACGTGACCTGTTAGATTACTTCGCGCGCCGCTGGCGTCGGCTGGATAGAGATGAACTCGCTCTACTGGATGTTCGCGACTTCAGGGCCTATCTCTCCCATCTCATAGCGTCCGGGTATGAGCGCAGGACCGTCGCGCGAAAGCTGGCCGCCGCGCGTTCCTTTTGGCGATATCTGCGGGATATCGACATGGCCGAAGATAGCCCGGCGGAGTACCTCTCGACTCCCCGCCAGCCCGAGAGACTTCCCGGCTTCTTCTATCGAGACCAGGTGGAACATCTGCTCGAGGCCCCCTCGCGGGAGACGCCCGAGGGAATTCGCGATCGCTGTATCATGGAACTCTTATATGCCACCGGTATGCGGGTATCGGAACTGGTGTCCTTGGATTTGGATTCCGCCGATCCCAGGCGTTCCTCCCTCAAGATTATCGGTAAAGGTCGGCGTGAGCGGCTGGTGCCCCTGGGAAGCTACGCGCGAGACGCCCTTCGGGGATACCTAAAGAACGGACGGCCGATCCTCGCCGCCCGTTCCGGCCGAGATGAGGGAATACTCTTACTCAACCACCGCGGCGCGCCGCTGACCGACCGGGGAGTTCGCTGGATCGTTAATAAGTACACCGTGGAGTCGGGGGTCTCCGGAAGTCCACACACGTTCCGACACTCCTTCGCCACCCACCTTCTGGACGGAGGCGCCGATCTCCGAAGTGTGCAGATGCTTTTGGGTCACGCCAACCTTTCCACGACGGGAGTATATACGCACGTGAGTCGCGAGCGATTGCGCCGGGTCTATCTCAAGGCGCACCCCAGGGCAAACCGCAGGAGCGAAAAGGAGGAGAGTTGATGTGATGCACGGCACGACGATCGTCGCCGTCAGGGGAACCGACGAAGTTGCGCTGGCCGGAGACGGTCAGGTTACCCTCACTGGAGATATGGTGGTCAAGAGGAATGCCAGAAAGGTGCGTCGTCTCTATCACGATCGGGTTCTGGCGGGATTTGCCGGGTCCGTGGCCGATGCGGTAACGCTCTTCGAAAAGTTTGAGGGTAAAGTGGATGAATACCGCGGTAATCTCCCGCGGGCCGCAGTGGAACTGGCCAAAGAATGGCGCACCGACCGGGTACTGCGACGGCTAGAGGCCCTTTTGGTGGTGGCGGACCTCGAAGACCTGCTGGTGATCTCAGGCGCGGGAGAGGTAATCGAACCCGAAGAGGGCATCACCGCGATCGGATCGGGAGGCGGATATGCCCTGGCTGCGGCTCGCGTCCTGGCCCGCCACTCGAGCCTCAAACCCGCGGAAATCGCCCGGGAATCCCTTCTGGCCGCCTCGGAAATCTGCGTGTACACAAACGACGAAATCTCCATCGAAATACTGAGTATGCTAGAATCCAGTTGAGCCGAGCAAGAAGGCCGTTAGGGAGAAGGGATGTCAGCTATGAGCGAGCTCACACCCAGGGAAGTGGTTGAGGCCCTCGATAAGTATATCGTCGGACAGGATGATGCGAAGCGTGCCGTGGCCGTCGCCGTGAGGAACCGCTTCCGCCGAAGCATGGTCGACGAAGAAATGAAACGGGAGATACTCCCGAAAAACATCCTCATGATTGGCCCGACTGGGGTCGGCAAGACCGAGATCGCCCGCAGGCTGGCGCGCCTGGTCGAGGCACCGTTTCTTAAAGTGGAGGCCACCAAGTTTACAGAAGTCGGCTACGTCGGCCGCGACGTCGAATCGATCATTCGGGATCTGGTCGACACCTCGGTACGCATGGTACAGGCCGAAGAGATGAATAGGGTGTGGTCGGAGGCGGAAAAGGCAGCGAGACGCCGCCTGATTGATACGCTGGTCCCGACACCCGGCTCGCGCTCCCATGCGCAAAATCCCTTCGAGATGATATTCGGCGAAACAACCGAGGCTCCCTCGGAAGAGGACGAACCCGACTGGGAGGCTCATCGTCAACGCCGTCGCCGCGTAATCAAAGCCCTGGATGCCGGCGAACTCGAAGATGAGAAGATAGAGATCGAAATCGAAGATCAGATGCCCTCCATGGTCGAGATATTCGGTGGCAGCGGAGTGGAGGAGCTGGGCTTCAATCTGCAAAACTTGATGGGTAATATGATGCCGCAAAAGAAAAAGCAACGTCGGGTTACGGTGGCGGAAGCGAGAAACATTCTCCAAACTGAGGAAGCGAACAAACTGGTGGATAAGGACGCCGTAACCAGAGAAGCCATCCGGCGGGCGGAGCAGGACGGTATGGTATTCCTCGACGAACTCGACAAGATAGCCGGGGAGGACCAGGGGGCTACGAGCCCGGATGTCTCGCGCGAAGGAGTGCAAAGGGACATCCTACCGATCGTGGAAGGAACGACGGTGATGACCAAGTATGGTCCCGTTTCCACCGAACACATCCTTTTCGTCGCCGCCGGAGCCTTTCACACCAGCAAACCGTCCGACCTCATTCCGGAATTGCAGGGCCGTCTACCCATTCGGGTAGAGCTCGACGCTCTGAGCGGCGCGGACCTACGCAGGATACTGGTGGAGCCGAGAAATTCACTGGTAAGGCAATACACGGAGCTACTCGCCGTAGATGGCGTCACCCTGGTGTTCGAGGAATCGGGTGTCCACGCCGTGGCACGGATAGCCGAGGAAGTTAATACCAACACCGAAAACATCGGAGCGCGTCGCCTCCACACCATAATGGAAAAACTCCTGCAAGAGGTATCCTATCTCGCTCCGGATGAGGCGCCGGGACGGGTAGTCGTGGATGGAGAATACGTCGAGAGACAGCTAGCCGCGGTAGTGTCAGACCGCGACCTCAGTCGCTATATTCTCTGATTACGAATTGAGATTCCCGCGATTCGGGGCGCGCGACATCCGCGTTGCCCCCGAATTTTTGGTAATTTAGGAATTAATTGGTGAAACGTGCAGGGTAATTCCTGGCTCATGTAGAATGACAGAAAATAGGTTGTTATTGATCATATGTTGATACGGGTACCTCAACCAAAGTGCTTTCCGCCCCGAGCGGGAAAACCATCTAATCAAATAGTGATCGCGGACTGGTTCCGACAACGGCAAACTCAGCGCGAGCTGAGGGCGCAAAATCACGGATCTCGCAGATTACCTTCGAGATAGCCGGATTACCGAAGAGGCGGTCTTTTGTTATGTCGAAGATGCTCACACCCCGCCCATTTCATTCCCCCCCCAATGCCTTGATCGGTCCTCCGCGATGAGGGGAGGATCACATCAGCAAGCGCATTGAGCTGGAAGCAAGACAGGGGAAGCTGTTTTGAATATCGACCGAAAATCGACCGATGAAAACGAGCGAGAGGCTTATTCCGAGGTTATGCTGATATGACAATACGCACATGCCTATACTGCGGGAAAGAAATTAGCGGATACCCACTCAAAAAGTTCTGCAATAAATTACATGGACAAAAATACAGGTATAAACGAAAAGTATTCCAACCCATCACCCGCAACTGTAGGTTTTGCGGTGAACCATTC
>JAWODQ010000045.1:0-28541 GCA_046483165.1 Bacillota bacterium | reverse complement strand
CCCCACGCCGTCGAAAAGGCGAAGATCGGGCAACAGGCACACCTCGAGAGTTTCGCCCGGGCCCTCGAAAGCGGAGTCAAGATCGCAATGGGTACCGATGCGGGAACTCCCTTCAACCGTCACGGTAACAATGCCTTCGAGTTGAAGCTCATGGTCGATGCCGGTATGACACCCATGCAGGCGATCGTGTCCTCGACGTCGCTGGCCGCGGAAGTTCTGGATCTCGAAGTCGGTGCGGTGCAAGAGGGCTATCTGGCCGATCTCATCGCCGTGGACGGAGATCCTTCCGAGAACGTAACCTGTTTGGGCGAACTGGAAAACATCCGCATGGTTATGCTGGGTGGAGAAATCAAGGTACGTCGCTAGAATCTCGGAAGACAACTCGGGGCGGCGATGTCGCCGCTCCGATCGCATCGTCGCCGTCCTCCCCGGGCATGGGAGTGGCCGGGAAATCTTCAATTATCCACTGGCTCCACCGCAAGAATTCAAATCTCACCGGTCCATCCTACGTCGGCGAATCCGTGGATTATCCATCCGCCGCACCGCGCGAACGATATCCGTCTCACACGCGGGTCCATCTACGACAATCCCCCTTTGACTGCCTACTTGCCCCGCTAGTTCGACGCGTTCTGCGAGCGCGAACTGCGTGCCGGTCAGTGGCCGCCAGATGGCCATCCGGGCGCCCCCTCAGATATCCTCGTCGAGAGGTTGACGAACGCCCGCCACGACGCGCATGATCTTGTTGTGTGCTCCTTTTTGGTCCGGTCGATAGATGGACGATTCTCCATCCTCGGGGCCCATAAGGAAGGATCCCGGACGGGAAACTCAATTTGCGGAGATGAATACGAATGATACTGGCCATCGGAATGCTCGTACTCCTCGGCATATTCGTGGGTAAGGGTATGAGAAAATTCAATCTCCCGGCCATAACCGGTTACATAGTGATGGGCATAGTATTGGGCCCTTCGGTGTTCAATGTGATGACACCCGAGGTCGCCGAGTGGCTCGTTCCCTTCGAAACCTTCGCCCTGAGCCTCATAGGACTCTCCATCGGTGGAGAAATGATGTGGGATGTATTCCGCCGGCTCGGAAAATCGGTCGCCATAATAACCGTAGTCCAGATGTTCGTAACCTTCGGCGCGGTGTACGGCATAACCGTACTTCTGGGTGCTATGCCGGCTTTGGCGATGCTTCTGGCGACGCTCGCGACGGCTACCGCTCCGGCGAATACCTTGGCCGTGGTGCGCCAGTTCCGCGCCCGGGGACGCGTGACCAACACCCTGTTGGGCATCGTCGCCCTGGACGACGCGGTAGCGGTATTGATTTTCGCCCTGATAGCGACATCATACGAAAACATAATTCAAGGTGGCGGCCTGGTACTATCGTCTTTGTGGGTACCCGGCGTGGAAATCGTTGGATCCCTGATGCTCGGAGCCCTGCTGGGACTTGGAACGGTGCTCTTGCGCCGGACCCTTCACTCCTGGGAGGATAATTTGCTTTACGGTATCGCCCTCGCCTGTCTGGCGGGCGGGCTGGCCTCGCAGCTGGGCCTTTCGGTGATACTCACCACGATGACGGCGGGCGCCACCGCGGTCAATCTCGGGGCGGAGTCGATGTTCCGCGCCCTCGACGATATCCAAATCCCCATTTTCGTCATCTTCTTCGGCCTGGCGGGGGCCAAGCTCGACGTCGCCTCCGTTCCCTACATAGGTCTGGTGGGTAGCGGGTACATCGTGGCCCGGATTCTGGGCAAGATCACCGGAGCCTGGCTGGGCGCCACACTGGCAGCCGCCCCGCGGGTGGTAAGGCAATACACCGGTATAGCCCTCCTTCCCCAGGCGGGCGTTGCCATCGGTCTCGCCCTGATGGCGGCGCGGATAGCTCCCGAGTTCGAAAATGAGATCCTAACCATCATGATCGCCTCGACGGTCATATTCGAGCTGGTTGGCCCCGCGTGCACTGGCGTCGCCCTGTGCTGGGCAGGGGAGTCCTCGGACGAGCGGGATAGTAGTTGTAAGGTGCGAGAACCGGTCGCAGCTCGCCTAGAGGACTGACCGTCCACCGGATGGAACCACCCAAACCCGACGTCTTCTTCTCGCTTATCACTTCAAAATCTTCGTAGACGCGATCCTGAAGGGGATCATCTCCGATTCCGAAGTCGCATTAAATGTCAACCTGCCGTGGGCGTCGAACCGACGGGCTACGCCTGCTATACTGGTTGACGGTGGATAGGCGTTCCGAGCGAAGATCGGGCATTACGGCGAAATGGAGTCGTGAGAATGAAAAGAGCAGGAATGATCATCGGTATATTCCTGATAGTCCTGGCTGCCCTCGCGATCTCCGGCTGCTTTTCGGAGGCATCCCCGGAACCGGAGGAACCCGCCGAAGAAGGAGAAAACCACGCCCCCGAAACGGAGCGCGACGGAGGGGCGAAGTTCATCGAACCGTTTTCCGAGCCCGTCGAACCCGCGCCCATTTTGGAGACGACACTCCGGCGAAACGAATCCGGTCTCCCCGTGGTGACCAATCCCAACAGCATACTCGTCCTGGTGAACAAAGAGAGAAACCTTCCTTCGGATTACGAACCCGACGATTTGGTTCGGCCCGAAGTCCCCTTTCCCTTCGAGGGCGATATGCCGCGAAAGCTCATGCGCAGCGGGGCGGCAGCGGCCCTGGAAGAGCTCGTGGATGCGGCTTCGGAGGAAGGCCTCGAGCTATATGCTTCCTCGGGATATCGATCCTATTCCACCCAGAGGGACATCTTTGCATACAACGCCAAAACCCGCGGGGAGGATGAAGCCAACCGTTTCAGTGCCCGAGGGGGCCAGAGCGAACATCAGACGGGCCTGGCCATGGACGTGACCTGCCCGGAAGTGGGATTCGAACTGGTACAGAGGTTCGGGGAAACCGCGGAGGGGCGGTGGGTAGCGGACAACGCCCACAGGTTCGGTTTCATCGTGCGCTATCCGCGAGGTGACGAGGAGATAACCGGTTACGCCTACGAGCCGTGGCATCTTCGTTACGTTGGCGAAAGACACGCCCGCCGCATACACGAAATGGGCGTCACCTTCGAGGAGTACATGGAAAACCGCTGAAGACGAAACGCCCACGAGATAACCATGTAGAAAGTACAAAGCGAGCGGCCATGATGGCCGCTCGCTCGCGTTTGCACTTTTTCGGATGTGTGGTTTACAGTTCCCGACCCCTGGCGGTGTAGTTGGTGTGCAACAGCTCGTGGGACCTGTGACCGCACGGTCCTTCCGTCAGGAACTTATCGTACACGTAGGTTACGTGCGGATTTTCGTGGGATTTGCGGATCGGCAATCCCTCATCCTCGGAGTAGATGGAGTCGGCGCGAGCCTGGCGGATTGTATCGTCGACGGGGATGGGCTGTCCCCCGCCACCGAGGCAACCGCCGGGGCAGGCCATGACCTCTATAAAGTGGAAGTCGTCCATCTCTCCGTTCTCGAGCATCTGCATCACAGTCTGGGCGTTGCCCAGGCCGTGGACTATTGCGAACTTGAGCTCCACTCCCTCGAGGAAACTCCAGTCGTCAAGAACGTCCTCGAGTTTTACACTCGCCATCTTTATACCCTCGAGTCCGCGGCACGGCCCGATGTTGAGATTGTCGAAGGGAACCTCGCGGCCGGTTACCAGCTCGTATGCCGTCCGTAAAGCGGCCTCCATCACTCCGCCGGTGGCACCGAAGATTAGACCGGCGCCCGAAGCATCTCCGAACGGTTCGTCGAAGTGACTCTTCTCCAGGAGCGGGAGCGGGATTCCGGCTTCTTTGATCATCTGGGCCAGTTCCCGGGTGG
This sequence comes from Bacillota bacterium, assembly GCA_046483165.1. Lineage (GTDB taxonomy): Bacteria > Bacillota > Sulfobacillia > SLMV01 > SLMV01 > CSSED11-154. The sequence continues at coordinate 24,723 of JAWODQ010000045.1, read as the reverse complement.
TGACGACGTAGTCGACATCCTTGTAGCCACTATCGGTCATCTCGGGGCGATCGGCCTCGAACTTCTTCGCGGTACAGGGCATGACGGATACGGTCACTATGGACTCGGGATCGATTCCCTGTTCCTCGGCGTAGAAGGTCTTGATGAGAGATCCGAACATCTGCTGCGGCGACTTGCAGGTGGAGACGTGATCGAGATACTCCGGATAGAAGTACTCGATGTACTTGATCCATCCCGGGGAACAGGAGGTCAACTGCGGAAGTTTCATGGAGTCATCGCCGTCGACCAGGGCAGCCTTGAGACGCAACAGGAGTTCCGTTCCCTCTTCCATGATGGTCAGGTCGGCGGTGAAGTTCGTGTCGAAGACGCGATCGAATCCCATGTCTCGCAGGGCGGTCGTCATCTGACCGGTGACGGAGGTCCCCGGAGGCAGGTCGAAACATTCCCCTATCGCTGCCCTGATGGCGGGAGCGGTCTGGATAACCACGTGCTTTTCGGGATTCTCCAGAGCTTCCCAGACGGGCCGGGTGTGATCGATCTCGCGCAGGGCACCGGTGGGGCAGTGCGTCACGCACTGGCCGCAGGCGGCGCAGACGGCGTCACCGAGCGGCATGTCGGCGAAGGTGGATATCCTCGTGTCGGGCCCGCGTCCGAAGACGCCGAGTGCTCCGACGGATTGCACTTCGTCGCATACCCGTACGCATCGCCGGCACTGGATGCACTTGTTCATGTCGCGGAAGATGCTCGGACCGGAGTCATCGACTTCCTCGCCGGGATCTCGAAGCTCGAAGGTGAGCTCTCGAATCCCGTATTCTTCCGCCAGAGCCTGCAATTCGCAGTTGCCGTTTCGTGAGCAGGTGTAGCAGTCACCGCAGTGCTCCGATAGCAGGAGTTCCAGGATGGTGCGGCGGGCCCGGCGCACTCGCGGCGAATGGGTGAATACCACCATGCCGGGGTCGTGCACCCTGGTCGTGCAGGCGGTCTCCAGCCTGGGATTTCCCTCGATCTCGACGGAGCAGAGGCGACAGATTCCCGCAGGTTCCAGATCTTCGTGGGCGCAAAGAGTGGGGATGGGAATGCCGTTATCCTCGCATATCTCCAGTATGGTACTTCCACGCGGCGCCCGATATTCGCGGCCGTTTATGGTTACGCGAACCAGATTACCGACTTCTTCGGTGTTCTCCACGTCCCGAACTTCCTCTTTCGTCTTCATCGTGCCACCCCTTCCAGATGAGCATCGAGGATGCTGTTAAAGGGGGAATTACAGGATTGGCCCAGACCGCATTTCGCGGCGATGGCCATGGTGTCGGCGAGATCTCTCAGGACTTCGACGCGATCCTCGTCGATGGTGCCCACACGCATGTCCCGGACACCTTCAAGAAGGCGAGCGGTGCCCAGTCGACACGGCGTACATTGACCGCAGGATTCATCGGCGAAGAATTCCATGAAGTTCTCCAGCACCGCGAGTAGATCCCTTTGCGGTCCGAAGACTATGACGGATCCACCGGTGGGGATATCTTCAAAGGCTATCCGCCGACCGAAATCCCCTCTGGTGACCATGCTGCCCGAGGCGCCGCCGATCTGAACCGCGGCCGCGTCCGCACCGCCGACCTTATCCAGAAGTTCTTCCACGGTAATTCCCATGGGTAATTCGTAGACGCCGGGGTCTTCCACATCACCGGAGACACTATAGAGCTTGAGCCCGACGGAATCGTCGGTGCCGTAACCTTTGAACCATTCCGGACCATGTTCCAGGATGCGCGAAGCCAAAGCGAAGGTTTCCACGTTGTTGACGACGGTCGGTTTACCCAAATAACCGGCAGTTACGGGGAATGGAGGCCGAATTCGAGGCTCTCCGCGACGGCCTTCCATCGATTCGATGAGCGCCGACTCCTCGCCGCAGACGTAAGCTCCGGAGCCGAGATGAATGTGTATGTCGAAACTGAAATCCTCGCGTCCCCCGATGTTGGAACCGAGGCGTCCCTCGTTGCGCATCTTTTCCAGGGTCTCTTCTAGATCCTTCAACATATAGCGGTACTCGCCGCGCAGATAAACGTAGCCTTCCCGGGAACCGACGGCATAACCCGCAGCCACCATCCCGTCGAAGACCAGATCCGCGTATTCATCGAGAAGGACCCGGTCCTTAAAGGTTCCGGGTTCTCCCTCGTCGGCGTTGCATATGACGTACTTTTCGTCACCGGCGGCCGCGGCGGCCAGCATCCACTTGGTCCCGGTGGGAAATCCGGCTCCGCCGCGACCTCGGAGACCGGAGTCTCTTACGGTCATAACGACGTCGGAGCGGCTCATTCCCAGGGCTTCGTCCAGAGCTTTGCCGGGAGTGTATGGGCCCAATATGACCCTCTCGGTCATCGGAGCTCAGCTCCCTTCTCGCGATACTCGGCGACGATCTGGTCGACGGACTCGGGGGTAAGGTTCCCGTACGCCTCGTCATTTACCAGCATGGCCGGAGATTGATCGCACATGCCTATGCAGTTGGTATAGTCCAGGGTGAACAGACCATCTTCCGATGTCTCACCGAAATCCAGTCCGAGCGCGGATTTGAGGGCCTCGCCCACTTCCGCTTTACCGGCCATCTCACAGGAGATCGTCTGGCACAGGCGAAAAACGTACTTTCCCAGGGGCTCTTCGGTGAGGAAGGAGTAAAAGGATATGACCTCGCCCACGCGCGCATGCGGAACATCCAGGGCCAAAGCCACCTGTACCTGGGCCTCTTTGGGAATGCATCCGTAACTCATTTGGATATCCTGCAGGATGGGAATCAGGGCCTTAGGGTCGCGGCCGCGACCGGAACAGATGCCCTCCACTACGTTCTTCCAATCGACATCTACTACGGCGCTCATGCCTCCACCTCCCCGGCGAGAACCTCTTCGACAGTGCGAAGCAAAGTTTCGGGCTTGATCGGTTTCTCAAGGAATCTCTCGACGGGTACCATCTCTTCGTCGATCTCGTAATCCCAGCCTGTGGCCTGGGCAACGGAGGTTAGCATTACGATGGGAATCGGTCGGTCGGAGGACTTAATCTTCTGGGCTACATAGAATCCCTCATCGGGCTGTGCCATCATCACGTCGAGGATGACCACGTCGGCGGTGTCGTTCGAGAGAATCTCGAGCGCTTCTTCACCGTCTCCTGCGGTCAACACGCGATAGCCGGCGCCCCTGAGGGAGATGCCGACTACTTCCTGGACGTCGACATCATCGTCCACTACGAGGACGGTCTTACTCACCAGCAACCCCCCTTATCTTTCCGCTGGTTTGGGAGCGTTCCCCCCGACTTCGGATATCTGGCGAATTCGCATTTGAATCACGTGAGATCTCGTCGGGGTGAATCTTCACTCCATATTGGCTCAATCCACCGGTATGCTAACAAATACTTATCCGTAAGTCCAGCTTGTTCGGGAATTAACGAACGCAAGCGAGTAAGAAGATATTCGTAATGGTGTGGAGGATAGCATGGGTAAACGGCATCTTATTGAAGGCATTGCTCCGAAATCACAATAACTTGCGACATACCAATACGCAGTGAGCGGCAGGTTCTCTCCAAATTGACCCGCCGAAAGCATGTTGCCAATGGATTTTCCATATTATGGGTGGCGGAGCGGTGGTGAGTAACAAATTGGGGATAGATTCGAGAGACACTCGGTAGACGAGGACTCGGTACCGTGGAGGTCAGTTGTCAGTTCTCGGAGATGTTCTCCGTACCTCCACTCTATCGGTGGTCATCTCCCACCGAAGAGGACCTCCCCGACTCGCCTCGGCAAATGCTTTCCACGCCGGTATGCGGAAGATGTCGGCGGACCCACGATCGAATGAAGGGCCCACCGATCCACCTATCTTATGTAATTTTCATTTCTTCGGCCGATCTCCATTAGAGGTAGAGGTCGACCTCTATAGGCCGGCCTCCCGTTCTATCAATCGGGCACTTATCCTTCCGGATTCCCAGATGGTCGGTAGTCCGCTACCCGGGTGCGTTCCGCCTCCGGCCAGATACACGTTACCGATCTCCTCGAAACGATTATGTGGACGGAAGTAAAGCATCTGCCCCAGATTGTGGCCGAGGTTGAAGGTCGCGCCGGCGTAGATGGCGTGCTCGCCTTCCCAACGATGGGGGTCTATCGAGAGTTCCGTCCTTATACGTTCGCGTAAATCCGGCATGGGTATTCTCTCTTCGAGGATATCCAGGATCCGATCGCGATAGGGCTCCGCCCACTCTGACCAGTCGATACCGGCTGTATTGTTGGAAACGGGGACGAGAACGTAAAGGGCCGAGTGACCCTCCGGCGCCAGGCTGGGATCGGTCACGCTGGCATTCTGCACGTAAACCGACAAATCTTCGGAGAGGATTTTCCTCTTGAAGACGTCGTCCACATTGGCCCGGTAATCGCGGGCGAAATAGATGCTGTGGTGGGGAATGTCCACCTCTCCCTCGATACCCAGATACAACATGAAAGTGGAGCAGGAGTAATGACGTCGGGCCAGGGAATGAGGGCTGTATTTCTTTAGCACGCCGGGTTCCACCAGATGACTCATAGCGTGAGCAAAATCCGCGTTCAACACCACGAAGTCGGCGTCGATTTCTTCGCCGTCGGTCAGCCGGACGCCTCGCGCATTCTTTCCCTCCAGCAGGATGCGCTCCACGGGTCTCTCCAGATGAATACGGCCGCCTTCTTCACGCACCACCGAAGCCATGGCCTCGGGAATCCGGTTGAGACCTCCCATGACGTGATAGATGCCGAAGTCGTGCTCGATGTAGGGAATTATGGCGAACGCCCCGGGACAATCCCACGGTGACATTCCGAGATACTTGGCCTGAAACGTAAAGGCCAGCTTCAGTCTTTCATCGTCGAAGTAGTCTCCCAACACGTCGAAAAGGGAGCGACCCGGCGCCAGCTGCGGCAGGGCCGCCAGGGCCTCCCGAGAAAACATATCGCTAAATCGCCCGTACGGCCTCTGCAGGGCTGGCAGTAGCCCCTCGAAGCGACGGCGCTCACGCTTGAAAAACCGATCCAGTCCCTCCCGATCCTCGCCGAAAACCCGCGAGATTTCCGCGGCGATGTCGTCCCGTCCTCGGTAACTCATCAGGTGTTTGTCTCCAAAATCCAGAAGATACATGGGATCCAAAGAGACCAACTCGAGATAATCGGTCACGTTTCGACCCGTAGCCTGGAAAATCTCCTCCAGAATGAACTTCATCATGAGGAAGGTCGGTCCGATGTCGAAGGTGAACCCATCTTTCATCAGCCGACCGTTGCGCCCGCCCACCTGGTCGGACCTCTCGAAGACGTCCACCGAGAAGCCGCGGTGCGACAGTAGCATGGCCGCAGCCAATCCACCGGGCCCGGCCCCTATCACTGCAACTTTGTCTTTGGCCATCGTGATCTCCCCTCAGAGTTTGTCGCCGGCGACGAAAATCGATGATTCTCGTCGCGGATCTTCGAGTCGAAGCACAATCCACCCGAGCCGGCGTCATACGATGAAGTGAGATGGTAGCGGTTGCTGGCGTAATCTCGGCGCCCTACCCCGAAGACCCTTCGTGGACCCGCGCCCAGTTTTGAGATCGCCAAAATCGCCCCGAATGGGCGACGCACGGCGCAACACCTCATCGAGAATACAATTCTACAGCCGTTTATCCCTACCTTCAGCCACCATAAAACATAAAGGAACACTTAATTCGCAACGGACACGATCTACCCAACGCTTTTCGAATTCGAATATGGCTTCTACGCTAATCGCAAAGATTCATCACTTAGTAGCACTCATACGCCCAATAATATCGAGTATGCTCGCAATTACTCGGCAATTCTTTCGAATTCAGTATACTTCCATGAAACTCCTGCATGTGATATAAAGTATTAGGAGCAACATTCAGCCCCAATTCGGGGACTTCTGTTTTCAAGTCCCCCTGTTTTTGGGGATTCCTCAAATTACAAACCGAATCTCGAAAGAAAGGGAGTATCCGTGGTCGTCTACGAAGACGTTACCAAAATTTACGACGACAATACGGTCGCCGTGGACGGATTAGACCTTACGGTGGAGCACGGTGAGTTCATGGTTTTCATCGGTCCCAGCGGCTGCGGCAAGACCACCACACTTCAAATGACAAATCGCTTGAAAGAACCCACCTCCGGCCGAATCCTGCTCAACGGGAAAGACACTCGCCAGATGCGGGCCGTCGACTTGAGACGGAATATGGGTTATGTGATCCAGGAAATCGCCCTATTCCCCCATATGACGGTCGCTCAGAACATATCCGTGGTGCCGGACCTCCTCGGTTGGTCCAAAAAGGACAAAAGAGATCGAGCCCGCGAGTTACTGGAGATGGTGGCTTTGGATCCGGATATTTATATGGATCGTTATCCCCGGGAACTCAGCGGAGGACAACAACAGCGCATAGGAGTCCTTCGAGCCCTCGCCGTGGATCCCGAAGTCCTTCTCATGGACGAGCCCTTCGGCGGCCTCGATCCCATAACCCGGGATCAGCTGCACGAGGAACTCAAGTCACTGCAGGACAAGGTACACAAAACGATCATATTCGTCACCCACGACATGGACGAGGCCTTGAAGCTGGCAGATCGGGTAACCCTGATGCGTGACGGGAAGATCGTGCAGGTCGATACTCCAGAAGAAATCCTGCGAAACCCCAACGATGAGTTCGTGGCCGACTTCATCGGATCCGAACGTCGTCTCATAAGCCCTCTGGACGTATTGGTTCGGGAGGTCATGTTGAGAGATGTGCCCACGTTGTCCCTCGACGCGGGTCTCGACGAAGCCCTAGGCACCATGCAAGAAGAGAACACCGACTACGTCGCCGTAGTCGACGGAGAGGAATTCCTGGGTATGCTCTCCGCCCACCGCCTTCAGCGGGTACGCCTTTCCGACGATTTCGAGAAAGGCAAGGTATCTGACACCGACCTAATTACCGTTACGGTGGATTCGCGGGAAACCATGATGACGGCGGTCCACCGTATGGCGGAGTCACAAGAGCACGCTCTCGGAGTGGTTAACAGTCGCGGGAAACTGGTGGGAGCGATCTCTCGGGGCTGGCTTCCGGAAATCCTCGCCAAGGAACTTTGGCCCATAGAAGCCGCCGGATACGAAGAGGAGGAGAGCTGAATTGTCCGCCCACGCAATACATACCCTAATGTCTCTGGTCGCTGCCAACCGGACGTTCGGTGAGAACCTGATACGCTTCGTCGACCTGGTCGGAGCTCGCCGTGAGGAGTTAATCCAGGCGCTCTATGAGCACATGCTGCTCGTTTTGATACCGGTGGGACTTGCCATCGTGATCGCAGTCCCGCTCGGAATCTTGGCAACTCGTTACAGGGCAATAGAAGTACCGGCTTTGGGGCTGGCAAACATCGGACAGACGATTCCAAGTTTGGCACTGCTGGCGTTGATGATACCCCTGGGTTTAGGTATAGGACGTCGCCCGGCCTACATCGCTTTGCTGATTTACGCCATTCTTCCCATATTGCGGAACACCTTCACGGGGATCACCTCGGTGGACTCATCCCTCAAGAGGGCCGCCCGCGGTATGGGTATGACCGACATCCAGATGCTCACGAAGGTCGAACTGCCCCTGGCATTTCCCGTAATAATGGCCGGGATAAGGACTTCCACCGTAATCATCATCGGTACGGCGGTCCTCGCGGCCTACATCGGAGGAGGAGGTCTCGGTCAATTCATCGTTACCGGCCTCGGGTTGGTCCGTGACGATCTCATTCTCCTGGGAGCAATACCCAGCGCCTTACTTGCCATAGTGGCCGATCTGATACTGGGTCGATTGGAAGATTGGGTGACCCCGAGAGGTCTCAAGGTGTAGATCAATCTCAGTGATCCAGCCAACCACGAAGAGATAACCAAATGGGAGGTATAGATAGAATGATTTCGACCAAGAGCAAGCTATTGACCCTGGTTTTGGCCTTGTCACTGCTGTCGCTCGCGGCGTTCGCCGCCGGGTGCGGCGGAGGAGAAGCCGACGATACTCCGAGCAACGGAGATAGCGATATGCCCTCCGGCTCCATCACCATAGCATCGAGCGACTTTTCCGAGCCGTGGATCCTCGGCGAAATCGCCAAGATCCTTCTCGAAGAAAACGGAAACCTCGACGTAACCCACACCACCAATATCCAGGGATCCAACGTCCTGCACGCGGGGATGGAGTCGGGCGATTTCGACCTCTACCCCAACTGGACCGGCACTCAGTTCGCCGGAGTACTCGAGATGGAAATAAGCGAAGAATGGCGAGATAGAGAAAAGGTCTACGACTACGTCAAGGAACAATTCGATGAGCAGTTCGACGCACACTGGTTCCCACCCCTGGGTTTCGATAACACCTATGCCCTTTGCGTCCGGCGCGATTTCGCCGAGGAACATGGCCTGGAGACCGTAAGCGACATCCGGCCCATCGCTCCGGACCTGGAAGTTTCCATGGACCCGACGTTCAAAGATCGCGCCGGAGACGGCTGGGAGGATTTCCAGGCTTACTACGACATGGAGTTCGCCCGCGGTCGGTCCATGGACTACGGACTCCTCTACCGTGCGGTCGCCCAGGAGGACGTAGATGCAGCCATAGCCTATTCTACCGACGGCCGGGTCGCCGCCTTGGATCTCAAGATCCTCGAGGACGACAAGAGTTTCTTCCCACCGTACGACGGCGCCTTCGTGGCGCGAAACGATACTTTGGAAGAGTTCCCGCAGATCGAAGAAGTACTGTCGGTCATGTGGGGCGAGTTCGACGTGGAAACCATGGCCGCACTCAACGCCGAGGTGGACGTCGAAGACCGCGACTACCAGGACGTAGCCCGTGAATTCGCAGAAGAGATGGGCTGGATAGACTGACGACCCACCCGAACATCCTTCCGGGGGAACCATATGGTTCCCCCGGAGCTCCCTTCCCCACCGCCATCCCCACGAAGGATCGACTCGCCGCGAGAACAGAATCCATATGGCCAGATATACCGTGTCCTCCCCGCACAGACGTTCCCGCAAGCTCCCAAATTCATCGGGTGCTAAGTGCGAAACACCCTCGCCTGTAGAGCGCCCGCCTCCCTCGTACGTACGCCACCCCGGTATCCGCTCGGCATTATCCACATTCCGAGGAAATCCCCGGGAGCGTATCGAGCTCTCTATCGGGCACTCTTCGAGGTAGCGATGTCCATCACTCGACGACTGGCCGTGGGACCCGAAGAATCGCGGGCGATCGGGAATTTCATCTCCACCACCGAAACTGATAAGATTTCGAAGGACAGAAGGTGTATCTCGAAGATGTCAAAACTCCCGGATTCAAAACTGCGCTGCCCCCTGTGTCTGTCGCAAAGTGACATTAACGCCATAGATATACCCCCGGCCGAGGACCGCTATTTCCACTGTTCTCGTTGCGATATGATCTTCGCCGCGGCCGACTCAATCCCCGGGCCGAGAGAGGAAAAGAAACGCTACCTCACCCACGACAATACGCACGAAAGCGAAGGTTACGTGCGGATGCTCACCCGATTCATGGAGCGGGCGGTGCTTCCCTTCGCCGCGGGAAACAAGATCTTGGAGTTCGGTTGTGGACCGGGCCCGGTACTCGCCGATCTACTCCGCGAACGCGGTTTCCATCTCGCCCTGTACGACCCCTATTTCGCGCCACGGACCGAGGCACTGCGCTCCACGTACGACGTCATCACCAGCACGGAAGTACTGGAGCACATCCGCGACGCCGCGGGTGCATGGCGCAGATTCCATCGTTTACTCCCTCCGGGAGGCTTGCTCGCCGTCATGACGCGCTTCCACCCGGGGCCTCGAGATTTTCCGGACTGGTGGTATCGTAAAGACTCCACCCATATCCGCTTCTATTCGCGGGATACTTTTCTCTACATCGAACGGCACTTCGGATGGGAAATCGCCATGATGGACGAAAGGGACACGGTGGCATTGATCCGCTCATCGGCAAATCTCTAGGCAACCATCGAAAGCCCGGCGTTTGCCGAAAGTGTGGCATGCACGCCCGAATGTGACAGCATGATGCCATTATGTTATGGTGTTAATGAGGAGGTAACGGAGATGGAACATCGACGCCTCGGACTGAGAATTCCCCCGAGGGTTCACGAACGTCTGCGCTGGGAGAGCTTCAAGTCGAGGCGCTCGATCAACAGCATCGTCCTCGAAGCGATAGAGCAATACTTGGGAGGAGATAAAATGTTACGCGGAATCCTCAAGCATCGCGGAACCGGCAATGCTTATGCTATAACGATGGAAGGTGACGAGATAACCGGGGCGTTCGGCCCGATATTCTCTGGCGATGAAGACATCGATCCCACCGAGCTCAAAAGGGTGGAATTCGAGGAGAATCCCGAGCTGGTCGAGTGGATCAAGTCCCACGACCTCGATTTCGAACGACTCGAAGAATACGATATTCCCGAAGACGAGTGATCGAGCGACCAAATAGTCGACCTCACGGGGCCCGCAAAAGCGGGCCCTTTCTCTTGCGTCCGGGAGGTTCTCGGAGGCGACTGGAGTATCCTTGGGAGTATGATAATGCCACCAAAACGGGAGGATGATTCGCTGGTGAACTTCGACATTCTGATTCGAAACGGCCTGATCGTTGACGGAAGTGGGGAGCCCGCATTCTCCGCCGACGTCGGTATAGTAGGCGAGAGGATCGAGGCGGTGGGAGATCTCGAAGGCTGTGAAGCCGAAACCGTAATCGACGCGAGCGACCTCATCGTGACACCCGGGCTCATAGATGCCCACACGCACGCCGACAAGACGCTAATGATATATCCCGGCGCCGAAAACTATCGCACCCAGGGCATAACCACCGTGGTGGGAGGCAATTGCGGTTCCGGCCCGGCTCCGCTCGGGGAATACTATCTCCAGGGGTATTGGGATTGGGATTGGTGGTACGATGTGAATCCTCGCATGTACTACGAAGAAGTCGTCGCCGATCTCCAACCCGCCGCGAAGGCCATGCGCAAGCATCACGGCATAGACCTCGACTGGCGCAGCTTCGGCGAGTTCTTCGATAGACTGCGGACGCGACGCCCCGGCGTGAATCTGGTCCCCCTCGTGGGGCACAATGCAGTTCGAGGTACAGTTATGGGCCACGACTATCGCCGGGAGGCGACCAATGAAGAAATCGAAGAAATGAAAGATCTCGTGGCCCGCGCCATGGACGACGGCGTCAGGGGAATATCCAACGGCCTGGACTACGCCCCGGGAGCCTTCGCGGGCCACGAAGAACTGGTCGCCGTGATCGGCGAGGCCGCCAAAAGAGGGGGTATTTTCACCAGCCACTGGCGCCGCACCGGTCTACGGCAGGGCATGGGTAATCCGGTGCTGATAAAGGGACTGCGAGAAGCGCTCCAAATCGCTCGCGATGCCGCGGTTCCCAAAGTTCAAATATCCCACGTTTTGAACGGCTACTCGGTATTCCCCGAAAGTCCCGACGAATTGATCCGAGAGGGGGCGCGGCTCACCCTCGGAGCGCTCGAGGAAGCGATCGAGGAGGGTTTAGACGTCCACTGGGACGTCATACCCAATACGGACGGCGGAACCCTCAGCGGACGATTCTTGGCCTCGGGCCTGACCCCCTGGCTCAAAATGTCCGGCAACCTGGAAGGATTGGCCCGCAATTTGCGCGCTCCCGATTTCCGAGCGCAGATACGCGATTACATAGAATCGGGGAATTGGTACAGTCTCAATCCAGTCACCAATCCCGGGTGGGCCTCGGGCATCATCATCGCCGCCCACGACTATTCCTCCCTCGTCGAACGTCCCCTGGCGGAAATCGCCGAAGAACGCGGCACTGACGCCCTGGACACCCTTTTCGATCTTCTGGTCGAGGATCCCCTGGCCGAGAGCTATCCGGCGCCCGGATCGGAGATACCGCATCGTGTCTTCTTCCGCCACCCGCGCACCATGGTCGCCCTGGACACCTTCTCCGTCGACGATACCTACGACATAAAGCGCCCACCCTACATGCGGGCACATCCCAACGCCTACGCCGGCATGCCGAGATACTTCCAGCACTTCGGGCGCCCACTCCTCGGTCTCGAGGAGGCCGTACGTCGAGTGAGTTCTCTTCCCGCCGAGGTGTTCGAGTTGGAGGATCGCGGTTTACTTCGCGAGGGCTATTTGGCCGATGTGGCAGTTTGGAATCCGGATGAGTATGAGGGTAATGCCACCTTCTGCGAACCCCGGCGTTATGCCGATGGGATACATCACCTCATCGTCAACGGCGTTTTCACCCTGCGAGATGGAAATCTCTCCGAAGACAGGGCCGGTCGCATACTTACCCGCTAAAAGTGAAATCCCGGGGACGTCCGAAAGTCCCCGGGATGGTATACTCTCCCTTCGGACCGAACTGAATACACACTCAGTTCGAGCCAGCTTCGGCCTCCACTATACGCCGAAATTCCGTCAGCAGTTTTTTCGCCATGGGCCCCACAAGACCGTCGCCTATGGGTTGATCATTCACTCTCACAACCGGCAGGACCTCGCAGTAGGTGTTGGTGAAGAATAGCTCCGAAGCTCGCGGTAGATCCGTCTCTTCGAAGGCGTGCTCTCTTACTTCCAACCCCAGTTTCCCCGCGGCCTCGAGGGTCACCTTCCGCGATATCCCCGCCAATATCCTGGCACCGAGGGGATGGGTCCTGACCACGCCGTCTATGACGGCGAAGAGATTGCTGACGGTCCCTTCTGTGACCGTACCACCGCGATCGATCAGGACGGCGTCGTATCCACCCTTCTTCTGCACGCGCGTGGCGGCGAGGATGTTGGGAAGTAATGTCGTGGCTTTGACGTCCCTTCGGCCCCAGCGTATATCGGGCTCGGTAAACGAGACGGAGCCATCGTGGTACATCTCCTCGGGGAGCCTTTCGAAGGCTCGCACCGTACCGATCACCGTGGGATGTGGGTCGTCGGGGGCCGCGTGGACCCTCGGATATACTCCCCGCGTGACCTGCAGATAAACGAACGCGTCGTCGAGATCGCAACGAGAGGACAGTTCTTCGATCACCCCGGGCAGCTCGTCGAGAGCATCGGCGGGAAAGCCCACCACCTGGGCGCCGGCACGCATCCTCTCCAGGTGATCGCGCGCCCGGAAGGGTGTCCCCCCGTAGAGCCGTATAACCTCGTAAAGACTATCTCCAAACTGCAGTCCCCGGTCCTCGATGGGGATCTTTGCCGATTCGATCGGCATGTATTCCCCGTTTAGATAAGCCAGCTCAGCCATGGTGAGTACCCGACCTCCTTCGATTGCCTATTCTTACTCCTTTCTTCGTAACCCGTCCCTTCCCTTCCGCACCTCACCCGTGGGGGTAAGAGCCTGGTTAAATAGTTACCGATGGGGTAAATGGAGCTTAGATGACGTCGAAAGGAGCATACATTGTCTTCCGCACTTCTCGAAAAAACCCATATTAGCATAACCGGCATGCACTGCGCCGCCTGCGTCGCGGCAGTGGAACGCGCCCTGCTTGCCAACCCGGCGATTTCGGATGCCTCGGTCAACCTGGCTACGGAATCGGCTTCGGTGGAATACGATCCCGAAGAGATAACCCTGGAGCAAATCCACGCCATAATCGAAGAAACCGGTTACGGAGTCCGCCCCGAGACCGAACGCATTCAACTCGGCATCGGCGGGATGACCTGCGTGGCCTGTGCCGGCTCGGTTGAGGCCACATTGAGCCGGGTACCCGGGGTGGAATCCGCCTCCGTCGATCTGTCGAGCGAGAGGGCCATCGTCCGCTACGATCCCGCGAGCGCCACCGCGGATGATCTCGTCGCCGCCGTGGAATCGACCGGATACACCGTCACTTCCACCTCTTCTCGCAGGACACGGGACGACGAAGAAGAGGAAAAGCTCGCCGTCCACAACCGCAACGTAAAGCTGGCCTGGGCTCTGACAATACCCATAATCCTCTGGATGATTCCCGAGATGATTTGGGGAATCATGTGGCCGAATCATCTGGTGCACAACGTCGGTATAATACTCCTGGCCTCCGGGGTGGTCTTCTATCCCGGATTCACCACCCTCCGTTCCGCGATCAACGCGGTCAGGCACGGCACGGCGAACATGGACGTGCTCATCTTTCTCGGAACCACGATATCGCTCCTAACGGGTCCCCTGAGCTTCCTCATAGGTATCGCCAACTATGCCGGCGTGGGCGGCATGATCATGGCCTTTCACGTCACCGGCAGGGCGATAGAGGCTCGGGCTCGGGGACGAGCCTCGCGGGCGATAAAGAAACTCCTGGAGCTGGAGGCGAAGACTGCCCGGGTATTGATCGACGGGGAAGAACGCGAGGTGGCGGTGGAAGATCTTTCACCGGGAGATATTATGGTCGTCCGACCCGGCGAAAAGATCCCCACCGACGGCGAGATAATCGATGGCAACACCTCGGTGGACCAGTCCATGGCCACCGGGGAATCCATGCCCGTAAGCAAGGATGAGGGCGAAGAAGTCATCGGGAGCACCATCAACCTCGAGGGATTCGTGCAGGTACGCGCCACCCGGGTGGGAGACGACACTTTTCTCTCCCAGGTCGTGCGCTTGGTGGAAGAGGCTCAGGGAACCAGAGTGCCCATTCAGGCCATAGCCGACCAGATCACGGCCATCTTCGTGCCCACCATCCTCATCCTGGCAACCCTGACCTTTTTGGCCTGGGTCGCCTTCCCCGGCGCTTTCCACGGGATCATCACCTGGGGTGCGCAGTTTCTCCCCTGGATCAACCCCGACCTCGGCCCCTACACATTGGCCCTCTCCGCCATGGTGGCGACCCTCGTCATCGCCTGTCCCTGTGCCCTGGGCCTCGCCACCCCCACCGCATTGATGGTGGGATCGGGCAAGGGAGCCGAGCACGGCATCCTCATAAGACACGGGGAAGCCATACAGACCATGCGTGAAGTCGCAGCGATCGTGTTCGACAAGACGGGGACCATCACCCGCGGCATGCCGGAGGTAACGGAAGTCGTAGCCGCCGATGATTTGGCGGAAGAGGAAGTGTTGCGAGTAGCGGCGGCGGCGGAGCGAGGATCGGAGCATCCCCTGGGCAAGGCCGTCGTCCGCGAGACAGAGCGCAGGGAACTGAGAGTACTCGAAACCACGGACTTTGCCGCCGTGGTCGGCCGCGGCGTTCGAGCAGAGCTCGACGGTGAAACTTTGGTCGTGGGTTCCGCCAATCTCTTGAACGAATCCGGGATAAGGATACCCGATCGGCTGATGCAAAAGCGCGAAGAGTTGGAGAATCGCGGGCGCACCGTCATACTGGTGGCGCGAGGCGAGCAAACCCTGGGATTGATCGCCGTAGCCGATACTCTAAAAGAGGATTCGCGCGCCGCCCTCGCGGAACTCAAAAGACAGGGTTTTCGCCTAGCCATGATAACCGGAGATAATCGACGCACCGCGGAGGCCGTCGCGGCGGAGGTCGGTATCGATCGCATACTGGCGGACGTACTACCCGACGGTAAAGTCCAGGCGGTACAAAAGCTGCAAGATGAATTCGGCAAGGTGGCGATGGTGGGCGACGGCATCAACGACGCGCCCGCCCTGGCTCAGGCCGACGTGGGTATCGCCATAGGTACGGGTACGGATATTGCCATCGAATCCTCGGATATCACTTTGGTCGCGGGAGATCTGTCCTCGGTGGTTACCGCGGTAAACGTAAGCCGCGCCACTTTCCGCAAAATACGTCAGAATCTGTTTTGGGCCTTCGCGTACAACATGGTGGCGATACCGGTGGCCATCGCGGGATTGCTTCACCCGGTGATCGCCGAGGCCGCCATGGCCCTCAGCTCCGTGTCCGTGGTCACCAACGCCAATCTGTTGGGGCGAGAAAACCTCGCTTTCAAACCGGATCGCGATTGAACCCCTGGAGGATTTCCCGGAAGTATCAATTCTCCGGGAAATCCTCATCCTCCACGAGACTTTGCTTCCAGCCTCCTCTGCTGAACCATGCCGTGGCGAGGATTCCGCCGATCACGTTGCTCAACAGCACACCCCACCACAAACCGCGAGTACCCAGTTCGGTGAACCCGGCCAGAAAATAGGCCAGGGGAACGCGCAAACCCAGAAGCGAAATGATGGAAAAGGCCATGGCCACCATGGTCTTTCCCGCCCCGCGGAAGGCGCCGTTTACGACGTTCATCGCGCCGATGAATCCGAAACCGAACGCTATAGTACGAAGATAGGCCGCGGTGTGTGCGAGGGCCACCGTATCCCCTGGCGGCAGGAAAATTCCGCCGACGTATCCGGCTCCCGCATAGACGAAAATCCCCGAAAAACTCAGCAGGGCAAACATCGATCCCGCACCTATCCAGGCCGCCTTTTCCGCCCGCTTCTCCAGACCCGCACCCAGATTTTGCCCCACCACCGCCGTGGTGGCCTCGGCAACTCCCATGCTGGGCATGAAGATCAGGGAGACGACGCGGTTTCCTATGCCGAAGGCCGCGAGGGCCGGCGTCCCGTACGCCGTGACGACCGCAGTCATGACCGTCATTCCCACGGCCCGCGAAGATTGTTCGATCGCCGCCGGAGTACCGATGGACAAAACCGACCTCACCGTATCCAGACGGGGCCACATGTGCTCGAGCTTAACTCTCAAACCGATGGTCCCTTTGAAGAGCAGGTAGAGCCCCAATATGGCCGCCAGGCCCCGGGAGATGACTGTAGCCACCGCCGCCCCGGGAACTCCCATGACGGGAAAGGGACCCCAACCGTAGATGAAAAACGGATCCAACACTATGTTCAGAAGCGTCGAGGCCACCATTAGGCGCATGGGACTCATGGTATTGCCCGAACCCCGCACCAGGGCCTGGAAGACGAAAAAGCCGAACACGAAGGGAACCCCGACGAACCAGGTCTTCAAATACGCTACGGCCGCCGGGATAATCTCGGGTTCGGCCCCCAAAATCTCCACTACGGCGCCGGAGAAGAAATAGCCGAGGGCCGCCAGCACGATGGAAACCATGCCGACGAAGCCGAGGGTCTGGGACGCGATGTAATTCGCCGCCCCGTCGCGCCCCGCACCGACATTTTGAGCCACGAGTGTGGTGCCGGCTATCACGAGACCACCCCCGAGTGAAATGAAGAGGAAGACCACCGGAAAACCCAAAGAAATTGCCGCCACCGCTCCGGAGCCCAACCCGCCCACCCAATACGTGTCGGCTATGTTGTATATGGTTTGCAGAAGATTGCTCAAGACCACCGGCCAGGCCAGCGTGAAGAGAGCTCGAGATATGGGTCCCCGGGTTAATCCGATCCGGGATTCGCCGCGTCGCCTTTTACTGGTACCGGCACGAGGGTCAGCCACGACAACTTCCCCCGCCCATCAGATCGCGGCGCAATGTCACCGTAAGCTGTCCCATGATACGGAGCAATTCCCGCAATTCCTCTTCCTCGAGGACGGCAAACAGGGTCTGGAGGCGAGTCAAACGATCCGCCTCCACCTCGCCTACCACCTCGCGTCCCCGCTGCGTTATGGCCACCTCTCGGACTCTGCCGTCGTCTTCACTCTTCTCCCGGGTCACGTAACCGAGTCGGACTAGACTGATTACCACGTTGGAGATGGTGGCCTGATTGAATCCGAGACCCTCCGCCAGAGTGGAGATGTTCTCCGCACCGTCATCTCGCAGACGCCTCAGCAGGAAGAACTGGGGACCCGAGAGTTCTCTGTTGCGAAAATCGCGGCGCGCATCGGCGAAATAGCGGCCGATGATCGAGATTTCCCTGTCCAATTTCACCATCAAATCCTGACGCACTGAAATGGTCGTCCACCCCTGATCTTTGTCAGAAATATTTGTAGCCAATATAATCCATCTCCCCCACGCCGGCAAGTGCCTCGGAGGTATCGCTTTCGCAAAACAGAAGTATACCGGAGAGATCATCCGAACGTGGGGGGTTATATCTTGAAAGAAATGCTGAAGAACAAGGCGGCACAGTTGATGGCCATCCCCGGAGTATCCGGACATGAAGGGCGCGTCGTGGAGTTTCTTCGCGACGAGTTGCAAAGTCTGGCCGACGAGATACTCGTCGACTCCATGGGTAACTTATTCGCGCTTCGGCGCGGTTCCCGGCCGGGGCCGCGGTTCATGCTGGCGTCGCACACCGACCAGCTGGGGGCCGTAATACGTTACATCGACCCCGACGGTTTCATGCGCTTCGAGAAAATCGGCGGCGTCCTGGATTCACTGCTGCTGGGTCGCAAGGTGTCGGTCGGTGGCGTGCCGGGAATAGTCGGGGTCAAACCGGGTCATTATCAGACGGACGAAGAGAAGCGGACGGTACCGAAGACGGAGCAGATGTTCATCGACGTGGGTGCAGAGAGTGATGAGGAGGTTCGGGAGCTCGGGATAGATATCGGAACTCCGGTCACCTACTCGGACCAGATGACGGTCATGGCGGACGGAAATCGCTTCGCCGGTGCCGGCCTGGATGATCGTGCGGGATGTGCCGTATCCTGGCAGGTACTCGAGGAAGTGGCGGACGGAGACTTCGGAGGGGAATTCTGGGCAGTGTTCACCGTTCAAGAAGAGGTGGGGCTCAGGGGAGCGGGTGTCGCCGCGACCCGGGTCTCTCCAGATTTCGCCCTCGCCCTGGACACCATACCCTGCGGCGGTACTCCGGACGTCAGAGCCGATCAGCTTCATACCAAAATCGGGAGGGGTCCCGTCTTCGCCATGGTGAGCGGCCAACGCGGTCAGTTCGCCGCGCATCCAAAACTGCGTCAGATTCTCGTCGACGCGGCCGAAAAGTGCGAGGCGCCTTATCAGCCGATGGTCTTCGCCGGGGGCAATAACGATGCATCGTCCATACAGCTGGCCGGTACGGGCGTGGCTGCCGCCTCGGTTACGCTACCCAGAAGATACTCCCACTCGCCGGTGGAGATGGGAGATTTCCGCGACATGGCAGCGGCCACCAACATAATCTCCACGGTGGTCCGGGACATGGAGAACTTCGGAGACTTCTCGTTCGTTTGATCCCAAAAAGGATGCCCCGACCTTAACGGGTCGGGGCATCAAGATAAAGAATCTACCTCGATCGACCCGGTCATTATCGCGGGGCGAGCTCGCGGCACGGTTGGGCGCGTTCGATGAATTGGTGCTACGTTTCGATCGGGCGGTAACGACTGACGGGAGTCAATCTCGGCGGGCGAGACACTCGCGGCATTTTCCGATCAGGCTAATCTCGGCCTTCTCCACGCTTCCATCCTGATCGCGGGCAATCGAATCGACGAAATTCTCGAGGCGTTCTGCGTCCTCTATCGGAACATCGGCCACACGCCCGCATTCACTACACAGGTGATGGATATGGGTCTCGGTGTTGAAATCGTAGCGGTATTTGCCGCGGTCACCGATGACAAACCTGGTCACGAGTCCGGATGTCTCGAAGGCTTCGAGGCTCTTATATATGGTGTTCAGGCTTATCGCCGGATGTGCCTGGCGCACGGCGTGATACACTTCGTCGGCGGTAGGATGATCTCGGCAATTCCTGATGAAATCCAAAATCGCCATTCGCTGTGGAGTCACGCGCAGACCGTGATCCCGCAACAGTTCTTCGGTCGCAGGCATTCTATTCATATCACCATCCCCTTAAGTAGTATACCATACGATCCGGAACTGTGAACTAAGCGTCGGACGCGAAAAGCGGCGGCCGGTGAGGGGGTTAATTCCCGACGCCGGCCGCCGCTTCCCTACGCGAGTCATCAGGTATCGGCCCGTCAGCTCTTATCTGCCTGGGCGATCCCTGCCACGGTTCTCATCATGACGCGCACACCGTCCACCAGGTGCTCGGGGGATGTATACTCATCCGGGCTGTGGCTGATTCCCCGGTGACTCGGGACGAAGATCATGGCGGTGGGTAGATACGGCGCGAAACTTTGAGCATCGTGGCCCGCACCACTGGGCATATAAACCGATTTGACATCGATCTCATCCGCGGCTTTTTCTATGAGGGACATGATCTGATCGTCCAGGTAGACTCCGTCCTTTTCGTAAACCGTCCTCATGAGCGAGTCGGGAATGTGCTCGTCCAACCACACGTCCAATCTGTCCCTCACCCGGATCATGTCCTCGGCCTCGATGGAACGCAGTTCGGCGCTGAAGCGGCAGAGCCCGGGAATGATATTCATGGCCCCCGGTTTTACCGTCACGTCACCGATGGTGGCCACCATCTCGTCCGAACGCGCCCGGGCCCATTCCGGAAGCAAGTTGAAGACGGGGGCAGCGGCGACCAGGGCATCCCGCCGGATGTTCATGGGGGTGGTGCCGGCGTGATTGGCTTGTCCCTCTACTTCGATAACGTAGCGGTATATCCCGACGATTCCGGTGACCACTCCTATGTCGATATTTCTTTGCTCCAACGTCCCGCCCTGTTCCACGTGCATCTCCAGGTAGCCCCGAAATTCCGAGGGGTCCCGGCGGGCCTCGTCGACGCGATCCGGATCCCAACCGACCCGACGGAAGGAGTCCGCCAGCGCCGGGGCTCCCGCCGCCTTACTCCCGAACAGTTCGTCGCGGGCCGCCGATCCCATCATGACCCGGCTGCCGAAAGTCCCGGCAAAGTGGTGGCCCTCTTCGTCCGTGAAGTCTATGACCTCCAAATTCCAGGGTAACTCGACGTCGGCCTCCATAAGGCTCCGCGCGGTCTCCAATCCCCCGAGAACTCCCAGAGCTCCATCGTATTTGCCTCCCTGGGGTACCGTATCCAAATGTGATCCGATTACGAACGTCTTGGCATCCGGATCGCCGCACTCCAGCCTCCCGATAACGTTACCGGCAGCATCCACTTTCACCTTCAGCCCGGCGTCTTCCATCCTGCCGATCAGCCACTCGCGAGCCTCCATATCCTCGTCACTTAAGGCGAGGCGCGTTACACCTTCTCCCTCGGAATAACCGATCTTTCCCAGCTCCTCTATGTCGGCCAGGAAGCGATCTCCATCTATTTTCACGGTTGCACCATCCTTCCGTAACCCTGGCTTCCCACGATGTGCCCATCTTCCATAACGACTTCTCCTCGCACGATAGTTGCCACCGGTTTTCCGGTAACCTGGCGACCATCGTAAAGCCTGGCAGTTGCCGCAGCCTTGGTGTACATTTTCTCACGATCGATTCTATCTACGACATCCAGATCCACCAGCACGAGGTCCGCGTCGGCGCCGGGCGCCAGGCATCCCTTCTGGGGCCACAGGCCGAAGTGACGCGAAGCCCCTTCACTGAGAAGCCAGACGACATCCGAGAGGGCGAGACGCCCCGCCCCGACGGCATCCAAAAACAGCGGGAGTATCGTCTCCAGTCCCACAGCGCCGGCCGGACACGGCCAAATATCCTCCCATCCCGGCTCCTTCTCTTCCACCAGGAAAGGACCGTGATCCGATCCGACGAAATCTATGATTCCCTCTTCGAGGGCTCGCCACAGACGCTCCACTTCCTCTATCGGACGGATGGGAGGATTAATCTTGGCGTAGGGGCCCAACTCCTCGACATCGTCGCGGCTGAGGAAGAGATAATGGGGACAGGTTTCCACGGTAACATCATAGCCTCGACTACGAGCATCACCCAAAAACTCCGCAACCGTCCCCCCACTGATGTGAGCCACCGTGAGCCTGGTTCCGGCATCTCGCGCCATCTCCAGGGCGCCGGCGGCGCTGACCAGTTCCGAGATGATGGGGCGCGAATCCAGATGCGCCAGTATGTCGTTGCGCCCGCTCTTCTTCATGCGCTCTATATAATAGTTAACCATGGAATCCGATTCGGCGTGGATGATCTCCGGCAGGCCGGTGGCCGCCACCGCCCTCATGACTTCGTACAATCCGCCGTCGGTGGTAGCGGTCAGACCCTCGAATTCCCTCTCCCGACCGGGGGGTGCGGCATGCAGGAAGGTCTTGAATCCGACTACTCCGGCGCCCGCGAGTCCCGATATGTCGTCGAGATTATCCTCTCCGGCCGCGCCGAGGAACGCGTAGTCGACGTAGGTTCCGGGGGCACAGGCCTCCTCGCGCCTCTTGAGAATGTCCACCGAACTTACGGCGGGCACGGAAATTGGGTGCTCGATAATCGTCGTCACACCGCCCGCCGCGGCAGCTTTGGTCCCGGTGGCGAAGTCTTCGCGATCGGGATTTCCCGGATACCTCAAGTGCACGTGGCTGTCCACCAGCCCGGGCATGACGAAGCGTCCGGTAGCATCCACCACTCGATCCGCCCGTACGGGCAAACCGTCCGAGATACCGACTATGCGTCCGTCTTTCACCGCGACGTCCGCACGGTATTCCTTCTCGGAATCTACGACTACTCCACCGCGAATCAGCAGGTCAACACTCATATCGATCCCACCGTCCTCCCATCTCTCCTACACTGTAGGTATTTCGGTCGAGTCGCGTACTATCCTCCCGGTTTCCCCGGGAACCTGTTCCCATCTTCGACGTCCGAGTATGATGGAGTTGAGTACTGCCAAAGATGGGAGAGGATGCCTGCGTGGGTACCAAAATCGTCGCGGTGTTGTCGATCGTCCTGCTGCTTTCCGCTCTGGCTCCGGTCCGGGTACGGGCCGCCGCCGAAATAATTGAAACGTGGCCCACCGAAGATAAGGTGGTGGCGCTGACTTTCGACGCGGGATCGGACAGGGGCAATGTGGGCCGAATCCTGGAGATTCTGGAAAACCGAGATTCCGCCGCCACGTTCTTCCTCACCGGACAATGGATCGAAGACAATCCCGAAGAGGCCCGCATAGTCGCCGGTTCGGAACACACCGTCGGTAACCACGGCTACAGCGGTTCCGACATGACTGCCATATCCGCCGAGGAGATAAGAGAAGAGCTCGGCCGAACGGAGAATCTTGCGCGCGATACATTCGGTACCGGACTTCGCCCCTTCTTCAGACCACCCGACGGAGCGCACGACGAAACCCTCCTGGACATCCTGGACGAAGAGGGCTACGAATACGCCGTCATGTGGACGATCGACACGCTGGATTGGGACGGAACTCCCGCGCATACCATATTGGAGCGAGTACAAAATGGCCTGCGACCCGGGGCCATAGTATTGATGCATTTGGACTCCGGCACGGAAACCGTGGAGGCACTACCTTCCATCCTGGATCATCTACAAGAGCAGGGTTACCGCACCGTGACCATGGAAGAGATGGCCGGCAGGGAAAGTGAAGGTCGCGTTTACCGAGTACAGCCGGGAGATACCCTCTCGAGCATCTCCATGGAAACCGGAGTTTCCGTCGAAGACATTGCCCGGGCGAACGATCTCAGTGATCCCTACGTAATTCAGGTGGGAGAGGTACTGATTATCCCCGGCTCCGAAGAGCCAGAAGAGACCGAGGAGGAGGACGAAGACGAAACGGAGGAAGGACCCGAGCCAAAACCCGATCCGACACCCGAGGAAAGCTCCGATCCCGAAGAAGATGTGCCTTCCGAAGAAGACCCAAAGGAGGAAGAGCCCGTCGAAGAGGAGTCCGAGGAGAATACCTCCTGGTGGACCTTTCCCTCGCGAATACTGGGTCTGCTCTGGCGCGGATTCTGGGAGCTGGCTTCCGATGGAGTCCAATTCCTGGTGGATTACCTCCGGCGCTGACGCGAAGAACGGGGCATCAGAGGAGTTCCAGATGACGGGCCACCACCGTCACATTACCGCCACCGCGTCGGTTAACCTCACCCCGGACCAGCAAAGGGCGTCCGGGATGGGGGAATAGGAGCCGACCGTAACGACGATAAACTCGGGGGAAGGCCAGAATATCGACGAGCCCGGTTTCATCCTCCAGGGACCAAAAGACTACCGTTGCACCACTCCTGGTCGGGGGCCTGTGGGGCAAAAGCACCGTACCCGCCACGGCGACCCTCTCTCCCTCCCCCCTCTCCCGCACAGAGGCAGTGGTGAGTACTCCCGCATCATCGAGTCGTGGCCGCAAAAACTCCATATAATTACCGCTCACCTCTATACCGAGGATTTTCCTCTCCCAAAGAACTTTCTCCCGCGGAGTGAAATCCGGCACATCCCCCACCCCTGTGCCCCCTCTCTTCCCTCCTACCCTGCCGGCCGCTCTCCACAGGAGCCGACGGCGATTATCCTCGAGGGATTCCAGGCCACCGCAAAGCATCAGGTTTTGTAGGGCACGCTCGGATATCTTCACCCGGCGCAAAAAGTCGCGAAGAGAAGTAAAATTGCCATCTTCTCTGGCCTTCAGAATTCCATCCACAACCTCGGCGCCCAATCCCGATACCCGGGACAAAGATATTCGAATGTCGCCCCCTTCCACGTTGAATCGCGCGCCACTCGCATTGATGTCCACCGGCAATATCGCTATCCCGCCCCGCCGGAGTTTTGTGCATATGGTGTTGGGTGGGTAATAGCCCATGGGCCAATTGCTCAACAAAGCCGCGAAGTATTGGGCGGGATAATGGCGCGCCAGGTAGGCGGATCGGTAGGCCGTAACCCCGAAAGCCGCCGCGTGCGCCTCACAGAATCCGTAGGAAGCGTAACCCCGGATGTAAGAATATATGGTCTCGGCCGTCTCGCGTTCCACACCGCGCTTTTCGGCCCGTTCGACGAACAACTCACCCAATTCCTCCATCTCTCTCCCGGGCCTGGAGCGGCTCATGACGCGACGCAATCTGTCCGCCTCCCCGGGAGTAAATCCGGCTATGGCCACCGCTATCTCTATGACCTGTTCCTGAAAGAGAACAACGCCGTAGGTCTTTTTCAATATCGGCTCCAGGTCGGG